>NZ_JAMYUA010000156.1:0-510 GCF_040322715.1 Mesorhizobium sp. M0106 | reverse complement strand
TTAGTGCGCCGGGAGACCGGCAAGGAGTAGGTGGTGGAAGTCCACTGCGATGAAGGAATAGCGATCCACATCGGCCCCGAGCCGTGCGCAGACATCCGCGAGGATGCCGGCGAAGCGTCGGTAGGGGAGTGCATAGGCCAGCCATTGAGCCACGAAAGGGAATTTGTTCCGGATGCCGACGCCGTTAATTTAGCGGAAGGCGAAATGGACGGGCGCGTTTTCGCGAGCGCCTGTTCGATCCGGCGTGGTCTGAGACCCTGGCATGTGCGGAAGCTCCTTGTGCGGGAACCGGGAGATCTCTGGATTGGCCATACGCCCCAGGAGTACGGGGGGATGGTCCGCAACGGGAAGGCGAGGAGCCGTAGCCGTTGATGCACGATCCAGAGAAGTCTGACTCCGGCATAGTAGCTGCGAAGCCGACGAACAAAGCCGGACAACCGGCGGCGGAGCTGGTGGAGCCAAGGCCGGGGACCAAGGGGAACGCGGAACAGCAACACATGCACCGGACAC
>NZ_JAMYUA010000155.1:0-526 GCF_040322715.1 Mesorhizobium sp. M0106 | reverse complement strand
CTGTCGAGCGACGCTGCCAAAGCCGTTGACGCCAACGCAGGTGATGAGGGCAGGCTAGACCAGTGCAGCAGATCCGCCCGGCGACTTTTCTTTTTGCGGCCCGAGCCCTGCGCGACATGGGCGATGGCTTCGTGGCCGTTCTGTTGCCGGTCTATCTCCTCGCATTAGGCTTCGCGCCTCTGCAGGTCGGCATCATTGCAACCGGATCGCTGCTCGGTTCAGCGCTCTTGACCATCGCCGTCGGACTCCTTGGTGCCCGACACGATCACCGCCAACTCCTGCTTGCCGCCGCCAGTCTGATGGTCGCCACGGGTGTGGCCTTTGCTGTGGTCCACGACTACGCGCTGCTTTTGGTGATCGCCTTCGCAGGCACCATCAACCCGTCGGCCGGCAGCGTCAGCGTGTTCGTGCCCTTAGAGCATGCCGTCCTCACACGCGAAGTCACCGACGCCGCGCGGACCAAGATGTTCGCGCGCTACAGCCTTGTGGGTGCGCTCGCAGCCGCGGTTGGCGCGCTCGCTTCGGC
>NZ_JAMYUA010000154.1:0-536 GCF_040322715.1 Mesorhizobium sp. M0106 | reverse complement strand
TCCGCCTCCGTGACGACCGCCATGACGTAAGATGAGCGCGTCGGGACGTCCATCTGCGAAAGCGCGGCACGGATCAGCAGCAGGGCGAGCGCCAGAGGGAGCGTCGGCGCAAGCGCCGCCAGCATCAGGGCGATGCTGGACGGAATGTGTGTGAACACCATCGTGTTGATGAGTCCGATGTGCCGCGACAGCCAGGCGGCAACGGGGAATGAGAACGCCGAAAGCACGCCGGACCAGAAGAAGAAAAAGCCCGCTTCCGAAAGCGACAGGTCGAATTTTTCGAAAAGCCACAGGGCAAGCAGCGACTGGACGAGGAAGCCGCCGGCAAAGGCATCAAGGCTAAAAAGGGCCGCAAGCCTGAAAACGATATTCCGCGAGGGGCCAAGCGCGGACGTGCTGCCGGAGTCCGACGTTGGACGGCGCTGCGGGATCTGCGCGTAAAGGAGACCGCCGAGCAGGCCCAGCAACGCATAGAGCACGAACATCGCCTTGATGCCGGTGAGTTGATCGAGGCCGGCTGGAGCCAGAAGATCAGG
>NZ_JAMYUA010000153.1:0-547 GCF_040322715.1 Mesorhizobium sp. M0106 | reverse complement strand
CCGGATTCAGAAAAGGCCGAGGCGGTCGAGCAGTTGCTTGATACACCTGAGCTTGCAACGGCACTGGAAAGCGAACAGTTCAAAAAATTCCTTGACCAGGTGCCGATCGCCATTGCCGTTGCGAACCTGGCCGCTGAGGAGCGCGTAGTCTACGCCAACCCGGAATTCGAGAAACTGTCAGGCCTGACGGCCGCTATGCTCACACGAGGAAACTGGGCAGCCCTTTTGGGCAAAGGCCTCCACGAGCAGAAGGACCGGCCACTTGCCGAGGCCGTGGTCGAGGAAACCGATTTTGTCGGCACCTACAGGCTGGAACGCAACGAAGATAAGCCGACGATCGTGGACGTTTATTCCAACGTGATCGAGGACGACAACGGCAAGATGTGCTTCCGGCTGGTGGCGCTGGTCGACGTATCGGCCCATGGCGAGGCGGGAGATGAGCGCTCGGTGGAGGAGCTTGTCAGCGAGAAAGACACGCTGCTGCGCGAACTGCAGCACCGGGTGAAGAACAACCTGCAGATGATCACCGCGCTGATCCGGCTGGAAA
>NZ_JAMYUA010000152.1:0-547 GCF_040322715.1 Mesorhizobium sp. M0106 | reverse complement strand
CCTTTGCCTGGTACTTCTTGGCATCATCGACGGCTGGTCTTTTGTCTCGAGCGCATTGTCGATGCGTGCAGGCGTCAAAACCGCGGCGAACCTCGTGATGCAAGGAGCAGTCGAGGATACGACCATCCAAGCTGTCGCTCTTTCGAGCTGGGAAAACCATCCTGATGGCGCGCAGGTGGCAGTGAGCCGGAAATACATGTGCGGGAACATCGTGGCCGATCCATCGGTCCTGTGCGACACTTTGAAAGCCCCCTCGGTCTTCCTCGTAATACAGGCGACAGCCACCTGGTCACCGCCCTTCAGTTTTGGCGCGTTTTCCCTCTCGCGCGAACTCAGTCATCAACAGGTGATTCGTGTCCGCTAAGTCGAGAGCTTTCACGGGGGATGCATCAGGCGGAGCTGCATTAGAGTTCGCGCTGATCGCGCCTTTTCTGATAATGCTTTTGATCGGCATCTTTGCATTCGGCTGGGCTCTGAATGCTATGTCGAGTGTTCGGTACACGCTGGAAACGTCGTCACGTGCGCTGCAAATGAAGAACTCGCTGAC
>NZ_JAMYUA010000151.1:0-557 GCF_040322715.1 Mesorhizobium sp. M0106 | reverse complement strand
GCAGGAAATAGATTATCTGCGCCGCGCTGCCCGGCAAGTTGAAGCGGGCCTGCGCGCTGGCATCGAGGCTATTGCGCCCGGCGTCACGGAACAAGAACTCGCTGGCGCCGCGTTCAGCGCATTGGCGAACGCCGGGTCGGAAGAGCCGCTCCTCGGTGGCTTCACTTCAGGCAATCGAACAAATCTCATACACGGATCCTATACTGATAGGCGCCTGGAACGTGGCGATATCGTCTATTTTGAACTCGTCGGGACCTGTCGAACATACGATGCAAAATTGATGCGCACAGCCATCGTCGGTCCGGCGAGCGCTGAGCAGCAGCGTATCGCCGAGACCATGATCCGCGTCCAAGACGAGGCCATCGCGCTGATGCGGCCAGGCACACCGGCCAGCGTGATCGACCGAGCTTGCCGCGAGCCGATTCTGGCGGCTGGTCTGCGCGAGACATACACCAACCGTACCGGTTATTCGCTTGGTCTCAATTACCGCCCATCCGCCGGCGAATTTATCCGCGAGTTCCTGCCGGGCGTAGAATGGGTCCTTGAGGCCGGAATGG
>NZ_JAMYUA010000150.1:0-567 GCF_040322715.1 Mesorhizobium sp. M0106 | reverse complement strand
CCAGCATCGTCCGGAAGAACTCTTCATGCGCCTTGGCATCGACCCCCAACCGCGCCTGCGCCACCAGATTGCGGAACGGCTGCGGCGCGCCAAGCTCATGCGCGCGCCCCTCCAGAACCGCCTGCACCTCGGCATGCATCACTTCCAACGTCGTGTGATCCCCGATCAGATGATGCTGCAGTTCCAGCAGCAGCCAGCGCCCGCTGCCCGGCTCGCGCGCGATCACGACGCGCAACAACGGCGCCCGGCCAAGGTCGATGCGGTACTGGCGCGGATCGAACCGCCGCTTCATTTGTTCATGAGGGGGACGGTCATCTTCATCAAGCTCGACCTCGAGCACCTCCAGGGCCGCCTTGCGCCACACCACCTGGGCCGGGCTCGACAGCCCCTCCCAGACAAAGGCCGTGCGCAGAATGTCGTGACGATCCACCACCTTTTGGAGCGCACCAAGATAGCGCTCCAACAGGTCACGGTCGGCAAAGGCCATCTGCGACACCAGCAGGTAGGGATCGCCCCGCCCGGCCAGAAGATGATGGAACAGGATGCCGTCCTGCAGCGGCGACAGGC
>NZ_JAMYUA010000149.1:0-567 GCF_040322715.1 Mesorhizobium sp. M0106 | reverse complement strand
CCAGCATCGTCCGGAAGAACTCTTCATGCGCCTTGGCATCGACCCCCAACCGCGCCTGCGCCACCAGATTGCGGAACGGCTGCGGTGCCGACAACTCATGCGCGTGTCCCGCCAGCACAGTGCGTACCTCGGCATACATCACTTCCGACGTCGTGTTATCCCCGATCAGATGATGCTGCAGTTCCAGCAGCAGCCAGCGCCCCGTGCCCGGCTCGCGCGCGATCACGACGCGCATCAACGGCGCCCGGCCAAGGTCGATGCGGTACTGGCGCGGATCGAACCGCCGCTTCAGCTGCTCGGAACCGGGACCGCCATCCTCGTCCAGCTCGACCTCGAGCACATCCAAGGCCGCCTTGCGCCACACCACCTGGGCCGGGCTCGACAGCCCCTCCCAGACAAAGGCCGTGCGCAGCATGTCGTGCCGATCCACAACCTGCTGAACCGCACCAAGATAGCGCTCCAACAGGTCACGGTCGGCAAACGCCATCTGCGACACCAGCAGGTAGGGATCGCCCCGGCTGGCCAGCAGATGATGGAACAGGATGCCGTCCTGCAGCGGCGACAGGC
>NZ_JAMYUA010000148.1:0-594 GCF_040322715.1 Mesorhizobium sp. M0106 | reverse complement strand
ATGCGGTCGGGTCATTGGACCTGCCGGGGCTGAGTGTAGAGGCTACGGGGGAGGGGATCGATCAGGTCAAGTTCGATCTGGAGCTCGACCTTGGCGAAGATGGCGATCAGATCGCCGGATCGCTGCACTATGCCACGGCGCTGTTCGACGAAGCGACGATCGAGCGGCAGCGTGGTTATTTGCTGGCGCTGCTGCGGGCGATGGTTGCCGATGCCGGGCAGCCGGTCGGCCGCATCGAGCTGCTGTCGCCCGAGGAGCGCGACTATCTGCTGGAGGAGCTGAACCGGACGGACACGGCCTATCCGTCGGATCTTTGCATCCACGAGCTGTTCGAGCAACAGGTGCGCCGGACGCCCGAGGCGGTGGCGGTGGTCTGCCAGGACGAGCGCGTAAGCTATGGCGAGCTCAATGCCCGGGCCAACCGGCTGGCGCATCATCTGATCGCCCTTGGGGTCAAGCCGGACCAGCCGGTGGCGATCTGCGTCGAGCGCAGCCCGGCGATGGTGGTGGGGCTGCTGGCGATCCTCAAGGCGGGCGGCGCCTATGTGCCGCTCGATCCGGCCTATCCGAGCCCACGGCTCAACCAGGTGCTCG
>NZ_JAMYUA010000147.1:0-595 GCF_040322715.1 Mesorhizobium sp. M0106 | reverse complement strand
GAGCATCGGGCTATTATCAATCGCCTGATCTGGATGCAAAAAGCCTACGCTCTCAATGCAACTGATGTCGTCCTGCAGAAGACACCATTTGGCTTCGATGTCTCGGCCTGGGAGTTCTTCTGGACGTTGCTTGAAGGGGCGACCCTGGTGCTGGCGCCTCCGGCTGCACACAAAGACCCCGACGCGCTGGTAGAGCTGATAATCAGCCAACGCATCACCACCGCACACTTTGTACCATCCATGCTGGTCAGCTTTATGGACACGCAGGGTGTCGATCGCTGCACATCGTTGCAGCGTCTCATATGCAGTGGCGAGGCGCTTGCTGCCGCCAGTGTGCACAAGGTTGGGCGCCTATTGCCTTGGACTGGCCTGCACAATCTATATGGTCCCACGGAAGCAGCTATCGACGTGACGGCCTGGAATTGCCCGGCTGATTTTGACGGGTCAGTTGTCCCGATCGGCCGTCCGATTGCGAACACGCGGGTGTATCTGTTGGACGCTCATGGCGCCCCGGTGCCGTTCGGGGCGGTGGGCGAGCTTTACATCGGCGGGGCCGGCGTTGCGCGTGGCTACCTGAACCGGCCCGAGCTGACGG
>NZ_JAMYUA010000146.1:0-601 GCF_040322715.1 Mesorhizobium sp. M0106 | reverse complement strand
GTCTACTGATCGCGTTCTCGGTCTTTATTTATGCCGGCGTGGAAATGGTCCGCCAAGCGGGCGAACGGCGAACCAAACACAGTGAGGTGGTCAATGATGAAGGAGTCTACAGCGGTGAGTGAGCCTGCGAACAGCGGCATGATTTTCCCTGCTGCGGAATATCGGACACGGCTTCAACGCACGCAGGAGGAGATGGCTAAGCATGATCTACCCGTGCTACTGCTGCACCAGCCAGAGAACATCATATATCTAACAGGTTTTGGTTTAAGTGTTGGTTTTTTCTCCTATCACGCCGTCGCGGTTCCGAGGCATGGCGACCCGGTCCTGATCCTGCGCGATGTGGAAGTCCCGGAAGCGCAGCGCGCTTCATGGGTCAAAAGCCACGTGATCTATGCAGATGCCGCCGATCCGCTCCCCGTTTGGCTCGACGCGGCGCGAAGAGCCCTCGATGGCCTCGGCTTGGCAGGCGGGCGCGTCGGAGTGGATGAACACTCCTGGTTCTTGACGCTGGAACGGTGGAAGATGCTGCAGGCGCTGCTCCCGAATGCAACTTTGGTGGGAGAGCCACGGATTGTCGACCACTTGCGCCTGATCAAATCGC
>NZ_JAMYUA010000145.1:0-616 GCF_040322715.1 Mesorhizobium sp. M0106 | reverse complement strand
CATCACAAGGTGTCCACCTATTTTGGTGGACACCTCATGCATCAGAGCACTCAACAGCAAAAGGTGCGGGGAAATTCGCGCTTACCCTGAAGCCGAATGCATCCGAGATTGTCGCGGGTGAAATCAGCCCCGATGGTTGGTGCCGCTTTTACAAAGCACGGCCTGCCTGATCGGCAGAGCCCAGCGGAGACTTTCGTTGTCCGCTGCACTGGCGGGTGATGGTCAGCAGGCGTCGCGTCGAGGGCGTCGGGTCACATTAGGCATTCGACAAGTCCGGGTCAGAGCCGAAGTGATCGACGACCTTTCCAACATTTGCCTTCCCGATTGACCCCCAAATATCAGCGTTCCTCTGGCGGCTTGACGTTCTGGAACTGCCTCAGCAGCAGCAGATCATAAATGATTTTGAGTGCGCCGCAGATCAGGAGGGGCCATGCCCGGAACGAGGCAGCGAACAGAGCGCCCGCCAGGGCGGGGCTGGCTGCGGCAGCCAAACTGCGCGGTACCGATGTGAAGCTCGCGGCGGCTGCCCGCTCCGCCTCCGTGACGACCGCCATGACGTAAGATGAGCGCGTCGGGACGTCCATCTGCGAAAGCGCGGCACGGATCAGCAGCAGGG
>NZ_JAMYUA010000144.1:0-620 GCF_040322715.1 Mesorhizobium sp. M0106 | reverse complement strand
CACAATGGGCCTGTTCATCAACACCCTGCCTGTGCGCCTCGACCTCGACGGCACCGGAGTCGAGGAAAGCGTGCGCAGCACGCATGCGCGGCTTTGCGAGCTGCTGGCGCACGAGCATGCCTCGCTGGCGCTGGCGCAACGCTGCAGCGGCGTTGCCGCGCCGGCGCCGCTGTTTGGCGCGCTGTTGAACTACCGCCACAACACGCCGACGGCCATGGCCGGCTCCGGGACCGATGATGGTCTGTCCGGCATGGAATGGCTGGGTGGCGAGGAGCGCACCAACTATCCGCTGACCCTGTCGGTGGAGGATTATGGCGAGGCGCTCGGCCTCACGGCACAGGTGGTTGAGCCAATCTCCGCGGATCGGGTCTGCGGCTACATGCAGCACGTGCTCGAGCAACTGGCGGAGGCACTGGAGCATGCCCCTGATACGCCGGTGCAAGAGCTGGACATCCTGCCGGCCGAAGAGCGGGCGTATCTGCTGGAGGAGCTGAACCGGACGGCGGCGGCCTATCCTTCGGAGCGCTGCATCCAGGAGCTGTTCGAGCAGCAGGTGCGCCAGGCGCCCGAGGCGGTGGCATTGGTCTGCGAGGACGAGCGCCTGAGCTATGGCGAGCTCA
>NZ_JAMYUA010000143.1:0-623 GCF_040322715.1 Mesorhizobium sp. M0106 | reverse complement strand
GCGAGCATCCCGACTATGTGGTGCTGCGCGGCTGGGGCGTGATGAACCCGGTTGCGCTCAAGACCGCGCAGAAGACCGGCTTCCCCGCCGATCACATCATCGGCAACGTCTGGTCGAACTCCGAAGAGGACGTGATCCCCGCCGGCGATGCCGCCAAGGGCTATACGGCCATCACCACCCAGGCATCGGGCGAGCAGTATCCGGTGGTCCAGGAGATCGTCAAAACGGTCTACGACGCCGGCAAGGGTAACCTTGAGGACAAGAGCCGGATCGGTTCGGTCTACCATAATCTGGGCATCGTTAACGGCATCCTCAATGTAGAGGCGGTCCGCATCGCGCAGGCCAAGTTCGGCAACCGCACATTGACCGGCGACGAAGTGCGCTGGGGCTTCGAGCATCTCAAGCTCGATCCGGCGCGCGTCGAGGCGCTCGGCGCTAAGGATCTGTTCCATTCCATCAACGTCTCCTGGGACAATCACGAAGGTGACGGCTACGTGACCTTCCAGCAGTGGGACGGCAAGAAGTGGAACGTCGTCTGCGACTGGATTGCGCCCGACTGGAAGCTGCTGCGTCCGATCATCGAGAAGTCGTCCGAGGCCTATGCCAAGGAAAAGGGCATCAAG
>NZ_JAMYUA010000142.1:0-641 GCF_040322715.1 Mesorhizobium sp. M0106 | reverse complement strand
AAGCCCGGCGCCTTGACGGCGGCGATTTTCAGGCCACCGCGCAGCTTGTTGACGACCAGCGTGGCCAGGGCCTCGCCTTCGACATCTTCCGAGATGATGACCAGCGGCTTCGAGGTCTGCACGACGGCCTCGAGGATCGGCAGCATGGCCTGCAGGTTGGAGAGCTTCTTCTCGTGGAGAAGAATGTAGGCGTCTTCCAGATCCGCAACCATCTTCTCGGCGTTGGTGACGAAGTAGGGCGAGAGATAGCCGCGGTCGAACTGCATGCCTTCAACGACTTCAAGCTCGGTCTCGGCGGTCTTTGCTTCCTCGACGGTGATGACGCCCTCATTGCCGACCTTCTGCATCGCTTCCGCGATCATCGAGCCGACCGACACGTCGCCATTGCCGGCGATGGTGCCGACCTGGGCAACCTCTTCCGAGGTCTTGATCTTCTTGGCGTTCTTGATCAGCGTCGCGACGACGTCGGCGACGGCGAGGTCGATGCCGCGCTTGAGGTCCATCGGGTTCATGCCGGCGGCAACCGCCTTGTGGCCTTCCTGGACGATCGACTGTGCCAGAACGGTCGCGGTGGTGGTGCCGTCGCCGGCGATGTCGTTGGTCTTCGAAGCAACTTCGCGGACCATCTGCGCGCCCATGTT
>NZ_JAMYUA010000141.1:0-646 GCF_040322715.1 Mesorhizobium sp. M0106 | reverse complement strand
CTAGGCGATTCACACATTTCGAAGCGCCCATCCATGGGCGATGGACAGGAAGTGCTGCAATCCGTGTCGGAAGGTGATGGGTCCTGGGGCTTTGGACTTTGGATAGCCGTCCCAGCCGCCGAGTTTGGCGATAATCCAGGCGGCCCAAGCGAGGGATTGGGGGGCGTGGGGATTCTTCTGCAGGGCGGTTTTTCCCTCTAGTGTGGGCAGCAGGGCTTGAAGCGTGTCGATTTCGGCGTGGGTGAAGGCGATGGCGGCGTGTTGTGCGGATCGGCCGTCGCGGGCCTGGACGAGTTGCATGACGACACAGGCGGCTCGCGCGGCGATGGCGGTCAGTTTGACGAGCCGTTCGGCGGTCTCCAGTTGGCTGTCTTCCAGCTGAAGCCCCTGCTGTTTGAGGGTGCGGAAGAACTGCTCGATGGTCCAGCGCATGCGATACCAATCGACCATCCGCCAGGCCATGGCCGCGTCCTCGACGAGATGGGTGGTAAGCAGTCGCCACAGGATCGGCTCGGCGCCCTGCGGCGGGTCGATCTCGGTTACCTGCACCAAGCTCACGCTCACCGTCTTGGGCAGGCCCTCTTCAATCGTGTTGTCGGGGCGCACGACCTCGACCTGGGCAAAGCTCGCCACCAGCCGGGCCGTG
>NZ_JAMYUA010000140.1:0-672 GCF_040322715.1 Mesorhizobium sp. M0106 | reverse complement strand
TTGCCCGCCAGGACGTCACCATCGGCACGCTGACCCACACCACGACCAGCGTGCGCGATGCCTCCGGCCAGACGCTGCGCACCCAATACCTGCCGGTGCAGCTCGACTTCGGCACGGCGGCCGCTCCGCTGCAATATACCGCCGGCAACAAGCTCTTCTCCGCCTCCGGCTTCATCACCTCGACGATCTACGAGGCCGACGGCCAGACGAAGGAGATCACCTATGCCAATGGCGTAAAAACCTCCTTCAGCTACTCGCCGACCCGCCGCTGGCTGACCCGCGTCACCACGGCCAGGGGCGCCACTGTGCTGCTCGACGACCAGTATGCCCGCGATCTTGTCGGCCGCATCACCGGCACGACGGGGCTCACCGCTTCCGACAGCTGGACCTATGGCTATGACAAGGCCGACCGGCTGACCTCGAGCGACAATCTTGGCAACAACACGCTCGACGAGACCTTCGTCTATGCCGCCAACGACAATCTGACCTCGCGCACGCGGGTTGCCGGGACCTACATCTATCCCGCGGCGAGTGCTGCCCGTCCGCACGCGCCGACCGCGGTCGGCGCCAAGACGCTCACGTATGACGCCAATGGCAACATGACCGCCGACGGCACCAGGACGCTGACCTGGGACGAAGCCAACCGCCTGAAGACGGTGACGCAGGCCGCCA
>NZ_JAMYUA010000139.1:0-683 GCF_040322715.1 Mesorhizobium sp. M0106 | reverse complement strand
TCTCGGTCGTGTCGGGCCACATACGCGGGCTAACCAACACCATGCCGCTGCATGTTGAAATCCTTTATAACGAGTACAATGCCGCCGCCGCCTTTGCCGTCGCTTCGCTGCTTGCCGGCCTGGCGCTCGTCACGCTGGTCTTGAAAACACTTCTCGAGATGCGCTACGGCGCCGAGATCGCCGCGACGCGCGGACACTGACAAATGCATGTCGCCCAAAAGTGTGTAGCGGTTTTTGGACAACGACATGCATAAAACAAAGATTTGATGTCGCCCAAAAGTGGGAACCGGTTTTGGGATAACGGCATGCATCAACTACAAAAGGGATTTGCATGGAAGTTCGCGTTGCCAACGTGCGCAAGGAGTTTGAGCGGTTTCCGGCCCTCCGCGACGTTTCGCTCGACATCAAGTCGGGAGAACTGATCGCCCTGCTGGGACCTTCCGGTTCCGGCAAGACGACGCTGCTCAGGCTGATTGCCGGCTTGGAGCGGCCGACCCGCGGAAAGATCTTCTTCGGCGAAGAGGATGCCTCTCAAAAGTCGATTCAGGAGCGCAATGTCGGCTTCGTCTTCCAGCACTACGCGCTGTTTCGCCATATGACGGTCGCCGACAATATCGGCTTCGGACTCAAGGTCCGGCACGGGCCGTCACGCCCGTCGGCGAAGGAAATCCGCCGCCGCGCCT
>NZ_JAMYUA010000138.1:0-705 GCF_040322715.1 Mesorhizobium sp. M0106 | reverse complement strand
TCGTTCAATCCGGCTTGCAATGAGGTCCGACGTCGAGCCTGCGTGCCCCGGCTGTGCCCGGACCTCACAGAACCCTTCAGATTCCAGTGAGGCGTGGTTCATGATTCACTTCCTGTAGGAGGTGATTTGCCATGCCCAAGCCCTATTCGCTCGATTTGCGTGAACGTGTTGTGCGGTTTGTCGAGGCTGGCCACTCGCGGCGTGCGGCGGCGGCACATTTTGGGGTGTCGGTTTCGTTTGTCGTGATCCTGATGAGGAACTATCGAAAGACCGAGAGCCTGGCGCCCAAGGCCAGCGGTGGCCGCCGCCATTCCAAGCTCGACCCGCATCGTGCGTTCCTGCTTGGCCGTGTGGCCGAGAAGGATGACATCACCATGCCGGAGCTTGCCGCCGAGCCGGCCGCTGCTACAGACGTCCAGGTCGCTCCTGCCTCGATCTCGCGCTGGCTCATCAGAAATGGCTATCGCTTCAAAAAAAACGCTGCTGGCCAGCGAGCAAGATCGTCCCGACGTCAGCAAGGCGCGGCAGGAGTGGCAGACCAGGCGCCAGCCGCGGATGCGGCTTGAGCCACATCGGCTGGTGTTCATCGACGAAACCGGAACCACTACGAAGATGACACGTCTGCGCGGCCGCTGCCTAAAGGGCCAACGGCTGCGCTCAAAGGCACCGTTCGGGCATTGGAAGACGCAGACCTTCATCGCCGGG
>NZ_JAMYUA010000137.1:0-722 GCF_040322715.1 Mesorhizobium sp. M0106 | reverse complement strand
GACGCATGATCGAGGACATGACGATCCGCAATCTGTCGCCGGCCACCCAGCGATCCTACGTGCACGCGGTGGCCAAGTTTTCGCGCTATTTCGACCGCTCGCCGGACCGGCTCGGCCTGGAGGACGTCCGCGCCTTCCAGGTCCATCTGGTTTCGGCGGGAGTCTCGTGGCCGGCGCTGAACCAGACGGTGTGCGCGCTGCGGTTTTTCTACGGCGTGACGCTGGGCCATGCCGAGATCCCGGAGCGGATCGTCTACGCCCGCTCGCCACGCACGCTGCCAGTGGTGCTGAGCGCCGACGAGGTCGTCCGGTTCCTGGAGGCGGTGCCGAGCCTGAAGACCCGAACGGCATTGACCACGGCCTACGCCGCGGGACTTCGCGCCTCGGAGACCGTCGGGCTGAAGGTCGGCGACATCGACAGTGAACGCGGCGTGATCCTCGTCCATCACGGCAAGGGCGGCAAGGACCGCACCGTGATGCTGTCGGCGCAGCTTGTGCGCATCCTGCGAGTCTACTGGCGGCTGGCGAAGCCGCAGGGTTGGCTGTTTCCCGGGCGCGGCGTCGACCGCCCCATCGATGTGCAGGTTCTCTATTCGGCGTGCCGCTCGGCGCGTGCGGCTGCCGGCATCGACAAGCGCGTGACGGTGCATACGCTCAGGCACAGCTTCGCCACGCATTTGCTGGAGAACGGTACGGACATCCGCATCATCCAGGTGCTGCTC
>NZ_JAMYUA010000136.1:0-728 GCF_040322715.1 Mesorhizobium sp. M0106 | reverse complement strand
CTGCTCTTCCTGCCGCCCTACAGCCCAGATCTCAATCCCATCGAAATGGCATTCGCCAAGCTCAAGGCGCACCTGCGCGCAAAGGTCATCAGAACCATCGACGCCCTGTGGCAGGCCATTGGCGATATCTGCAATCTCTTCTCTCCAACAGAATGCAGAAATTACTTCGCAGCCGCAGGGTATGGACTCACATGAAAGTCCGCCGCTCTAGCGGTCCCAGGGCGAGGACCGGCGCAACCGCTCGGCCGCCTTCGGCGGGGACGCAGCGGCGGGGGGTGAGATCGCCTGCACTAAGGCGTCATAGGCTTCCGGGAAGACGCGGATGACGGTTTCGTTGAGGATGGCGGCCTGCGCCTCGTGGAGTGCTGCGCGCCGCATGAACTCCGTGCGCGACAGGCCGAGCAGCTGCGCGCCGCGGTCGATGATCGTGAGATCATTGTCGCGAAACCGCATCGAGACGGATATCTTCCTATTTGCGGCGGCGGCCATGGTGCGTACCTGTGCTGGAATGGACATACGTCGGTGCAATGCAGCATGACACCGGATTTGCGTGACGAAGCCATTCCTGTTCCTGCGACCGGCGTACAGGCATGCGGAAACGGCGGACTGATCCGATCCGAGGTATGCTCCCTGCCGCGAAAAGAGAACGTCAATCCAGACGGCTGACGCGGCGGCCCTCGCTGCGCGCTTCGATAAAGGCGCCTGCGATCTTCATCATGAATGCCTTG
>NZ_JAMYUA010000135.1:0-754 GCF_040322715.1 Mesorhizobium sp. M0106 | reverse complement strand
CGACTGGATTGCGCCCGACTGGAAGCTGCTGCGTCCGATCATCGAGAAGTCGTCCGAGGCCTATGCCAAGGAAAAGGGCATCAAGATCCGCACGGCCGAAGACGCCGAAGCAGTGGTCAGCAACTGAAGTCAAACAACTCGCGGCCGGCCCACGGGCCGGCCGCGATTTCCTGCCTATTGCGGAGTCATCGATGTCCAGCCCGGAAAATCCGATCCTGTCGGTCAGTCGCGTGGAGGCCGTCTACAACGGCGCCATCGCCGCCCTGCACGGTGTCGACCTGTCGGTCGGTAAAGGCGAGATCGTCGCACTGCTCGGCTCCAACGGCGCCGGCAAGACGACGCTGCTACGCGCCATATCCAATCTCCTCCCGGCCGAGCGCGGCACCGTTACCGCTGGCCGGATCACTTTCGACGGCGAGGATGTCTCCAGGGCAAGCCCCTCTCACCTCGTCCGCAAGGGTCTGGTCCAGGTCCTCGAGGGCCGACACTGCTTCCGCTCGCTGACGGTCGAGGAGAACCTTCTGACCGGCGCGCTCGGGCGTTCGTCCTCCCGCACCGGCGTCAAGGCCGACCTCGACCGCGTCTATGCGCTTTTCCCCAGGCTCGCCGAGAAGCGGCGAACCCGGTCCGGCCTCACCTCCGGCGGCGAGCAGCAGATGACGGCGATCGGCCGCGGTCTGATGTCGCGGCCGAAACTGTTCGTGCTGGACGAGCCTTCGATGGGGCTGGCGCCGCTGATCGTCGACGAGATTTT
>NZ_JAMYUA010000134.1:0-757 GCF_040322715.1 Mesorhizobium sp. M0106 | reverse complement strand
TGCGTAGCAATGTCCTGCGCACCGCCTTCCCAAGGTTCGTCGGCGACACCGCGCAGTGGACGACCAACTCCTACGACTGGAACGACCGGCTGGTAAAGGCCGTCTATGCCGATGCCAGCCAGACGCTTTTCGCCCACAGCCTCGACACCGGCACCGGCACCAATCCGCGGCTTTACACGGTCACTGAGACCGACCAGATCAATGCGACGACCACGCGCCAGTCGAAGAGCGTGTCCTCGACGCGCGGCGATGTCGTGCAAATCGTGCGCGATCTCGGCGGGCTCAATCTGACGGAGGGCCGCAGCTACGATGTGCTTGGCCGGCTGATTGGGGTCAGCGATCCCGGCGGCTCGAGCTGGAGCTACAGCTATGACATGGTCGGCAACCGGCTGAGTGCCTCGGATCCCGACCTCGGCAGCTGGTCTTACGTTTATGACGGCGCCAACCGGCTGGCCAGCCAGACCGATGCCCGCGCCACCGTCACCAGCCTGGCCTATGACCAGATGGACCGGCTGACCTTGAAGACGGCCACTAGCTCCGGCGGCAGTGCGGTGACGCTGACGCAAAACACCTACGACCAGGCGGCGGCGGGCTTCTACAACATCGGCCAGTTGACCACATCCACCAATCCTGCGGCAATCCAGGCAAACAAATATGACGGCTTCGGCAAGGTTGCCCGCCAGGACGTCACCATCGGCACGCTGACCCACACCACGACCAGCGTGCGCGATGCCTCCGGCCAGACGCTGCGCACCCA
>NZ_JAMYUA010000133.1:0-796 GCF_040322715.1 Mesorhizobium sp. M0106 | reverse complement strand
GGTGCGTAAATTGCAACGGCGGGCGGTAGTCCCGTTCTTCGCCAAGCTTGCGCCGGTGAGGATCGGGCTGGAGGCGTGCGGTGGCTCGCATTACTGGGCGCGCACGCTGTCGGGGCTGGGTCATGAGGTGGTGCTGATCGCGGCGCAGCACGTGAAGCCGTATGTGCGGCGCGGCAAGCATGACGCGGCTGACGCCGAGGCGATCTGCGAGGCGATGAGCCGGCCCAGGACACGCTTTGTTGGGATCAAGAGCGGCGAGCAGCAAGCGGCGCAGATGCTGTTTGGGGTGCGCGAGCAGCTGGTGCGGCGGCGCACGCAGCTTTCCAACACGATCCGCGGCTACGCAGCCGAATTCGGCCTGGTGGCCGCACAAGGCCTTGCCCGCATCGAGCCACTGCTGGCCCGCATTGCCGGCGACGCGACGGTGCCGGCGCTGGCAAAGGAACTGCTTGAGACGCTCGGCGAGGAATACCGCGCGGTGTGCGCGCGATACGCGGCAATCGACAAGAAGCTGTTGGCCCATCACCGCAAGGACGAGACTGGACAGCGGCTGGCTGCGATGCCCGGCGTCGGGCCGGTCGTGGCGAGCCTGCTCGGCGTCAAGGTCACTGATGCGACAGCGTTCGGTTCGGGACGCGACTTCGCGGCGTGGCTGGGGCTGACGCCGAAGAACCATTCGACCGCCGGCAAGAACCGGCTGGGGGTGATCACGCGGGCCGGCGACGAGATGCTGCGGCAGGCGCTGGTGGTGGGCGCGACGGCCCACATCCAGCAGGTGCGTCGCGGCCGCGCCAAG
>NZ_JAMYUA010000132.1:0-796 GCF_040322715.1 Mesorhizobium sp. M0106 | reverse complement strand
TTGCCCGCCAGGACGTCACCATCGGCACGCTGACCCACACCACGACCAGCGTGCGCGATGCCTCCGGCCAGACGCTGCGCACCCAGTACCTGCCGGTGCAGCTCGACTTCGGCACGCTTGCCGCACCGCTGCAATACACCGCCGGCAACAAGCTGCTCTCGGCTTCAGGCTTCATCACCTCGACGCTCTACGAGGCCGACGGCCAGACGAAAGAGATCACCTATGCCAATGGCGTAAAGACGTCCTTCATTTATTCGCCGACCCGCCGCTGGCTGACCCGCGTCACCACGGCAAGGGGCGCAACTGTCCTGCTCGACGACCAGTATGCCCGCGATCTCATCGGCCGCATCAGCGGCACGACGGGGCTGACGGCTTCCGACAGCTGGACCTATGGCTACGACAAGGCCGACCGGCTGACTTCGAGCGACAATCTTGGCAACAACACGCTGGACGAGACTTTTGTCTATGCCGCCAACGACAATCTGACCTCGCGCACCCGCGTTGCCGGGACCTACGTCTATCCCGCGGCTACATCACCGCGTCCGCACGCCCCGACCGCGGTCGGCGCCAAGACGCTCACCTATGATGCCAATGGCAACATGACCGCCGACGGCACCAGGACGCTGACCTGGGACGAAGCCAACCGCCTGAAGACGGTGACGCAGGCCGCCAGCACCGTTTCTCTCTCCTACGGCCCAGACGGCGCGCGCAGCAAAAAAAGCTCATCCTTCGCCACCACGCTCTATCCCGATGCCTCCGTCGAGATCGATCCGGCGACACCGGGAGCGGAGATCTA
>NZ_JAMYUA010000131.1:0-886 GCF_040322715.1 Mesorhizobium sp. M0106 | reverse complement strand
AGCGCTTTGAAGCGGCTCAATCGGGACGAAGATCTTTCGATCCTTGTCGCCGAGCAGAATTCGGCAGTGGCGCTGAAATATGCCGACCGCGCCACCGTGCTCGAAAACGGAAAGAGCGTGCTGGAAGGGTCGGCCGCCGACCTGCGCCAGCGCGACGACATCAAGACCTACTATCTCGGCGGCACGCCGCTTCCATCGCAACATTTTCCCCAGGAGACCGCAGCATGACCATCCAATCGAAGCAGCCGTCCGATACTCGCAGCGCCGTCCCTCCGGTCGAGCGTCCGTCGGCCAGAGCGCATGTCATCAAGACCGATGCCGAGGCGATCGCTGTGGCGGAAAAACTGGCCGCAGACTTCGCCAAGGACGCCTCCAGGCGGGACCGCGAGCGCATCTGGCCGAAGGAAGAGCTCGATGCGTTTTCGCAGAGCGGCCTGTGGTCGATCAACGTGCCGAAGGCCTATGGCGGACCGGAACTCTCCTATGTGACGCTGTCGAAGGTGATCACCATCATCTCGGCGGCCGATCCGTCGCTCGGCCAGATTCCGCAGAACCATCTCGGCGTCGTCGCCGCCATCCGCACCGTCTCTGACGAGGCCCAGAAGCAGTTGCTCTTCGCCGAAGTTCTGTCCGGCACGCGGTTCGGCAACGCGTTCTCGGAATTCGGCTCCAAGCGGGCGGCCGATTTTGAGACCAAATTCGTCGACGCTGGCGACCACGTCGTGGTCAATGGCCAGAAATTCTATTCAAGCGGCGCGCTGCTCGCCCATCTGGTGCCGATCGTGGCGCTCGATGACGAGGGCCGGGCCTGGTATGCCATCGCCGATCGCGGCGCGCCCGGACTGACGGTCATCGACGACTGGTCGAGCTTCGGCCAGAAGACGAC
>NZ_JAMYUA010000130.1:0-923 GCF_040322715.1 Mesorhizobium sp. M0106 | reverse complement strand
ATCGGATGACGCGACCTCTTTCGGATGATCTTCGCGAACGTGTTGTAGCGGCGGTTTTGGGTGGCGAGAGCCGCCGGTCGGCCGCGAAACGGTTCGGCATTTCGGTTTCGGCGGCGGTGAAGTTGTTGCAGCGCCATCGGGCGACTGGCTCGGTTGCGCCTGGCAAGATGGGCGGACATCGCAAGAGGGTGCTGGAGCCGCACCGTGCCTTCATCGAGGCGCGTGTGCGTGAGACGCCGCATCTGACACTGCATGGTCTGAAGGATGAGTTGGCCGCACGCGGGGTCAAGGTCTCGCACAACGCGGTCTGGATGTTCTTGAGGCGCGAGGGCCTGAGCTTCAAAAAAAACGCTGTTCGCCCTTGAGCAGGCGCGCGCTGATATTGCCCGCAGGCGTCAGCGATGGCGCTCTTGGCAGGCCGGCCTCGATCCGCAGCATCTGGTCTTCATCGACGAGACCTGGATCAAGACCAACATGGCTCCGCTGCGCGGTTGGGGGCCGAAGGGCGAGCGGCTGCGCGGCTTGGCCCCGCACGGCCACTGGCGCACGCTGACCTTCCTCGGCGCGCTGCGCTGCGATAGGCTCGCGGCACCTTGCGTCTTCGACGGGCCAATCAACGGCCAATGCTTCCGCGCCTATGTCGAGCAGCAGCTCATCACCGTGCTGAAACCCGGCGACATCGTCGTCATGGATAATCTGGGAAGTCATAAGTCGGCGGCCATCAGGCAGATGATCAAGGCGGCCGGCGCCAGGCTTTGGTACCTACCGCCCTACTCCCCAGACCTCAATCCGATCGAGCAGGCCTTTGCCAAAATCAAACACTGGATGCGCCAAGCTCAGAAACGTACCGTCGAGGACACTTGGCGCCACATCGGCCACCTCGTTGAAACGATCGAGGCAACCGAATGCAACAACTACTTCGC
>NZ_JAMYUA010000129.1:0-933 GCF_040322715.1 Mesorhizobium sp. M0106 | reverse complement strand
GGACCCATCACCTTCCGACACGGATTGCAGCACTTCCTGTCCATCGCCCATGGATGGGCGCTTCGAAATGTGTGAATCGCCTAGCCCTCGAGGGGGAGAGGGCCGCGCAGCGGCCAGAGGGGGTCGGCACGACCGGACTCGGCCTACTGCTGCAGAACAGGTTGGCGCTCTATGCGCGGCGAGCCCCTCTGTCGCCTTTGGCGACATCTCCCCCTCAAGGGTCCCTCAAGGGGGGGAGATCTGCCACGTCACGGAACCAGATCGATTTCCTCGGTCTCGCCGCCACTGCAGGTGTAGCAGCAATCGTCGCACTTTTCCGTATTGCCTGGGCCGACGCCCCAATAGGTGTTCTCGTCGCCGTCGACCCAGGCGCCGTAGCAGATCGATTCGCCGTCACTGCAGGACAGCGGGATCGACTTGGTCTCGCCATCGTTGAGATAGTAATCCTGATTGTTGCCCGGCCAGACATGATCGCGGTCCTGGCTGTAGAGCTCGACGCGCATGGCGTTCGGATGGCTGTTCTTGATCTCGAAGGTGACATCACCGGCATGCGCGACGGGCGCAAACAGTGCGGCAATGAACAGCCCAGCGGCAATGCGGCGCGCGAAAGCGTAGGACGACATGATGATTTCCCCCCGGAATGAAGCGGCCTGCCCGGCCGCGAGCGAGAACATGGCATGGCGGCGGGATGGGTGGAAGGGGGTGCGCCATTTGCACATCGCGAAAGGCGCAGCGTTGCCAAGGAAGACCCCTCTCCGGTTTGCTTCGCAAACCACCTCTCCCCACTTCGTGGGGCGAGGAAATGCCAATAGCCGAAGCCTCACAAGACCTGGGTTCCTCGCCCCCACGAAGTGGCTAGGGGATGCACACATCTTTTCGTTGCGTCGATGACTCATCTGTGAGTTGCGGCGTCGGGTTGGTGTGTGATTCTGT
>NZ_JAMYUA010000128.1:0-947 GCF_040322715.1 Mesorhizobium sp. M0106 | reverse complement strand
TCATCCGCAAACCCACGCACCAAATGACGCGTCAGCGGCTTCGTTCAATCCCCTTCGATTCCGTCAAATCAGGAACCGCTCTAGCGTTGAGATCGGGGCTCAGCACGATGGTAGTCCGGCTGGCGCGGTGTTTGCCGGCAATACTCTCCCAGATGGCCCATAATTTCGGGGCTGATTCCCGAGTAATCCCGTCCACCTTGCTGGGTCGAAAACCGGCGAACAATGTCCCGATCAACAGAACCATGCCCAGCATCGCAGCTGGGATCGCAACAACGCCAGCCGCGATGACGGCGAGCGGATGCCGGTCGAGAAACCAGAACCATAAGACTGTTGGGCAGAACAGCGGCAGAGCGAAAAGCAGGACGGCAAACCTGCCGAAGCGCGCTCCCATGTAGAAGACCAGGCGCGACATCAACCCCTCACAGCGGAATGTTGTCGTGCTTCTTCCAGGGGTTTTGCATATCCTTGTTGCGCAGCATCCTGAGCGCGCGGGCGATGCGGCGGCGGGTTGAATGCGGCATGATCACCTCGTCGACATAGCCACGCTCGGCGGCAACGAAGGGCGACAGGAAGCGATCTTCGTAAGCCTTTGTGTGTGCTGCAATTTTCTCCGCGTCGCCGATGTCCTTGCGATAGATGATCTCGACCGCGCCCCTGGCCCCCATCACCGCAATCTGCGCCGTTGGCCAGGCATAGTTCATGTCACCGCGCAAATGCTTTGACGCCATGACGTCATAGGCGCCGCCATAGGCCTTTCTGGTGATGACGGTGATCTTTGGCACGGTCGCTTCGGCATAGGCGAACAGAAGCTTGGCGCCGTGCTTGATCAACCCGCCATATTCCTGCGCGGTGGCCGGGCCGGGGCCCCGCCCCACGGCGCAAGTGTGGCAGAGGGGGGGGGAACAGAAGCAGAAGCGCACCCCAACCCCCCCCCAGGGGCGGGGGTG
>NZ_JAMYUA010000127.1:0-1027 GCF_040322715.1 Mesorhizobium sp. M0106 | reverse complement strand
CTGAGTAGTGCGTTTGCGAGGATGATGAGCTTTCGCATGATGGCTGTGATGGCGAGTTTTGAGGCTTTGCCGTCGGCCGTGAGCTGGTGGTATTTTGCCTTTAGATCGGGATTGAAGCGCATGGCGACGAGGGCGGGCATGTAGAGTGCCTGTCGGACATTGGCTCGCCCGCCGCGGATGAAGGCGCGGCCGATCCAGTTGCCGGACTGTCGTGCGACGGGAGCGAGGCCTGCGAGGGAAGCAGCCTGACCCTGACCGAGCGTGCCGAGTTCGGGCATTTCGATGAGAAGCGCGAAGGCGGTGATTGCCGAGACGCCCGGGATCGAGACGAGGATAGCGAAGCGACGGGAGAGATCGGGATCGGACTGGATGAGCGCCGTGATCTCCTTTTCGACAGCAGCCATTTGACGTTCGATCTGCCTGAGCTGCTGGGCATTGTGGCGCTTGAGGATGGGAAGGGTTAGCGCCTTGGCCCTGTTCCTCGCCGCCGTCCGGTTCTTCACCAGCGCCTCGCGCGCCATGTGCAGGTCCTTGAGGTCATTGAGGATCGGGCTGCGCACCGGTCGTGCTTCGAGGTCGAGAAGAGCGCCCATGCGCGCCAGCATGGCGGCGTCCAGCCGGTCGGTCTTGGCGATCCTGCCGGTGGCCTCGGCGAAGCGCCGGGCTTGGCGTGGGTTGACCTTGACCAGCGCAAGGCCAGCCGCCGCCAGCTTCCGCTCAAAGGCCCGGTGATATGGACCTGTCGGCTCATAGACGATGCGTACGCCGGGCGGGTCCAACCGGCTCGGGCTCAACCAGCTCATGAACGCCTTGTGGCCGCGGCTGTCGTTGGCAAAACGCCGGCTCGCGCCGTCGCTCAGCCTGTGCGCGTCGAGATGGTCTTTCGAAATGTCGATCCCGATGGTATCGTTGGTCATCTTTCACTTGTCCTGTGCTTGTCGTTCGGAGCCGAACTCCGGGTATCCGTTCAGGCCTCAAGGGAAAGACGAGGGCGATCCGACTCTAGCTCGACCCGTCAAACGGTCAG
>NZ_JAMYUA010000126.1:0-1150 GCF_040322715.1 Mesorhizobium sp. M0106 | reverse complement strand
GGGCAGGGGAATCGCATATGGCGATTTTGGGGTTGAGTTTAGGCTGAGAAAGGATTCTTTGGAGAGGCAGTTGAGCGAAGGAGCGACTGCCATTTCCTGCCTTGAGAGCTACTTTGGCGCGGTGCCTGATCCACGCGCGCCCAACGCCACGCACCGGCTTGGCGACCTGATCGTGATGATGATCGCAGCAAGCCTGTGCGGCGCCAGCAATGCGACGGAATTTGCCCTGTTCGCGCAGGAGCGCAAGCAGGCGCTGTCGCGGCTGATCGACTATGACGCAGCTCCCAGCCACGACACCTTCTCGCGGCTGCTGCGTCTGCTCGACCCGGAGGCCTTTGGTCGCGCCTTTGCTGCCTTTGCCGCAGCTTTCGCCCGAGCCAGCCGAGAGACGCCCGAGGTGGTGTCGCTTGACGGCAAGGCTTTGCGGCGAGCCTACGAGAAGGGCTTGGCAGCCAGTCCGCCGTTGACGGTGTCGGCCTTCGCCGCCGAGACCCGGCTGTGCCTGGCGGCAGTCTCGCCGAGCGATGGTGAGAACGAAGTCGAGGCCGCGCTCAAAGTCGTCGAACTCATTGATCTTACGGGCAGATTGGTCACCGCCGACGCGCTCCACTGCCACACCCGCATGGCTGCGGCCATTACCCAAAGAGGTGGCGATTACCTGCTTGCGCTGAAGGGCAACCGTCGTCATTGGCTGCGCCGTGCCAACCTGCAACTGGCCGACGCCACCCCTTCCATTGCCGAGCGGACCGAGACCAGCCACGGCCGCAACGAGTGGCGGCAGGCCGAGATCGTGGCGGCGGCCGAGCCGCTGATGCCCGGCCACCTGGCCTTCATCCGCATCACCAGCCGACGCGATCAGGCCAAGCCGTTGATGCGCCTGTTCATGGCCTCCACGCTCATGTCGCCGCAGCGGGCGCTCGACCTCACTAGAGCTCATTGGCAGATCGAGAACGGCCTGCATTGGATGCTCGATGTCCATCTCGATGAGGATCTCAGCCGTGCCCGCAAGGACAATGCCCCCGCCAACACGGCCCTTCTCAATCGCCTCGCCAGAAACATCCTTCAGGCCGCCGATGCTGCCAAAGTTCCCATCAGCCATCGCATCAAGAAATGCGCCTGGAACGACGACTATCTCATCAATGCCATCACT
>NZ_JAMYUA010000125.1:0-1152 GCF_040322715.1 Mesorhizobium sp. M0106 | reverse complement strand
CGCAAGGAACGGCAGCAGGATCGCCTCGACGAGATAGCTCGACGCATAGGCGGGGATCAGGCCGTAGGCCACGGCAATCAGGGCGACGGGCAGAGCTAACCTCTGCCAGTCGATGGGAAGCCTTGCGGCATCGAGCGCTTGCACGGCCATCGGTCAGACCCTTTCGACAGTCTTCTGGCCAAACAGGCCGGAGGGGCGCACCAGCAGGACGACCAGCGCCAGCGCATAGGCGAACCAGCCTTCGATGCCGCCACCGACAAAGGGTCCGAGGTAGACCTCGGCGAGCTTCTCGCTGGCGCCGATGATGAGGCCGCCGACGATGGCGCCGAGGATAGAATCGAAGCCGCCAAGCACCAGCACCGGCAGCGCCTTCAGCACGATCAGCGACAGCGAGAACTGGACGCCGAGGCGCGCGCCCCACAAAAGCCCCGCGACCAGTGCCACGAACCCCGCGGCCGTCCACACCGTTCCCCAGATCCGGGGCAGCCGCAGCCCGACGGCGAGCGCCGCGAACTGGTCGTCTGCGACGGCGCGAAACGCTAGGCCGACGCGGGTCCAATAGAAGAATGCGCTCAAGCCGGCGACCATCGCCGCGGCAATGCCTGCAGCAAGAAGATCGAACGACGATATCAGGATACCGCCGACCTCGAACGGCGTGTCGTCGATGCCGAGATCGAGCCCGTGCACCTGCGTGCCCCACACCAACTGGGCAGCGCCTTCAATGATGTAAGACAGGCCAAGCGTGGCCATGAACAGCGTCATCGGCGAGCGATTGACCAGCGGCCTCAGCACAGTTCGCTCGATGGTGAAGCCCAGCGCAACCATGACCGCGAGGGTAATGAGCATTGAAAGCGCAAACGGGATGCCGCGTTCGACAAGGCTGACAAAGGTGAGTGCGGCGAACAGCACCATCGACCCTTGCGCGAAGTTCAGCACGCCCGACGTCTTGTAGATCAGCACGAAACCGATGGCGACGAGCGAATACATGACGCCTGAGAGCAAGCCACCGACCAGCACCTCGATGACGAAGAGGAAATCATAGTAGCTCATCAGATGCCCTCGCCATCTTCGCCTTCGGCGGTGCCGATATAGGCCCGGATCACCGCCGGATTGGCCCTGACCTCGGCCGGTGTCCCGTCGGCGATCTTGCGG
>NZ_JAMYUA010000124.1:0-1153 GCF_040322715.1 Mesorhizobium sp. M0106 | reverse complement strand
GCTAGTGGAATGAATGTGACGGTCGAGTCCGAATGTGGATTCCCGTCGGCGGTTTTGCGTGCGAGTCTTGAGGATGCGCACCGGGATCGTTGTCACAGTGACCGCCGCGGACCGTGACCGGCTGGAAGCCATTGTTGCGGACCGCAACAGCCCTCAGAAGCACGTCTGGCGCGCCAGGATCGTGCTGGCCACAGCGGATGGGCTCGGCACGATGGCGATCATGCAGAACACGGCGATGAGCAAGACGGCGGTCTGGCGTTGGCAGGAGCGGTTTTGCGAGGAAGGCGTCGATGGCCTTCTGCGCGACAAGACCCGGCCCTCGCGCGTCAAGCCCTTTGGGCCGGAAGTGGCCGGACGGATCGTCGCCCTGACGCTGGCCGAACCGCCGGGCGAGACGACCCATTGGACCGGCCGCGCGATGGCGAAGGCCGCAGGCGTGAGCCTTTCCTACGTCCAGCGCGTCTGGCGCTCGCACGGGCTTCAGCCGCACCGCATCCGAACCTTCAAGCTCTCCAACGACCCGCAGTTTGCGGCGAAGGTGCGCGACATCGTTGGACTCTACGTCGACCCGCCGGCCCATGCCGTGGTCCTGTCGATCGACGAGAAGAGCCAAATCCAGGCGCTGGATCGCACCCAGCCGGGATTGCCCATGAAGAAAGGCCGCGCCGGCACCATGACCCACGATTACAAGCGGCACGGAACCACTACCCTCTTTGCAGCTCTCGACGTGCTGGAGGGCAAGGTGATCGGCCGGTGCATGCAGCGCCATCGCCATCAGGAATTCATCCGCTTCCTCAACGCCATCGAAAAAGCCGTGCCGGCGAAGAAAGCCGTCCACGTCATCCTCGACAATTATGCAGCCCACAAACACCCGAAGGTGATCGCCTGGCTTTCCCGTCATCCCCGCGTCACCTTCCACTTCACGCCGACCAGCGCCTCATGGCTGAACGCGGTGGAGGGGTTCTTCGCCGCGCTGACCAAGCGACGCCTCAGACGCGGCGCCTTCGTCGGCGTCGTCGATCTGCAGGCCGCCATCAACCGATACCTCGCCGACCACAACACCGACCCCAAACCCTTCCGCTGGAAAGCCGACCCCGACAAAATCATCGCAGCCGCAAGCCGAGGGCACCAGACGTTGGATTCAATCCACTAG
>NZ_JAMYUA010000123.1:0-1205 GCF_040322715.1 Mesorhizobium sp. M0106 | reverse complement strand
GACATCGCGAACAGATGTGCGAGGACATCGCGAACAGTTTTGCGCTTTTGCGCGAGGGGGTTCGGGATGCCATTCGAGGACAGAAGCGTGATGAAGCAGAAGCTGGAGTTTGTGAGGCTGGCGTCGGCGAAAGGAGCGAATATAAGCGTGCTGTGCCAGCGCTTCGGTATCGGCCGGACCTGTGGCCACAAGCTGCTTTCGCGCTATCGGATCGAGGGGGAGGCTGGGCTGGTCGAACAGTCGCGGCGGCCACGATCGAGCCCGGCGCGCAGCGCGCCGGAGGTGGAAGCGGCGGCCCTTGCGGTGCGTATGGCGCATCCGGCTTGGGGTGGACGCAAGATCGCGCGTGTGCTTGCCCGCGAGGGTATCGGCACGCCGGCGGCCTCGACGGTAACCGGCATCCTGCGTCGCAACGGCATTGAGTTGGGAACGTCGGGCGGTGGAGCGCAGCCCTTCATCCGCTTCGAGCATGCCGCCCCCAACGATCTGTGGCAGATGGACTTCAAGGGTCACGTCGCCTTGCGTTGCGGCCGCCTGCATCCGCTCACCGTGCTTGATGACCATTCGCGCTTCTCGGTCGCGCTGTCGGCCTGCGCCGACCAGACCACCGCAACCGTAAAAGCCCGGCTGGTCGCCGCCTTCCGCCGCTATGGCTTGCCGTGGCGCATCGCCACCGATAATGGCCCGCCCTGGGGCGATGGCGGCCGCAACGACTTCACGCTGCTCACCGTCTGGCTGATCGAAACCGGCATCGCCGTCAGCCACTCCAGGCCTTGCCATCCCCAGACCCTCGGCAAGGACGAGCGCTTCCATCGCTCGCTCAAGGCCGAGGCGCTGCAGGGACCGCCCTTCGCCGATCTCGCCAAGGCCCAGGACGCATTCGACCAGTGGCGCCATGTCTACAACGCCCAGCGTCCCCACGATGCGCTGGACGGCGGCGTGCCGCTCGATCGCTACTGGGCATCGCTGCGCCCTTATCGCGAAACGGTCGAGCCGTTCGAATACGCCAAGGGCGATCTCATCCGCCGCGTACAGCAGCATGGCTTCGTCTCCATTCTTGGCCGCACCATGCGTTTGTGCAGGGCCTTCACAGGAAAATCCGTCGCCTTCAGGCCCACCGCCACAGACGGTGTCTTCGACGCCTGGTTCAGACATCAGAAAATAGAAACCATCGACCTCAATGTCCTGGCGCGATAGCATGCAAA
>NZ_JAMYUA010000122.1:0-1206 GCF_040322715.1 Mesorhizobium sp. M0106 | reverse complement strand
AATTCCAAGCGTGATCTTTACCGAGGCTAGCCTTCAAAAGCCGCAGGAGATCCCCGCAGATCCCTTCACTGCATTCACCGGCGCCTCGCCTCAGGCGGTAAAAGTGGGCGGGCACTGCCTTGTCCGAGGTGTTATCGGGAAACGCCAGGGGGTCGATGGTCAATCATATGGCACCCGGTTTGAGGTGCGTCTTCCGACGACCTGGAACGACATGTTCCTTTTCCAGGGCGGCGGCGCAGTTGATGGCTTCCTGGCGCCGGCCGTCGGGACCATTCCTTGCCGGAACTCGACCGCGGCTCCCGGGCTCTTGCGCGGCTACGCTGTTGTAAGCATGGATGGCGGGCACCCAAGCCCCGATCCGGCTTTCGGGGTCGATCAAGCCGCACGCATTGATTTTGCGTACGCCTCCATTGGCAAAGTCACTTCGGTCTCGAAGCAGGTGATTGCCAAGTTCTATGGGGCGGCTCCGAAAAAGTCGGTGTTCATGGGATGCTCGAATGGCGGTCGTGAGGCGTTGATAGCGGCTCAGCGATATCCGCTCGAGTTCGACGGCATTGTTGCAGGTAGCCCGGGTTTTCGTCTCAGTGCCGCCAACATTGCCGAAGCCTGGGATACTCGCCAGTACATGAGCATCGCTCCCAAGGATGAGGCCGGCCATCCCATTCTATCCCGCGCCTTCTCCCAGCAGGATCTGAACATCGTCGCCAAGGCGGTTCTCGCTGCCTGTGATGCCCGCGATGGCATTGAGGATGGCGTCATCAACGCCTGGCAGCAGTGCCGGTTCGACCCAAAGGTCCTGTCCTGCCAAGGCGATAAGACGGACAGCTGCCTCACGGCTGGTCAAGTGCAGGCCATGAGCCGCGCGTTCGCGGGTCCGGAAAGCTCCGATGGCGAAAAGCTTTACAGCGATTGGCCATATGATACGGGCGTTGCGGGCGCGGACTGGAGAATGTGGAAGCTGGGCAATTCCCCCACTTCCCAGTCGGATGCAAATAACATCGTTCTGGGAGCCCGCTCGCTTCAATACTACTTCATGACGCCCCCGGCGCCGAATTTTGACCCCCTGAAGTTCGACTTCGACAAGGATCCGGCACGCGTTGCGGATACGGCCAAGCTCAATGATGCGACCGGCACGTATCTCGCCAGCTTCGCTGCCCACGGTGGAAAGCTGCTCTTGTTTCAGGGACTTTCCGATCCGGTCTTCTC
>NZ_JAMYUA010000121.1:0-1256 GCF_040322715.1 Mesorhizobium sp. M0106 | reverse complement strand
CCCCAACGGGGGTTGACCGCACAAAGCAGGCGGTCGTCTACAAAGGCGACATGAAACGGGAATGGCCCCGGATGCGGCAGATGGAAAAGAACTCAGGCCGCCATCGCTTGGCCGACGCAACGCTGCCGGATCGCACGAACAGGCTGCAGCCTCTCGGGTCATGTCCTCGGCATCGCCAACACGTCGAACAGCAGCATGCGCGTGAACCGCCTTGCGCGTTTGGCATGGCGGCACAGCGGTTTCGAGATCGGAGCCGACTGGCAGCGAACTTCACGCCCCACGGTGGCGATGCCTCGCAGCCAGGTTGAAAGCAAGCCAGGATGTTCGGCACGCTTGTACCCGCTTCAGATGCGAGACGGGTCAAGATGATCATGCTGCACAATGCCCCGCGGCTCTGCGCGTGGGCCGGATTCGAAGTAGGGTTGGCCCCGGCCGTTCATACAAGTGGAGTTGGGGCGCGGAGCCGGATCAAGCATATCGGAGATCGGACCCACCGGGCTGTCGGGGAAACCGCCCGTACATCATCCTGGCAACGCCAGACGCTCGTCCGGCGTCATGCGGGCTTCGGCCTGGCGGCGAATGTCCGGATCGACATGGCGCAGCATGGCGCACCAGTCTTCCACATTGTACGTCGTCGCCATGCTGCCCCTGGCCAAATCGTAAATGACGCACGGCTTGTTCGCGATGGCGAGCCGAAATACGTTGACGGCCGTACCGGGTGATGCGCCGTCCCAGACCATCATGCCAAAGTCGGCGCGCCGCGCCATCTCCCGGTCCTTGGCGGCGTGGACCCAGTATCCTTCGGCGCGCTCAGGAGCAGGAACATGGTAGGCAGCCCAGTCGCCCAGATTGTTGCGGGGTTCCTTGCCCGCATGGAAGACCCCGACATGTTCGTAGCCGTAGCCAGCGAGCAGGCCCTGCGCCTCGGCATCGGCTCCGGGCGCGTCGCCAATCAGCACGCCGTGCTCGGCAGCAACGATTGCGCCGATGCGAGTGATAGCAGGTTCCGGCAGCTCGAATATCTCGCGTGATCCACCTACGAATATCATCGACATGGTGACTTTCCCTTCTCTCCAGCGTCCCCCGCCCCGCGCCGGCCGCCCTCTCCCTCTAGCCCTGCGCGAGGGATCGTCACCCGAAGGCCGAGACGGCGAAGCCGGCTCGGGGAGCGGCGGGACGCCGCGACTAGAGCCCGGCCGGACGCAGGCCGGCGCGCCCGGACCCTGCCGCTGCCGGAGGCGCCGCTGCCGGAGGCG
>NZ_JAMYUA010000120.1:0-1311 GCF_040322715.1 Mesorhizobium sp. M0106 | reverse complement strand
CCGGACCATCCGACGCTATCTGTTCGGCGGTGTCGCGGTCTGCATGCTCCTGGTTGGTGGGGCGGGAAGCCTGGCCGCGGTCACGGAGCTTTCTGGAGCCGTCATTGCTTCGGGAAGGCTGGTCGTCGATTCCAGCGTTAAAAAGGTGCAGCATCCAACGGGTGGCGTGGTCGGTCAGATCCTCGTTCGAGAAGGCGACGCCGTGAAGGCGGGCCAGGTTTTGATCCGTCTCGATGAAACCGTGACCCGGGCCGATTTAGCCATGGTCGCCAAGAGCCTGGACGAATTCGAGGCCCGTCTGGGCCGCCTCGAAGCCGAGCGCGATGGCACTGACACCATCGCCTTCCCATCTTCGCTGACGTCGCGGCAGGACGATCCTGAGATCCGGCGTGCGCTGGCCGGCGAGCAGTCCTTGTTCGAATTTCGTCGCCAGGCACGCGCTGGCCAGAAGGCTCAGTTGAGAGAGCGCATTGCTCAGCTCACCGAAGAAGTCGCCGGCTTGAGCGAGCAAAGGGATGCTAAAAGCCAGGAAATCAAATTGATCGGGCTTGAGCTCGACGGCATGCGCAGACTCTGGGAACGCAAGCTGGTTTCAATCGATCGCATAACGACACTTGAGCGTGACGCAGTCCGGCTTGAAGGCGAACATGGGAAGCTGACTGCGGCAATGGCGCAATCGAAGGGTCATACATCCGAAATCCGCTTGCAGATCATTCAGATCGACCAGGATTTGCGCAGCGAGGTGGCAACCGAGCTCCGTGACGTCCAGGCAAAGCTCGCCGAGTTGGTCGAACAAAAGGTCTCGGCCGAGGATCAGCTCAAGCGGATCGATATACGCAGCCCGCAGACTGGCGTCGTCCACCAGCTCGGCGTGCACACGGTCGGTGGCGTCATATCTGCGGGAGAGCTCATCATGCAGATTGTCCCTGTCACAGACGACCTGACGGTCGAGGCACGTGTGGCTCCGCAAGACATCGATCAGCTGATGCCAAGGCAGAGCGCAACCTTGCGATTTTCGGCCTTCAACCAGCGGATCACGCCAGAGCTGAATGGTGTAGTCAGTGAGATCTCCCCCGATCTCAGCATCGATGAGCGAAGCGGCACGAGCTTCTATACTGTGCGTGTCAGCCTGCCGCGTGCAGAGCTTACGAGGCTGAAGGGCCTGACCTTGTCGCCCGGTATGCCTGTCGAGGTGTTCTTCTCGACCGGCAGCCGCACAATGCTGTCTTACCTCGTAAAACCTCTGGCAGATCAAATCCAACGGGCATTCAGGGAGGAATGAGTTCGCGTGCCGGGCTCGGCCATAACCCA
>NZ_JAMYUA010000119.1:0-1346 GCF_040322715.1 Mesorhizobium sp. M0106 | reverse complement strand
CATCTGCCATGTGATGACACGGCCCGAACCCAAGATGCTCCAACGCGAGCTTCAGCGAATATGTGCCAGTGCGACCCATGCCTGCACCAATGACATCTAGAGCCATGAGCACCCCAAGGAGATTTCAATCGGTCAAAATACCGCTGTTTTCTTTAATTCGCTATATCTTTGAAGGTCAGCTCCGAATCGCGTCAAGCCGTAGCGCGCGAAGGTCAGTATTGGAGAAGCGCCGGGAATGGTGGCTCCTGGCGCCGCTGTGGCGAAGACGCGTGGATCGACACCACTATCCGCTGACGCAGCGCTTGCTCCGGTCGATGACGTGGATGCCCATCAAAGGATGGGAGACAACCGACAGCGAGTTTCCGCCGGGAACGTGATCGCGGTCCACCAAAGCCATCTTGAACGGCAAGGCCGTGCAGACCTGCTCCATCAGGCTGCTCGACGTATACCGCGCGACATTCGAGCAGCGTGGACACAAGCTGGCAAGGCACGGGTTAGGCGCCGCGCTGTTGCAAGACACCGTTCTGCGCACGCGTTACGCCGCGACGACCTCGGGATTCGCGGCCTTCTTGTTCATGCCATATCGGACGAAGCGAAAGCCTTCTACGAGCACTACGGCTTTGCGGCTTCCCCGAAAAATCCGATGACCCTTGCGCTCTCGCTAAGGCGCGTTGAAAGAGCGGGCCGAAACGTCTTGTTGTGCACAAGTTGGTAATCGCCTCGTAATCAACCAGCCGGAAAAAGCTTCCAGCGCCGCGGCCTAAAAGCCACTCGAGTTTTCTGCGCCGCCGGATGGTCGACGGGCAATTCGATCTCGACCCGCTGGCGTTCGCCGCCGATTTCGAGCTCGACCCGCCTGGTGCCGGCGACGCGGCGGCTGGCGGCGACCGTGCCGGCGATGCAGCCGTTGCATTCGTCCACCAGTTCGACATCGTGCGGGCGAAAGAACAATGTCGCTTCGCCTTGCGGTGCGTGCGGCGCGGAGAGCCCGATCGGGCGGTCGGCGATCCAGACCTGGCCGTCCTCGACCTTGACCGGGATCGAGCTCGATTCGCCGATAAAGCCATAAACGAAGGGCGAGTTCGGGGTATCGTAGATCTCGTCGGCGGTGCCGACCTGCTCGATGCGGCCCTGGCTTATCACCACGACGCGATCGGCAAGCTCCAGCGCCTCTTCCTGGTCATGGGTGACAAAGACCGTGGTATGGCCGGTGGCGTCGTGGATGTCGCGCAGCCAGCGGCGCAGTTCGCGGCGCACCTGGGCATCGAGCGCGCCGAACGGCTCGTCGAGCAAAAGCACGGCCGGTTCGATCGCCATGGCGCGGGCCAGCGCCACGCGCTGGCGCT
>NZ_JAMYUA010000118.1:0-1674 GCF_040322715.1 Mesorhizobium sp. M0106 | reverse complement strand
GCTGCTCGGCCACAACAACCTGTCGAGCACGGCGCGCTACACGAAGGTCTCGAACGGTCTCATTCGGCGGACGGAAAGCCCGCTCGATCGGCTGACCATTGAGGTTGTGCCGCCGGGCTGACCGGTTCCGCCAATGTCGGCGAGACTGGAGGTGGCGGACATCTTCCGCCGCCACGGCGAGGCGTATCGGCAGGCCCATGACGGCCATCTCGGGCGCGTCGAGCGGCGCGTGATGAGCGCGATCGAGCTATGCCGGACCGCCGAACTGGGCGGCCATGTCGAGGGCTGCCGGTCCTGCGGGGCGATCCGCGTCGCCTACAATTCCTGCCGCAATCGGCACTGCCCGAAGTGCCAGGGACAGGCCTGCCGGGAATGGCTTGCCGCGCGGCAGGGCGAACTCCTGCCGGTTCCCTATTTCCACGTCGTCTTCACGCTGCCGGCGCAAATCGCGGCGATCGCCTTCCAGAACAAAGCGGCGGTCTACACGATCTTGTTCAAGGTGGCCGCCGAGACGCTACGCACCATCGCCGCCGATTCCAAACATCTGGGAGCCGAGATCGGCCTTGTCGGCGTCCTGCACAGTTGGGGTCAGAACCTCCATTATCATCCCCATATCCATTGCATCGTGCCAGGTGGTGGGCTGTCGCCCGATGGAACGCGCTGGATCTCTTGCAAGCCCGGCTTCTTCCTGCCGGTGCGGGTGCTGTCGCGCCTGTTCCGCCGACTCTTTCTGGAGGAACTGCGGACAGCGTATGAAGCGGGCAAGTTGAGCTTCTTCGGCGATCTCGCCGAACTGGCGCTGCCCGTCGTGTTCAGACGCCGGCTGGGCGAGGCCCGCCGCCTCGAATGGGTCGTCTATGCCAAGCCGCCGTTCGGCGGGCCAGAGCAGGTGCTGGCTTATCTCGGTCGCTATACCCACCGTGTCGCCATCGCAAACTCCCGGCTCGTCAGCATGGCCGACGGCAAGATTGTGTTCCGCTGGAGAGATTATCAGCATGGCGGCAAGGCAAAGCTCATGACGCTGAATGTGCACGAGTTCATCAGGCGCTTCCTGCTGCACACCCTGCCGGACGGCTTCCACCGCATCCGCCATTATGGATTCCTCGCCAACGGCCATCGCGCCGCAAAGCTCGACCTGTGTCGCAGGCTGCTGGCCAACCCGCTGCAGGACAATATCGAACCGCGCGTCGAAAGCACGCCCGCGCCCCTCTCATTAGCGCATCGCTGCCCATGCTGTGGAGGATCGATGATCACGCTGGCCATCTGGCGCTGCGGACAAGCGCCGCCAGGTCCCTTGTGGGACAACACCTCATGATCGTACGCGGCAGGTCCACATCACCAGCTTTGGTATCCGTCGCCATCCGCGCCGGCATGCCGACCTTTGACTTTCCGCACAAGACCGCGAGCACTCGTGCCCGCGACAGAAGGCGTCCCCACCCAATCCGCGGTGATCGCCATCAAGAGTCGACCTTCCACCGTGCCATCATCCCTTGGGGTCGCATCGCGGTTGCCCTTCATTCACCCGACGAAGACAATCCCGACCGCCCCTCCAGGCTACAATCCCCATAGCGCCAGATTAGCCCGCGGCTTCGTTCAATCCGGCTTGCAATGAGGTCCGACGTCGAGCCTGCGTGCCCCGGCTGTGCCCGGACCTCACAGAACCCTTCAGATTCC
>NZ_JAMYUA010000117.1:0-1680 GCF_040322715.1 Mesorhizobium sp. M0106 | reverse complement strand
ATCTGAGCCGCAGCTTCAGCACGTCATAGATGCGGGCGAGATGCTTTTCGCTCGAGCCGATCATCCAGTGACCCAGAGCGCCACGGCTGACAGGAACGCCCGCGCGCTCGAAGGCCTGCGCCAGGCGGTAGAGCGGTGTGCCGTCGACGTATTTGTGAACGAGCGCGAAGGCCAGCGTCGAGGCCGTGGCGATGCTGCCCGGCAAGGGTTGCGCGGGCATCGGCGCGGTCACGAGCGGCGTGTTGATGCCGGTACGGTCGCAATGACGGCAAGCATATTTGAACCGCACATTCTGCAGGACCTTCGCCTTCACCTCGATATGAAGTTGCTCGGTAACGGCCTCGCCCATGCGATGCATCTGGTGACGGCAGCAAGGACAAGCCTTCTGATCGTCGGGAAGGTCATACTCGACGCGCTCGCGCGGCAGGTTTTCCGGCAAGGCCTTGCGGCCGCGCTTCTTTCCCGTCGCCCCTTCGCTCGCCGGCAAGCCCGTGTCCGGCAGGACAACGACGCCGCCATCTTCGTTGTCGGCGGCGTCCTCATCCGCGGCCTGTTCGGCTTCATTGAAGAGGCGGTCAATGTGCTTTTCACTCTTCGGCGCAAAACGATGCAGTCGTGCAAGCGCCAGCTCTTCCTCGAGTTTGACGACGCGTTCGGTGAGTTGACGGTTCTGCGCCTGCAGCGCAGCAATACGCGCCATCAACGCTTCAACAGTCGGTTCGCCGGGTCGATTCATCAGATTCTTGAATCGAAAGCATGCCGCCGCGTCAACCGCTCAATTCGAGAGCCCTCAACCCGCAACCTGATATTGCCGCACCGGATGGCGGACCATCGCATCGATGTCGATGCCGTCGAGGATCCAGTGCAATTGCTCGGTCGTAAGCGTGACCACCGCTGCCTCCCGGCGCGGCCACCGGAACTTGTCCTCGGTCAGCCGCTTCAGGACCAGCACAAAGCCCGACCGATCGAAGAACAGGAGCTTCATCCGGTCGCGACGGCGATTGCAGAACGCAAAAACCGCCGGAGCAAACGGATCGAGCGCCATCGTCTCTTGGACCAGAACCGCAAGGCTGTTGATGCCGGCCCGGAAGTCGATCGGCTCGCGGTGCAGGTAGACTTTCAGGTCAGCGCCCAGTCTGAACATGACCCAGTGCTCCGATGGTCGCCGTCAACGCATCCACATCACCGCATTCCAGCGTCAACTTCACGCCGTTCGGCAGCGACGCGCTCACCTTGGCTGGAGAGGAAAAAGGCGCTGTCCTTTTCGATGCCGATCTACGTGCCCCATCGCAAGTCCCCGGCAAATCCACCGCAGCCATGCTGCTCTGTCGCAGCAAGGCCCGATCGGAAGTGCTTTCAATCTGAACCGGGATGAACGCCGATGGTGGGGGCTGTGGGAGGGACTGGGTCTCCGCCCGCTTCTTTATCCACTTCCGAAGAAGGTTCGCATTGACCCCATGTTCGAGCGCAAGCCTCGATACCGACACGCCAGGCTCAAGACAGGCCGAGACAAGACGGTCCTTCGATGCCGGGTCGTATCGGCGTCGCCCGTCCCGACCGACAAGCCTCACCCGCAGTTTCTGCTCATCTTCTTCCATCACAAGGTGTCCACCTATTTTGGTGGACACCTCATGCATCAGAGCACTCAACAGCAAAAGGTGCGGGGAAATTCGCGCTTAC
>NZ_JAMYUA010000116.1:0-1698 GCF_040322715.1 Mesorhizobium sp. M0106 | reverse complement strand
TCGCCAACCCGTTGCGGTCCTCAAATGGCGAGAACCGTCCTTATCGTTACGAGCCCGCTATGCCTTGGTCAGTTGCCGGCGCTGAGATCGGAGATCGAAGTCAATACTCATTTCTGGGGATGTCCCTTTGCAGTTAATTATGAGAATCGCATGTCAATCATTTCAGTTGGTTAGCTGTGCGCTTAATTTGAAAACGTGCACTATCGCGGTAGGGACGCCCATTACTGGGCGCCCCCCCGCTCAGATCCGAGCGAGCCCGATTCGAGCACTCGGCTCCTACCTTGGGTGGCTGACGGCGAAGCGCGCATTGGGCCACGGGTGAAGGATGCGTGGTTTGGGGAGCCAGTCGTCGGTCAGCTTCGTCATGCGGGCCCAGGTGAAGCCGTCTCGTTGGCTGCGCCGCCGAAGGGTCCGCCGCCAGAGATCGGTCACATGGTGCCGGAACGCCGAGAGCGCCCCGCCATTCGTCGGGACCGCATAATAGGCGAAATGACCTGTCACGACCTGCCTCAGCCACTTCCCCTGTTCGGGGATGGGCCAATGCATCCGACGCCGCAGCTCCGCCTTGATGTCCTTGAGCTTCACCCGCATGCGGTCGCCTCGGGTCTTCCGCTTAAGCAGGAAGCGCCCCTTTCGCGATTTACCGCAGATGAAGGTAAAGCCCAGGAATGCGAAGGTCTCCGATTTGCCGAGCCCGCGTTGCTTGCGGTCGACCGCCGCGAAGCGGCCGAACTCAATCAGGCGGGTCTTTTCCGGATGGAGCGACAGCATGAACTCCTCAAGCCTCGCGCGCATCGCATCGAGGAAACGACGGGCGTCGCCCTCGCGCTCGAAGCCGACGATTACATCATCGGCATAGCGCACGATGATCATGTCGCCGGTGGCCTCGCGCCGTCGCCAGCGGTTGACCCACAGGTCGAAGACATAGTGCAGGTAAATATTGGCCAGAAGCGGCGAAATCACCGAGCCTTGACCCGTGCCCCTGTCATCTACCGTCACGATCCCATCTTCGAGAATGCCCGCCTTCAGCCATTTCCGGATCAGGCGGATGATGCGCTTGTCGCCGATCCTGTGTTCCAGGAAGCGAACGAGCCAATCCTGGCTGACGCTCCCGAAAAAGTTCTGGATATCGGCGTCTACAATCCAGTTCACCCTCCGCGTGTTGATCGCTACGCACAGTGCATCCAATACATCGTGCGACCCTCTACCGGGCCGAAACCCGTATGAGAAGCCGCAGAAGTCGCCTTCATAGATGGCATTGAGCACCATGACGGTTGCCCCTTGGACGATTTTGTCTTCCAGAGCGGCAATCGCCAGCGGCCGCTGCTTTCCATCTGCCTTCGGTATAAACGTCCGGCGAGACGGTTGCGGGCGGTACGCTCCCCGATGAACCCGTTCGTGCAGGTCCCTGAGCCGAGGCTCAAGGTCTGTCTCGTAATCCTGCCACGTCATGCCATCCACCCCGGGAGCGGCCTTGCGCTTGAGCACGTAGAACGCCGTCCGCAGTGTATCGACATTGATGTGGTGGAAGAGCGTGGTGAACTTCTCCTTCTTCCTCAGCCTTGCGGCTTGCCGTACGCGATCCAGCGACTGGGACATGCGAGCCCGGCTCCGTGTCCGGTGCATGTGTTGCTGTTCCGCGTTCCCCTTGGTCCCCGGCCTTGGCTCCACCAGCTCCGCCGCCGGTTGTCCGGCTTT
>NZ_JAMYUA010000115.1:0-1787 GCF_040322715.1 Mesorhizobium sp. M0106 | reverse complement strand
GCGGCCGGTCATTGGGGCCCGTGTGCGTCCGGCCCGCCAAAAAACCCGGCACCGGGCCGGGGGCCCGGTAAATTTTCCCGGGCCCGCCGCTAGCCAAGCCAAGGAGACGAACCATGCCCCGCATCGTCAAGCATTCCCGCCGCGTCATGGCGGCACTCGCCCTGATCCTGGTCCCGGCCGGCGCGCTGGCGACCATGGCCACCGCCGACCAGTCCGTTGGGCCGGTGCGCTGCGAGATCCGCGCCACGCCGGAAGGGGGCATGGTCTTGCTTGAGGCGCTTGCCTATGCCGACAGAAACGTGAGTGGCACCTATTCCTTCCATGTCGAAAGCACCGGTCGCACCGGCGGCACCAACATCGAGCAGGGCGGCGCCTTCAACGCCGCGCCCGGCAAGCCAGCTACGCTCGGCGCTGTCACGCTCGACGCAAAGGGCGGCGTTTACGACGCCAAGCTCGAAGTTGCGGTCGATGGCAAGAGCATCGGCTGCGCCGCGCGGGTCGGCGGCGCGACCTGATCGCACCGGCCAGTTCACGAAAAGGGCGTCGGCGTTCGGCGCCTTTTCTATGTGTGCCGAGCCGGGAAAAATGACTGAACGACAGCTGAACGACGGGTTCCGGGATGGTTCAGCCGCAATTCGGGAAGGTTGGCCATAGGCTGAGGCAGCCGGAAATGAAGACCAAGATGACCCGCAATATGTTCATAACCCTTACTGCCGCTCTCGTTGCCGGCAGCATCGGCCAGGTGGCGCTGTCCGCACCGGCCTACGCAGGAGGCTGGGTGTCGGTGACATTTGCTCCTGCCAACGCCCGCGACGCCGGCGCCCTGGCGACCGGCCTGCGCGTCTATTCGAAGTATCGCGGCCTGCACGGCGCCAGAATCCGTCAGTCCGGACACGGTAATGCTGCTGGCCTCGGCCGGAACGGCCGCGGCAATCTGGGCATCATCCATCAGGAGGGCAACGGCCATTCCGCCATCCTGAGGCAGAACGGCAACGACAACGCCTACGGTATTTTCCAGTTCGGAAGGAACACCGAGGCGAATGTCGTGCAGAACGGCGATGGTGGTGGCGGCGCCATCTTCAGCTACGGCTGGTAACGGCCGATAATCGGGGCGCGAGCGGGACTCGATCCCCTTGCGCGCGACCCAATCATTCGGGCCGAACATCTCGGCAGAGCCGAAGATGACCCCGCGGCTTCCTCCTTGGGAGGTTTTTCAACGCGGGCCGATGTCGACCCAGCCCGCACCCCTCGCGCTGCGGCCCACATCGAAAAACCTTCACCGATGCGGACCTTCTGCAGCGGCTTTTCCACGCATAGCAGACGTTCGACGGAACGGGTGATCCTGCCCCGGCAAACACCGTTGATGTCAGATAAAGTGCGGCAGACAATGTCACGAGGAAGCGAGGCGACATTTCACGCTCCGCGACAGCCGGAAGTGATCGACAACTTTCCAACGTTTTCCTTCGCGATTGACCCATCCTGGTCAAACACCCCAAACCGGCGGCTGCATCACCGTTCCTCCGGCGGCTTGAGGTGCCGAAACTGCATCAGCAGCAGCAGATCGTAAGCGATCTTCAGTGCACCGCAGATGATCAGGGGCCAAGCCCGGAACGAGGCAGCGAACAGAGCGCCCGCCAGGGCGGGACTGGCTGCGGCAGCCAAACTGCGCGGTACCGATGTGAAGCTCGCGGCGGCTGCCCGTTCCGCCTCCGTGACGACCGCCATGACGTAAGATGAGCGCGTCGGGACGTCCATCTGCGAAAGCGCGGCACGGATCAGCAGCAGGG
>NZ_JAMYUA010000114.1:0-1794 GCF_040322715.1 Mesorhizobium sp. M0106 | reverse complement strand
AGAACGTCAATCCAGACGGCTGACGCGGCGGCCCTCGCTGCGCGCTTCGATAAAGGCGCCTGCGATCTTCATCATGAATGCCTTGCTGAAACGACCGAGGGGTTTACCGTCGGATTCGATGTACCAGGAGCGTTCGGCAATATCGTAGTTGTATTCGTCAACCACGATCCAGCAGCGCTTGAGATCGCTCAGACCGGCGCGGCGGCACTCGATAGCGGAGACTTCCAAACCGACCCGATCGCCGGGCGGTGGCTGGGTGGTTATCGCCAGGAGCGCGAGATGGGTCAGGCCATCTCTTGCGCCGCCGACAGCGATGACCACGCAGGTCGGCCGGCTCTTGCGGCCTTCCGTTTCGCCGCGCTCGTGTTGCCATGCCCAAAGATACGGGTAGGAGATCACCTGACCAGGCAGAAATCTACCGCTCATCATCGTATCCTTCCCCGCGCGCTAGTCGGTCGATCTCGGCGGCGAAGAGTTCCGTGTGGTCCTCCGGCATCTCGGAGACATGGTATGCGCGGCGGGGATCACTGCCGATGCGCATCCGTTCGTAGTGCTCGTAACTCATCAACACGAACCGGGGTTTGCGGTGCTTGGTAAGAATAACGGGTTCGCGGCTGGCAACGTCGGTGACGTCGCCAACCTGCTTGTTGAGATCCCCCGTCGTGAACTGGCGCATGGCTGGACTCCTTATCGATCTCCATATTATCTGGATTTTCTTGATTTGCAAGAAAACGGCGCTCACGCGCCGTCCTCCGCGAACCGCCACACGGGGATGCCGAGCCGACGCGCCTTGTCGGCCAGGTTCTCGGTGATGCCGGAACCGGGAAAGACGATCAGGCCGTAGGGCACCACCGAGAGAAGCTGATCGTTGCGGCGGAACGGAGCCGCCTTGGCGTGTCGGGTCCAGTCCGGTTTGAAGGCGATCTGGGTGACCTTGCGGTTCTCGGCCCAGCAGGCGGCGATGCGTTCGGCGCCACGCGGGCTGCCGCCGTGGAGCAGGACCATGTCGGGATGCTTCTCGCGGGCCTTGTCGAGCGCGTTCCAGATCCGGTCGTGATCGTTGCAGTCGAGACCACCGGCGAAGGCAATCTTGGTGCCGGCAGGAACGAGCACCTCGGTTTCGGCGTGGCGGCGGGCGGCGAGGAAGTCGCGGCTGTCGATCACCGAAGCGGTCATCGCCTGGTGGGAGACCTTGGAGCCAGTGCGCGGCCGCCATGCCGATCCGGTTTGTGCCTCGTAGAGGTCGGCAGCCTCATCGCGCATGATTTCGAGCACGTTGCGGCGCTCGATATAGGTGATGCCTTCCGCAGTCAGCCGCTCCAGCTCGACGGACTTCACCTCCGAGCCGTCCTGCTCCTGCTGGCTCGAACGCTGCGCCTCCTCATTGCGGTCGAGGTTGCGGGCGACGCGCTCGGCTGCGCGGTGGAAGACGTTTGCGAAGGACCAGAGCAGGTCGTCAAGATCGGGTTCGAGCCTGGTATCGCCGAGCATGCCGGCGAAGCTCTCGACGATCCCGGCGAGGCCAGCCCGGATCACCTCGTCGTCGGGAAGTGGCCGAGGATCGGGTTCGTCCTGATGCGGGCGATGGCCGTACATCTGCAGTTCGAGGATGACACGATCGGTCGGCGAGGAGGCGTGGTAGGGCTCATAGGCCTCGTCGAAAGGAAGCTCGTAGGTCATGGCGTGTCTCCATCGGTTGTGGCCGCGCCCATCGCGGCCTGACAGCGCATCCCGGCCGCGCCGCGGACGCGGCCGCACCGAAGGCCGAAGCGCGAGCGGAGGACGGCGCAGCCG
>NZ_JAMYUA010000113.1:0-1868 GCF_040322715.1 Mesorhizobium sp. M0106 | reverse complement strand
TGCACAGCGTCGTCGATGGCGACGGCTGCCGGGTTATAGTGGCGGACGACGGAATCGGCCTGCCGGAAGGCGAGGTGTGGCCCAAACCAGGCAAGCTCGGAGCGCTGATCGCGCGATCGCTGACCGAGAACGCCAAGGCGCAGCTAGCCGTCGAGTCCAGCGCCAACAAAGGGACGAAGGTGACCATCGTTTTCAAGCGGTCGGCGGCAGCAAGCTGAACGGTTGCTGTCGACTAGCAGGCTGGCGGCTGGCTTCATGTCGCGGCTTTGAGCAGGTGGCTGCAAATAGGCTAGGTCGCCCTTCACGGCCTGCTTCACATGGTCGAGGGCTTCCATTATGCTCCAGGCTTGCTGCTTCTGACTTCGGCGGCCAGTCCATCCCCACCTAGCGGAAGGCACTCCCGCCTGATTACGTTGCGGCTTGAGTCTTGACGGCGGGGGCACCTGACGCCTTCGCGCTCATCACGCGCGGGCCGGCAATTCAGCAGCGAGTCATCGCTTGGCCAATCTTGCCGAGGACGAAGGTCTAACCTACAAATAAAATTGGTCCGACTGTTCGTGGCCCGAGTAACCGCGAATTTGCGCTATCGGGACAGGAGAGCAGTGCTGTAGGCAAACCGCGATGCGTGCATTCGTTCGATTGGTTCTACGATTATCCTGACGCCTGGGGTGACCAGTTGCACCAGTATTTCCTACTACGCGCAATCTTTGCAGGGTCATGTGCAGATCATCGCGGCCCGCCAAGACATCGGAAAACTGATCGACGATCCTTCAACCCCTGAGATATTGCGCGCCCGAATGGCATCGGCGGCCGCCATATAATAGTTTGCGGCAAAGACGGCCGCGATCGAACGGCTGAGGACGCGCTCGCCAACAGATTGCGCGACAGACGATGGGGTGGATACCGCGGATACGACGCCTGGTTCGATGCTCCGATCAACAACGCGAAGCTCGCCGCGACTTCCGTCTACAGCGATTCGGTTCAAAGGCTTGGCGCGTTGGACAAAGCTCGCCGCGCCGAAGCGCGATGCATAGAAGCCGGGATAGTCGCCCGAACACAAGTCGAACAAGCGGAGTGGTCGACCGTTTCGTCCTCCCCGGGGACGAGCCGGTTGCTCTGGCCTGGGGCGACCTGATGGGTCTTGCGGAGCACCGTCTCCAGCATGGCGATCAGGTCTTCGGGAAGTATGGCCTCATTCTGCACAGACGGTTTTGCGTGGCTGTTACGGATGCCGGCGGGCACGGTGGCGATATGGCGGTCCTTTCGATCGAGCGGCTCGCCACGCTGCGTATAATTCCACGCCAGGGAGGAGAGACGGCGCTCGATCGTCGCCACAGAGTTTGGTTTCTTGTCTCCTGTAACCTTTTTGGACGCACAGGCCGTGATGTAGAGGCCGACGGTCTGCGGATCAGGCGGCAACACCTCGAGGTGCTGCCGGCGCGCCCAGGCGCAAAAAATCCGCTCTCGACCGAGCGGCGTCAGACCGGTATTCTTATGGATGTTCATCCGGTCCCCCTGGAGTCACTGAAGCTTCGACAATCTCAGCTTTCCCGGTTCGGACCGGATGGACAACCTACTGAAAGCTCACAACTAGCTACCAATGCGATCAGCTTTCGGGCTATCAGGCGCATCCAGGGAGGATGGGTATGTTCTTGGCTAACGGGCTCAAGCTGCGGGACCGCGGGTGCACGCTGGCACTGATCTTGGCGATCATATGTGTATGTGCGCCTGCACTGGCGGCAAACGCGTCGGATCAGGCGTGCCGGTCCATCGCCAAGCTCAAAATTCCAAGCGTGATCTTTACCGAGGCTAGCCTTCAAAAGCCGCAGGAGATCCCCGCAGATCCCTTCACTGCATTCACCGGCGCC
>NZ_JAMYUA010000112.1:0-1918 GCF_040322715.1 Mesorhizobium sp. M0106 | reverse complement strand
CACAATGGGCCTGTTCATCAACACCCTGCCTGTGCGCCTCGACCTCGACGGCACCGGAGTCGAGGAAAGCGTGCGCAGCACGCATCGCCGGCTTTCCGAGCTGCTGGCGCATGAGCATGCCTCGCTGGCGCTGGCGCAACGGTGCAGCGGCGTTGCCGCGCCGGCGCCGCTGTTCGGCGCGCTGCTGAACTACCGCCACAACACGCCGGCGGCCATGGCCGGCTCCGGGACGGAGGATGGTCTGTCCGGCGTGGAATGGCTGGGCAGCGAGGAGCGCACCAACTATCCGCTGACCCTGTCGGTGGAGGACTTTGGCGAGGCGCTCGGCCTCACGGCACAGGTGGCGGAGCCAATCTCCGCGGATCGGGTCTGCGGCTACATGCAGCGCGCGCTCGAAGCGCTGTCGGAGGCATTGGAGCAGGCTCCCGACAGGCCGGTGCGCGCGCTCGACATTCTTCCGCCCGAGGAGCGGACCTACCTTTTGGAGGAGCTGAACCGGACGGACGCGGCCTATCCGTCGGATCTTTGCATCCACGAGCTGTTCGAGCAGCAGGTGCGCCGGACGCCCGAGGCGGTGGCATTGGTGCATGAGGGCGAGGCGCTGAGCTATGGCGAACTCAATGCCCGGGCCAACCGGCTGGCCCATCATCTGATCGCCCTTGGGGTCAAGCCGGACCAGCCGGTGGCGATCTGCGTCGAGCGCAGCCCGGCGATGGTGGTCGGGCTGCTGGCGATCCTCAAGGCGGGCGGCGCCTATGTGCCGCTCGATCCGGCCTATCCGAGCCCACGGCTCAACCAGGTGCTCGCCGATGCCGCCCCCAAGCTGCTGCTGGCCGATACGGCCGGACGCGCCGCCCTCGGCGCCGAGGCGCTCGCCAGCCTGACGGCGGTCGACCTCTCGGGCGGCGCGCGTCCATGGGCCGGCCAGGGCGCTGACGACCCCGACCCGCGCGCGCTGGGGCTCACCCCCCGCCATCTCGCCTACATCATCTACACCTCGGGCTCCACCGGGACGCCCAAGGGCGTCATGGTCGAGCATCAAAGCACCGTGAACCTGCTGCGTTGGAGTAGCGGCGTCTACGCGCGAGCGCAGACCAGCCGCATGCTGTTCTCCACTTCGATCAGCTTTGATCTGTCCGTCTACGAGTGCTTCGCTACCCTGTCACAGGGCGGCACGCTCTATCTCGTCGACAATGCGCTGGCACTGGCGCAAACGCCTTTGGACGTCTCGCTGATCAATACAGTCCCCTCTACGATCGCCGCTCTGCTCGACAAGGAAGCAGTCCCCGCCGCGGCAAGCGCCATCAATTTGGCGGGCGAAGCGCTGAGCGCAGCTCTGATCGAGAGAATCTTCGAGCACAGCCGCGTCGAGAAGATCTGTAACCTATACGCCCCTTCCGAGACAACGACGTACTCGACCTGGATTTGCATGCCCAGGGGAGACACCGTCGTTGAAACGATCGGGCGTCCGATCGCCAACACGCGGATCTATCTTCTGGACGCTCATGGTCAGCCGGTGCCGTTCGGGGCGGTGGGCGAGCTTTACATCGGCGGGGCCGGCGTTGCGCGTGGCTACCTGAACCGGCCCGAGCTGACGGCGGAGCGGTTTTTGGCCGATCCGTTCAGCGATGAGGCAGGTGCGCGGATGTATCGGACCGGCGATCTGGCGCGCTATCTGCCGGACGGCAATCTGGCGTTCCTCGGCCGCAATGACGAGCAGGTGAAGATCCGCGGCTTCCGCATCGAACCGGGCGAAATCGCGGCGCGGCTGATCGAGCATGAATGGGTGCGCGAGGCGGCGGTGGTGGCGCGCGAGGACCGCGCCGGCGACAAGCAGCTTGTCGCCTATGTGGTGTGTGGCCCCGAGGCAGCATCGGACGACGGGGATGGAAGCGCGCTTGCCGGCGGCTTGCGCGCG
>NZ_JAMYUA010000111.1:0-2148 GCF_040322715.1 Mesorhizobium sp. M0106 | reverse complement strand
CGGTCGGCGCTTTCGCCGCCTACAATTTCAACCTTCGGGTCGAAGGACTGCCGCTGGCTGCGACCATGATCCTGGCCGGGATTTCAGCCGCCGGCATCGGCGTCGTGTTCGGATTGCCGAGCCTGCGCCTGCGCGGCTTCTATCTCGCCGTCTCGACGCTCGCCGCCCAGTTCTTCGTGCAGTGGGCGCTGACCAAGTTCGGGTGGTTCTCCAACGACAACCCTTCCGGGGTGATCTCGGCGCCGCACCTTGCCGTTGCGGGCTTCTCGCTCGACAAGGCGACGGGCCGCTACCTGCTCTCGGTGACCACGGTCATCGTGCTCACGGCGCTCGTCTGGCGCCTGGTCAACAGCGCGACCGGCCGCAATTTCATCGCCGTGCGCGACAACGAAACCGCCGCGCGGGTGATCGGCGTCCCTGTGCTGAAGACCAAGCTGCTCGCGTTCGCCATCTCGTCCTTCATCATCGGCGTCGCCGGGGTGCTGTGGGCCTTCACCTATCTGCGCACCGTCGAGCCGGCCGGCTTCAATCTCGACCGCTCGTTCCAGATCCTGTTCATCATCATCATCGGCGGGCTGGCCTCGATACGCGGCGCCTTTCTGGGAGCGGCGTTCATCGTCGTCTTTCCGCTCATCCTGTCGCGGCTTGGCGCCTTCCTGTTTGGCGGACTGTTCGATTCGGGTGTTCTCGACATGAGCCAGCGCATCGTGCTCGGCGCGCTCATCATCATCTTCCTCATCGCGGAACCGAACGGGCTGTCGGCCCTCTTCGACCGCCTGAAACGACGGATCGGCTCAAGGTCCAGCTGAGCGCCGCTCGACATCCTCTCACGGACCACAACCTCAGGAGACGCAATCCATGACCTTCTTCAGTCACCTCAAGAAAGCGGCGATCGCCACGGCCTTCGTCCTCGGCGCGACGGCGGTCCACGCCGACGAGCAGTATTTTCCCCTGCAGAGCTACCGCGTCGGCCCTTATGCCGCCGGCGGCACCGGCTTCTTCGGCGGCTTCATCGACTATCTCAACCTGATCAACATCCGCGACGGCGGCGTCAACGGCGTCAAGCTGACCTGGAGCGAGGGCGAGACGCAGTATGAGGTCGAGAAGGGCGTCGAGGTCTATGAACGATTGAAGAGCAATCCCGGCATCGCCGCCTGGAACCCGCTTTCGGTCGGCATCGCCTATGCCATGATCGACCGCATCACCGATGACAAGGTGCCGCTGATCACCATCAACCACGGCCGCACCGACACCACGGACGGACGCGTGTTCCCTTACGTCTTCCCGCTGCTGCTCAATCCGTACAGCGAGACCTCGGGCATCGTGAACTATATCGCCTCCAAGGAAGGTGGCCTCGACAAGCTCAAGGGCAAGAAGATCGTCGTGCTCTATCACGGCTCGCCCTATGGCAAGGAGACGATTCCGATCTATGAGCTGCTGTCGCAGAAATACGGCTTCGAGCTGTCGCAGATCGAGGTTCCGCATCCAGGCAACGAGCAGCAGGCGCAGTGGCTGACGATCCGTCGCGAGCATCCCGACTATGTGGTGCTGCGCGGCTGGGGCGTGATGAACCCGGTTGCGCTCAAGACCGCGCAGAAGACCGGCTTCCCGGCCGATCACATCGTCGGCAATGTCTGGTCGAATTCGGAAGAGGATGTGATCCCCGCGGGCGATGCCGCCAAGGGCTATACGGCCATCACCACCCAGGCGTCAGGCGAGCAGTATCCGGTGGTCCAGGAGATCGTCAAAACGGTCTACGGCGCCGGCAAAGGCAATCTCGAGGAAAAGAGCCGTATCGGCTCGGTCTACCACAATCTCGGCATCGTCAACGGCATCCTCAATGTCGAGGCGGTCCGCATCGCGCAGGCCAAGTTCGGCAACCGCACGCTCACCGGCGACGAAGTCCGCTGGGGCTTCGAGCATCTCAAGCTCGATCCGGCACGCGTCGAGGCGCTGGGCGCCAAGGACCTGTTCCACTCGATCAACGTCTCCTGGGACAATCACGAAGGTGACGGCTACGTGACCTTCCAGCAGTGGGACGGCAAGAAGTGGAACGTCGTCTCCGACTGGATTGCGCCCGACTGGAAGCTGCTGCGTCCGATCATCGAGAAGTCGTCCGAGGCCTATGCCAAGGAAAAGGGCATCAAG
>NZ_JAMYUA010000110.1:0-2440 GCF_040322715.1 Mesorhizobium sp. M0106 | reverse complement strand
TTCGGGTATTTGGCCTGCCATTTGGCGATCCACTGCGCCAGGTCGCGTTTGACCTCGGCAAGGTCGCGCCGGTCGTAGAACCATCGGAGCTCCATCAGGCAATCGTCGTCGACCTTGCGCGGCACGTAGTCGAGCGCGTTTCTGAGGAGTGCACGTAGGGGCTGTTGAATAAGTCCTCTGCCACTGATTCAATTGAGCAATCGTTGATTCGCCGGAGGATTCGCGATGCTCGGCCGGAAAGAGCGAGATCAGCTCGAACTGTTCATGACCGGCTCGCTACGACAACTTGTTCCCGATGACCATGTTCTAGCCAAGGTTGACCGTGTGCTTGATCTGTCATGGCTGCACGGCGACGTCGCGGATCTCTATTGCAATGACAATGGTCGCCCGGGCATCGATCCCGAGGTCGCAGTTCGCCTGATGCTCGCCGGCTTCCTGCTCGGGATTGTGCACGATCGCCGGCTGATGCGCGAGGCCCAGGTCAACGTCGCCATCCGGTGGTTCGTCGCTATGGCCTGCATGAAGCGCTGCCGGATCATTCCTCGTTGACACGCATCCGCCAGCGCTGGGTCCAGGCCTGCATCGAGGCAAAGTTCGCGAAGGCGGAAGAACCCTGACCGTCGTGTACTGTGCAACCGCTCACCCGGAAAATCACATCACGTCATCTTACGTTTTGAAATAGGCTCAAAGTACGACAGGCCGATCATATTCCCGTTCGAAATGATGATCTCCAGTGAAACTGTAAAATTTGATTTCGGAACGTGACCTGATCGAGCGTAGATGTCAATTTCAATATCCTGAAATTCAATAATGTTTTTATAAATCGGAAAATACGATTTATATACCGCCTCCTTCAAAACAAATAGAAGCCGCCTCTTATGCAGGCTCAATTCATAAACTTTTCGCTCGCGTGGGGTAGCAATCAATTCGACTAATTCCCTCGGCAACGGTTCGTTAGGTTCAATGTCAATACCGAGCGTTGCGATCCTTTTCTTCTCTGCAATGGCTGCTGCTGCTGCTGTATCGTGGTGAGCCAATGAGCCGACAATGCCAGCTGGCCAAGTCGGAACACCAGATCGTGTCTTGACGATAGGGGTCGGGGGAAATCCCATTTGGCCAAGGAGTGTTCGCGCAATTATTCTAGCAGCACCGCTTTGACGACGGACTTTGGCCACAGCGCGTCCTAGCGCGGCAACTTCTGAAGAGAACAAGGCGGTTTGGTCGCCGTGTTCTATCCGACGAATGCCGATGAGGATGTTCGGGTGATCAGACGGGATAATCTCTACGTGTTGAATCCTTTGAGCTTGAAAGTATGACACAAATCAACAGCCAGCGCCGCTTCAGTTGACAGAATGGTCACCGTAAGCCGTCCCGCCAAGTGCCGCGTCACCGGCTTCGTTCGATCGTAGAGTCCGCACGACCCAAGGCTCGTGACAAGGAGCGTGCCAGAATTACGCTGTTTTCCGGAATACTCATCATCGTCACGTGGTCGCCTGGGCTCGGTGTGGCGTGAACAGAGGTCGTGCTCAAGACCCGGTCCCAACCGCGCATGGGCGAACTGGCCTCTGGACCTGTAAAGGCTTTATCAGGTGGTATCCGACGACTGATGAGTGGCTCAATGGCATAAAACTGATGTATCTCAATTGGCAGGGATGGAACTTGATACGACTGCAGCGCCCTATGAAATTGGGCGATTCTTTCATACATCAGAACGTCATTGTGGAGATCACGATCCGGAGGTATTGCTCCAATTTTCTGTGCCTTTTCGAGCAGCTGAGCAATTGAACATTGTCCAGCAGAGCGTTCCAACACTTTGAAGCTCTTATCATCCATGGATTCGAAACGTTCCAGCACCATATTTCGGACGATCTGAGACGGGGATGTGCTCGATTGATTTGCAATCAACATAACATCGATGAACGCCATGAAAGACACGGTTTCATCCAGACCCAGTAAACGCTGGGCTATGGCGTAAGCCAAGATGCCACCCGAGGAGTATCCTGCGAAGCGGTACGGACCTTGGGGCTGAATCTGTTTGATTGCCAGGACCACCGTTGCAGCAATCGCTTCAAGGGTCATTGAACGAGCTTCATCGAAAGACGGCCACGGCAAAGCATAGACGGGACAGTCTACGTTCATTTCCTTTACCAAGCTGAAGACATAGGAACAATCGCCCCAACCTGTGGGAACAAAGAACAGCGGCGGCTGCGATCCGGTTGGTCGGACGGAAATCACTTCCGTACTACTGGGCTGTGGCTCCAAAGGAATCTTCGATGCAAGGTCCTTCAGAACGGGAGCTTGGAAGAGGCCAGCGGCGCTAAAGTTCAGGCCAAGATCTAATGCTCGACTGAGCACCTGCACCGCCAGCAGCGAGTGGCCGCCGAGCTCGAAGAAGTTGTCATGGCGTCCGACCCGCTCGACCCCGAGAAGCTCCGCCCAG
>NZ_JAMYUA010000109.1:0-2507 GCF_040322715.1 Mesorhizobium sp. M0106 | reverse complement strand
CTTACCTCGTAAAACCTCTGGCAGATCAAATCCAACGGGCATTCAGGGAGGAATGAGTTCGCGTGCCGGGCTCGGCCATAACCCATGCCGTGCTTAGAGCGTGACGATTTTAGGTTGCGGCATACTCGGCCTCGGTGAAGGAGTTGGCGCATTCCTTTGATGTGAGAGTGTCGTGGATTTTCCCGATGCTCGCAGACGGCCTCGGTGTTGCGTCTGGCGGCCGTTCTCAGCAGGTGTTTGGTTTGGCGAGGAGCATCTCGATCGGATCAGGTCTGGCGAGTATTTCGGCAGGAAGAAGAGCTTGGCGCCGGCGTTGCTGACGGCGTGCCGGACGGCCTTGTCGATGAGGACGATGTCGCCCGGCTTGAGGGTCGGCAAGAGCACCTTCTCGACATAGAGCCGGAAGCCATTGATCGGCCCGTCTGTGAGCATGGGGCGGCCCGGTCCACTGCGCCCGCCGACGCGCCAAGTCGGGCCGATCTTGCGCGCCCCGCTGGATGATGACGAACGGCTATCGACATCTTCTTCGTTGTCGCTCCAACCGTCGGCTGGTGCACTGCCGGTGAGAGCCTAAGGTTCCTGGACGGTACGCGCGCACCGGGCAAGCCCGCCCCCGCATCCCCCATGCATCCCCCATGCCCGGTGCAAAGGCGCTCCGATCGGTCCCGCCGTCCTGGCAGTACGGCGGGACTTTTTGCGATAGGCCTTGGAACCCGCGGTGAAGGCCAGCAACTTCCCCCTCACACGATTGCTGCCAGGTCGGTGGCCCCGAAGCCGGCGTCTCCTAGTTTCAGCCTGCTTTGTCGCAGATGGCGCTAAGTACGGCCCGCTCCTGGTACCTCGTCCAAGAGATCTGGACCGTTGCCCGCGGGCATCTGGCCGTCGGGCGTAAGCTTGTCCACCGCGTCGGGCAATTCTCTTGTGAGCCGGTCGAGAAGTTCCTCATGGGACAATCCGGTTTGCTCAGCCAGATCGCTCAATGTTTGCGGGTCGATTGCTTTCTCAACCTGATCGCGCTGAACGGGCCGGTTTGATCCTTTACTTACCCACGAATCGACCTGATCGCCCGCACCCGCATTTCTGAGACGGTCCAGGATGTCGCCGAGGCCGCCAGTGGAGCCAGCGCTAGCGTTGGGATTTGTCGATTTCCTACCAGCGATCAACTCGCCGATCTTGTCCCTATTCTTGTAGGCAAGCAGGCCAAGCAACGCTATGGCGACCTTTCCTATATCAAGGCTCATTTCGCATCTCCTTCTATAAGGAAGAGACAAGGCATGCGGCTTTGAAAGGTTCCATGGTTATGCTGCTGGGCCGATATTCGATTCGGTTTTTAGCCGGACGATTGCGGCTTCTCGGCTCGTTCTGGCTAGCCTTCAGCATCCGTGCCGACGCAGAGTCAGCTGGCAGCTCGCGTCGTCTCTCCGGAGGCGCGGGCTTTCTACATTCCGTCACCGATTGTGAGCGACACGCTCATTCAAAATCTTGCATTATAAACTTCGAAGATAAATGCAGCGGAAAACACTGTTGGCGCCATGGACAAGAACGATGGCGACACAATCGTCCTGGTTGGCTTCCGAGCCGCCTGCCCGGGGACTCGTGATCCGAGCAGATAGGCGACAAGGATTTCGAGAGAGACCGACGGCAAAATGGGCTGGACGATAGTGGTCACGAAAGCCAGGTGAGATCACAATCTTGGCGAGGAACAGGAGGACGCCGCCCTCGACAGCCAACCATCCGTGGTTCCGTTGCTCCTGGTCTATGTGCTCTCGATGTTGGGACTGATCGGTACGCGCTCGCTCCTTCGTAATTTCTACGACGCCCGCTCACTTCCGGCTCGCGCGGCTCTTCAGTATTCAGGCCTCGCGCAGCAATGATGCATGGTCGGCGCCGATCATCGATCTGCTCGCGCGCCTGCGCCTGCGTAATGCCGGTTTCATCGGCTAAGACTTGGGCCTGCCTCTCCTTCAGTCGCTCGCGGGCGGACATGTCTTTTCCCATGTTGAAAGCCTGCCAAGTTTATGTTCGGCCCCTTGGAAAACAATGATTGGCAAAGCGACTTGTTCGTTGAGCATTGAGCTGCCCGCGCCGCACAAAGTCTAACTCGGCTCATCGGGCTGGCAGTTGTTCAACAAACGTGCACTGCTGCTGAATATGAAAAAGCCGCTGGTCCTTGTCGCTGAGGATGAGCATGATCGCGTCCGATCTGGAAGTGAACCTTCGCGAGGCCGGTCTTACAGCCGCTCTGGCATCAACCTGTGAGGAGACTCAAGGTGGTTGGCAGAGGAACGTCCGGATGTGGCGGGCCGCAGCGTCCGACGAGAGTGAGCCTTATGTTCCAATCAACGGAACCGTGACGGTTGTCGCATAATTAATTGGATATCGGTTGAAATACGGGAACTCGATCACGAACGCATATTGGGCGGTCAGATGTGCCATGCGAAAGCCGCCGCTGGGGGCGTCGATTGCTATTGTTACATCGACGTCTTTCAATCCCAAATCCAGTAATT
>NZ_JAMYUA010000108.1:0-2559 GCF_040322715.1 Mesorhizobium sp. M0106 | reverse complement strand
CCGAGCAGCCACGCGTCATAATGCTCACTTTCTATGTCATTGAAAATCAAAGCGCTGTTGAGCGGGATCGGCTGTTAGCGGACGCGGCGCATTCCGCGTGCGATAGGCGGCGATATCCGCCGTCTTGAATGCCCAGGGCGCACCATAACACACTTGCCGCCCTTTGATGATGCCGAGCCGGGCCATGCGCAGCGCCGTCATTACGCTCACATCCATGATTTGCGCGGCAGCTTCAAGCGTAATCTCGCCTCGCTCAGCCCATTCGCTGGCGCGGTGGACGGCAATGCCGTGATGGCTGCGGAACGAACAGATCCGCGCCTGGGTCCAGCCGTTGCCTCGCCCTGTCGGCTTACCGGCTCGATTGAGGAGCCGCGCAATCTGGCGGTCGGGCATCAGACGCGCCAGCTCGCGAACCAGCGTCAAAGTATCCTCGGGGACTGTCCAGCGATGCTTGCCGACGGTGTTCATCTTCAACTTCAATGCGGTGTGGTCCCCTCCCTGCCAATGCAGGACCATCTCGATGATGCCACCTTCGATACGGACGACGATCTCGCACAAGGCTGCGCGAACGATCCTCTTGCGCGTCGCAGATGTTGCCGCCGGGTGCGACCAGGCCAGGTCCAGATCGGCGCCGAGCCGCATCAGCTGATCCCGTTCCTTCTCTCCCAGCAGAGATGGTCTTCGCGCCTCGAGCGCGGCAATCTCGCCTTCGATCTCGTGCACGGCTTCAAGCGCGTTGTTCCAGCGGCGCTCCAGCTCGCCAGCGACCAGACGATTGGCCGGGTCGACGGCATCGTATTGCCGACGCGCATGGGTAGCCTCGTAACGCGCCCGCTGCAGTGCCAGCGCTAGCTGCCTTTGTGCGGCTGACGTCTCGCTCGCTTGAACCTCGAGCGCCTTGGTTGCGGCGTCGATGCCGAGCGGCTTCAAGGCACCAAGAACCGCGGCGCCGACAGCCTCATCGGCGCGCAAGCCGCCAAACGAGATGCACCGCTCGGTGCCATGATTGACGAGCGCACCCCGGCAGTGATAGCGCCCCGCCTTGCCGCTATAAGCGACATACATCTTACGGCCGCAATGGCCGCAACGCAGAAGCCCCGCGAGAAGCAGCCCCCCGCGCCGTACCGCTCCTTTGGCGGTGGCACTGCCTTTGCCGATTGCGTTATTGGCAATCACCTGTTGGTTACTCTCGAACTCGCTCCACGGAATGTAGCCTTCATGCTGGTCCTTAAGCAGGACGTCCCATTCCATCTGAGGGCGCCGCAGCCCGCGGCGCACGCGTTTGCGGCCCTCCTCAATGATGACCTTGCTTGTCGTGCGCCCGAAGGCATAGGCACCCGCATAGACCGGGTTAGTCAGAATGTTGTGCACGGTATTGTAGAGCGGCAGTTTCCAGGCGATGAAGCGCCCCTCTGCGTCATGCGACTTAACGGGCAAAGCGATGCCTTCGTCTCTGAACCACATATGGACCTGCCGCACGCTCTGTAGCTCGGCGAACTTCGCGAACACCAACCTCAACGCGTCCTGCACGCGCTGGTCTGGATCCTTCTCGATCTGCTCGCGCCCGGTCTTCACATAGCCGGCGGCGACACCGAGGAACAGCGCGCCCCGGCGGGCTTTCTGCTTCAGTGCCTCTTGCGAGCGCTGACGAAACAGTGACAACTCGAGCTCGCTCATCGTGCCCTTCATACCAAGCAATAGCCGATCATTGGGATGCCGAGGATCGTAGATTCCGTCCTCGTCGACGATGACGGTCCCGACCAATCCACAGAACTCGATCAGCGTATGCCAGTCGCGGCCGTTGCGCGCCAACCGAGAGGCCTCGATCGCGAACACGGCGCCCGCATGCCCTTCGCAGATCGCCGCCAGGAGCCGCTCGAAACCTGGTCGATTGATGCCGCCGCCCGAGCGGCCGAGATCATCGTCGATGACCTCGATCTTCGCCCAGCCGAGCTGGCGAGCGCGATCGGCGAGTCCGTATTGCCGGCGCTGGCTCTCCTGATTGTGCATAAGCTGATCGGCCGTCGACTGACGGATATAGACGAAGGCACTGCGCGCAAGATGCTCAGCTGTGATCTTGGTCATCTGCGATCCCCCCGTTTGCCAGAGCCATCGCGATCTCGCGCAGCAGCGTCTCCACCAGCATCGTCAGTTCGATCTCCTGTGCCCGTGTCAGCACAACGCTTGGCTCGCCTTCTTCGAACAGGCTTGGCTGGGGACTTTCGAATTGGCGCTTCATTGCGATCTTTCTCCATCGTTGAGTCGGACTGGAGAAATCCTAGAAGCGCATCGATCTCAGCGCGCAGAGATTGCAAGGCCCCAAGGGAAAACTGCGGCCCCGCCGACAGCTTGAAGTGCGTCGCCGTCTCGCGCGTCATCCAAGCCGGTATGCAGGCAAAGGAGCCGTCAGGCTGCGCAATGACCACCAAATCGGTACCACGGTACGCATAGCGCTTCAGAATGAGCACCGTCTCACCACAGCGCGGATGAAATGGATAGTAAATCCACCCTTCTTCGGGATGTTGGCGGGCAGTATGTCGTTGTTTTGAGCAGCACCTG
>NZ_JAMYUA010000107.1:0-2593 GCF_040322715.1 Mesorhizobium sp. M0106 | reverse complement strand
CATGCGTATTTCAGACGATCGTGAGCACGGATTTCACGGGATCATGAGCAACGATTTCAGGCCATCGTGAGCAACGATTTCAGATGATCGTGAGCACCTTTTCGTGGGTGCGGGATGCTTCGTCCGACAACTCAACCGGTCTACGGGATTGCCTCGTTCAACCAACGAGGAAGCCTGATGCCAACCCAGAGATTGTCGATGCGCCGGATCAGAGAAGTTCTACGTTTAAGGCATGTCCAGGGCCTACCCGAACGGGTCATCGCGCGCATGATCGGGGTGAGCAATGGCGTCGTGCATGGCTATCTGCGGCGCGCCCATCTTGCCGGGCTGAGCTGGCCACTGCCCGAGGGGATGGATGACGAAGGCCTTGAGCTGCTCCTCTTTCCGGCGCCGAGGGCGGCATCGCAAAGCCCCCGTCGGCCGGTGCCCGATTGGAGCTATGTGGAGAAGGAGTTGCGCCGCCGCAGCGTAACGCGGGTGCTGTTGTGGGAAGAGTATCGCGCCGCCAACCGCGACGGCTTTGGCTATACGTGGTTTTGCACGACCTTTGAGGCCTGGAAGGGGCGCACGCGCCCGACGATGCGCCAGACGCACCTAGGCGGCGAGAAGGTGTTTGTCGATTTCGCCGGCGACACCATCGACATCTTCGACCCCGTCACCGGCGAAGCGCACGCCATGAAGCTGTTCGTCGCGGCGATGGGCGCCTCGAACTACACCTACGCCGAGGCGTGCCCGAGCGAGAGCCTGCCCGACTGGATCGGTGTTCACACGAACCTTTTCACCTTTCTGGATGGCGTGCCGAAGTTCGTGATCTGCGATAATCTCAAGGCCGCCGTCACCAACCCCGATCGCTACGATCCCGGTCTCAACCGGACCTATGCCGAGATGGCGAGCCATTACGGCACCGCAATTCTCGCAGCCAGGCCGAGACGCCCGAAGGATAAGGCAAAAGTCGAAGTTGCCGTGCAAATTGCCCAGCGCTGGGTCCTGGCGCGCCTGCGCAACCAGCGCTTCTTTTCCCTGGCGGCGCTGAATGCCGTCATCCGCGTGCTCGTCGCCGAACTCAATGCCCGCCAGATGCGTGGCTTCGGCTCCAGCCGAGCCGAACTCTTCGCCGAGATCGATAGGCCGAAGCTGGGAGAACTGCCGGACCAGCCATACGTCTTTGCGCGCTGGAAGCGCTGCCGCGTCGCACCCGACTATCATGTCGAGGTCGATGGGCACTGGTATTCCACGCCCTACCGCCTCATCCGCGAGCTCGTCGATGTGCGCATCGCCGACAACACCGTCGAGATCTTCCACAAGGGTCAGCGCGTCGCCAGCCACGCCCGTGCGCCCAACCGGCGCGGCCATACGACCGTTGCCGATCACATGCCGAGCGCGCATCGCCGCTACGGCAAGTGGACGCCGGGAGGATTGATCGCAGCCGGCGAGAAGATCGGTCCTTCCACCGCCGCCTTCTTCCAGGCTGTCATCGCTGACCGGCCGCATCCCGAACAAGGCTTTCGCACTTGCCTCGGCATTCTGGCGCTGACCAAGAGCTACGGCAACGCGCGCGTCGATGCAGCCTGCCAACGTGGCATTCTCATCAAGGCACGCTCCGTCGCCTCGATCCGTTCGATCCTCAAGAACGGCCTTGATCGCGCTTTCCTCGACGAGACGCCCGATCACCAACCCCTGCGCCACGGCAATATCCGCGGTCAGGGCTATTTCCACTGAACCAGGGAGATTCCAATGCTCACCCATCCCACCCATGAACGGCTGGTCGCACTCGGTTTGTCCGGAATGGCCAAAGCCTTCGAGGAGCAACGACGATCGCCGGATCTCGATGCTCTGTCTTTCGAGGAGCGCATCGGGCTCCTTGTCGACCGCGAAGCCGCCGAGCGCGACACCAAACGTCTCACGGCCCGCCTCAAATTCGCCGCGCTGCGCCAAAGCGCATGCGTGGAAGATGTCGATTTGCGTACCCCGCGCGGCATCGACCGCGCCGTCTTCGCCAGGCTCGTCGGCGGCGACTGGATCGACCGTCACGAGAACTTGCTGGTCACAGGCGCAACCGGCCTGGGCAAGAGTTGGATTGCCTGCGCGCTCGGTCACAAAGCCTGCCGCGACAATCGATCGGTGCTCTATCATCGCGTCCCGCGCCTCTTCGAGGCGCTCGCGCTGGCTCGAGGTGACGGACGCTATGGTCGCCTGCTCAAGACGCTCGGGCGCGTTCAACTCCTCCTTCTCGACGACTGGGGCCTGTCTGTTCTCAACGCGTCCGAACGGCGCGACCTCCTGGAGATCCTCGACGATCGCCACGGTCGCGCATCGACCATCGTCACCAGCCAAATTCCCGTGGAACTCTGGCACGACGTCATAGGCGATCCCACCCTCGGTGACGCGATTCTGGATCGCCTCGTTCACAACGCTCACCGCCTTCAACTCGCCGGAGAAAGCATGCGAAAACACAACGCCCGCACCCACGCTCTTGACGGCGTCTCAAACGCCTGAACAATAACTAGGTCGGCCGAAGCGACCGCTCATGATCGCGTGAAATACGTGCTCACGATCGCCTGAAATGGCTGCTCACAATCAGCGAAATGCGCAG
>NZ_JAMYUA010000106.1:0-2712 GCF_040322715.1 Mesorhizobium sp. M0106 | reverse complement strand
GTCGCGGATCTGGAGGCCAGCACGACGGCGCGCTTCGAAGCGTCGGCCAAGACAGGCAAGGTCCGCAGGTTCAAGGAGTTCGTTGACGGCGCCCGCGGCGCGGCCGGGCCGGCAGCACTCAGGCGACTATAACGGGCGCAGAGCCGACCCTGCGGCTTCCAGACATTGTCGTGTACAGCTTCAGACCCTCAAGCCGAGCCCGCAGGGCCTCGCTTACCTTTTACGGGGCGGCGGTACGTCCAAGCCGCTTCAACAGTTAAGAATTTCGCAAAGACGATACCCCGGATCGTCGAGCTTCCGCTGCCACTTCCCGCATTCGCCGAGGCGGTCAATGACCCGCCCTTCACAATAGTTATCCGGCAAGCATCTGGATGCGAGAGATAATGTTGCCGGAGGCATCTCTCATGGCTTCTACACCTGCCTGAACGCCAGAACCGCGTTCGTGCCGCCAAAGGCGAAGGAGTTGCTCAGTGCCACGCGCACCTTGCGCTCGCGTGCCACATTGGGCGTGACGTCGAGATCGCAATCGGGGTCCAGCTCACGATAATTGGCAGTCGGCGGCACGACGCTCTCGCGGATAGCCATCACGCAGGCGATCAACTCGAGCGCGCCGGACGCGCCGAGGCAATGCGCGTGCATGGACTTGGTAGAAGAAATGGACATTGAGAAGGCGTGCTGACCGAAGACGCGCTTGATCGCCGCCGTCTCGATCTGGTCGTTGGCCTTGGTGCCGGTGCCGTGCGCGTTGAGATAGTCGACATCCTCGGCGTCCAGCCTGGCATCGGCAAGGCAGGCCCGCATTGCTGCCTCCGGCCCCTCGACAGTCGGCGCGACGATGTCGGACGCATCGGCGGAAAGGCCGGCACCGGCAATTTCGGCAAGGATGGTGGCGCCCCGAGCCAGGGCATGCTCGTAGCTTTCCAGCACCGCCATGCCGGCGCCTTCACCAAGCGACAGGCCCTGGCGATCGGCCGAGAATGGCCGGCAAGTATCGGGCGAAAGCACGCGGATCGCTTCCCATGCCTTCAGCACACCCCATATGAGCGGCGCTTCGCTGCCGCCGGCAAGCATCACGTCGGCCCGGCCGAGCCTGATCTGGTCCACCGCGCAGGCAATCGCATGGTTTGCCGAGGAACAGGCGGACGTGACGCCGAACACCGGCCCGCGCAGACCAAGACTCATGCTGACCTGGCCGGCAGCGGCACCCGGCATCGCCTTGGGTACAGTCAAGAGAGCGGCACGCTTACCGCCCAGAAGGATGGCGCGGTAGGTTTGCTCGATCGCATCCCACCCGCAGCCGCCAACGCCCACCGTCGCACCGAAGCGATAGCTATTTCCCTCTTTGGAGGAAAGTCCGGCCTGACGCATGGCTTCGCGCGCCGCAAGCACAGCGAGCAGGCTGAAGCGGTCCATGGAGATGAGTTGCTTGCCGTCGATGTCATGCTCCGGCAGCGCCTTGATCTCGGCACCGATCCTGACCCTCAATTCATGGAGCTCGGAGTTGACGATTGGGCCGATGGCGGAGCGGCCTTCTCGCATCTCTGTCCAAATGGCGGCGGCGTTGGTCCCAAGCCCGCAAATACCGCCAATCCCAGTAATCACGACGCGCCTGTCCATTCACACCCCTTAGCGAGCAAGCTGCGCACGGCTTCCACCATGTCCCCAACATTCTGGAGATCCGACCATGCCTCGGCCGTATTCATCTCGATCTGGATGCCGTAGGCCTGCTCCAGGTCCCAGAGAACGTCCGCCAATCCCAGTGAATCGATACCGAGCGAAGTCAGTCCCGTGGCAGCCGTTATCTCGCCGCCTGTGGCAGGCGCTATGCCGCCCTCCGACGCGGCGCGCTTCTTGATAATGGCGATTATTTCGTTGGCGAGTTGATCTGCCATCTTGTTCCTTTCCAGCTTGCGTTTTCGGCGTCGTTCAAAACCCGAGTCGCGTCGCGTTGCCAAAATTGCCCCTCATAGAGCCTGTGCGACCGACCAAGCCCAATGCCCATAGGAACCGGACGAGTTCCGGCTTCTGCGGCGTCAGCCCGATGACGAAGAAAAGTCGCCGGCCTCCCGCTTTTGCGCCAGCACATCAAGAATCTGCGTGTAAATGGATAGGAACCGTCGTCAAACGTCAGCTAAACGCTGCGACGGTGGGTGCTGTCAGCGTATTCACTCGGCACCTCATATGTAATCGAGATGTTTCATAGCTCCGGACCAGTTGCGATCAACTATTGTACCGGTCCGCCATTCGTCGGAGAGTTCGACATGATCGGAGCGCTGCCTCTCATTCCCAGTACAATCTCCACCGCACGCGACAGATTTCCTCTTTCGGGCTCTTCTCAAGGGACTCGCCACGCGATAGAGGCAGTGATCGGCGCACGTGAGGTCCTGCCAAGTCCATGCGACATTCCGGAAAATTGGTAAAATCGTTTGTTTCAATCAAATGCATCCACGCTATGGATAGCTAAGACATGCGTTTCAAAGGGCTCGATCTGAATCTTCTCGTCGTTCTCGACGCGCTGCTGAGCGAGCGCGGCCTCACGGCGGCGGCACGCCGCATAAACCTAACCAAATTCATGGGGGTTGGTGGATGTGGCGCAAGCCGTTGAAATGGCGTAGGATTTGGTTGCCTAAGCCGATCCGAACCATTTCCCGGAGACCACACCCACCATGAACGATCTTGCGCTGCCGCTGAGCGGTTTGTCATCAGTCGGCG
>NZ_JAMYUA010000105.1:0-2812 GCF_040322715.1 Mesorhizobium sp. M0106 | reverse complement strand
TCCCGGATGGTCGCACCATACGCCGAAAATCGCTCATCTCCAGCGGGGATCGGATGGCACCGTCATGATCATACCGGTTACGAACGCCATCGAGGCGCTGAACTCGAAGCTGCGCCGCGCCGTTCGAACACGTGGACACTTCCCCAACGACGACGCGGCCATGAAGCTGCTATATCTGGTCTTGAACCATGCGGCCGAGGAATGGAAACGACCGCCGCGCGAATGGTTCGAGGCAAAGGTCCAGTTCGCCGTCGTCTTCGGCGAAAGGTTCGTCAGCCAATGACGAAACCGGCCTCGCGCACAGAATCCTGACAGTCCCCAGTTTGTCCGCGTCGAAACCATTGTCGAAGTTACCCGGCCCGATGGCGGAGTGTTGCGGATTGCGCTCAAAAACGGTCCAGGCTGTGCGTCGTCAGGATGGTAGCCGAACCAGCGTAACAGCCGATCACGGATCCCTTCCTTCGACCTTTAGAGACTGACCAGTCAGCTGCCACCAAGCGAGAATGACGATCGCTCTCACTGCTGCGGCGCTGGTATCGGTGTGCCGCCAAACCAACCAGCCGCATACGCAATCACGACCAATACCACGATCACGGCTACCACGCCGTACCAGATGCGCCTGTCCTTGAGATCCATCGTTACCTCCTGCCCGCCACGTGTTGGCCACTGGGCGAATTCCTTGAGCCTTTGGCCGTCATTTCCCAGATCAGCGACCCATTTGCCCTCTGGTAGGCACACAGTAGGCTGGATAAGGGTCTTTGAGAAGCGCGCAATACGACCGCGCCGGCATGATCGCCAGCGGCTGCGACCGGTGGCTGCAGGCGTGCTCCACGAGTAGCGGGCATGGACGTCAAAAGATCGGCGATGCCATTCAGCGCCCGTGTGATCGATGCGGCGCGCGTTATCCTGATCTTCCAGCACGGCTCCGCGCAGCCGCACCCCTCATTAGACCGTTTCGAGCCGGCTGAACCGAACCGGGATGAGTTTCCGAGTCCCGAGCTGCCCTGCCGCATCCTTGTCGATGATAGTCAGAAACTGTGCTTCTTCAGATCCCAAAGGCAGAACCAGCCGTCCCCCCCGGCTTGAGTTGCTTCAGAAAACCCGGCGGTGTCTGCTCAGCCGCCGCCGTGACCAGGATCTTGTCGAATGGGGCGTGCTCAGGCCAGCCGCGCGACCCGTCTCCGACACGAATGCCGACATTGGATAAGCCGAGCCCCTGCAGGAGAGCCTCGGCATGGCTTGCGAATTCCTCGATGATTTCGACGCTCCAAACTTGCCCGGCGAGCTCCGCGAGAATTGCGGTTTGGTAGCCCAGGCCGGTGCCGATCTCGAGTACCGCCTCGTGCGGTTGCGGTGCAAGGAAATCGGTCATGAGAGCGACGACGAAGGGCTGCGAGACGGTTTTATCAAAGCCGATCGGCAGCGGCATGTCCTAGTAGGCATAAGGGGCGACCGGGGCTGGAACGAAGAGATGCCGCGGCACCCGCCGCATCGCTGCCATCACCCGCTCATCGAGCGTCGCCTTGCCGAGTTCTTCGCTTGCAAGATCGGGTAGTGGGTCAGTTTGAAATTTGACGCCGCGCTTGTCGCGGTTCGGGCCGAACTCCTATATGCTTAGCGAAACGCATGGGAAGCAGGACGGTGAGTTATTCCATAAAACTTGGCAAGGAGCCGAACGTCCTAGTGATCAACGACTTGTCCAGCAGGCAGGTCGTAAGCCAAGCGCGCGAACTCAAAGCGGGGAATATCAAATTCAGCATTTACGCCAGCGACGGCACTTTGACCGAACTGTATGATCTTGAGCGTGCCGTGGAGGGGGATGACGTTGCCAACCGGACCTAAAGCCCCCAAGCGCCCGCGCGACCCAAACCAATTGGCGAAGTCGATTGTCGATCTGGCGACAGGCGAGACTGAGGACAAGAAGCCACTCGCCAGTGCCCGCAAGGGCGGGCTTATCGGTGGCAAGGCCCGCCTCAAAGCACTCACGCCAGAACAGCGCTCTGAGATTGCCAGAACGGCAGCTGCGGCGCGCTGGAAGAAATCTAGCTAAGCCGCTTCTCTTCATCGATACCGGCAGCGATCATCATCTCTTCAACGTCATCGTTGAAATCCAAGACAAGTTGGATTCGCTCTTCGCCGGGATGAGCGTCGCTGTAGTGATCAGCATCCATGCGAAGCTGCCAACAGTCGCCAACGATTTGCTTTCTGCGCTGGCCTACAGCCTTTTCGACATGACTTGACGCGGGCCGATCGGAGGACACCGATCTTCGGCAGGCGATGGAGGGCACCACCTGCCGCAAGCATCAACTATTAGAAATCACTGATGCAGTCGGGCCGGTGGAGATTGTCGGGAACTATCCGCTCATCGTGGATTATGATCGTATGTGGTCGTGGATGTAGCCGCACACTCCAAGGGTGTCCTGTAAGCCCGCTGTCGAACCGGCAGCGGGCTTTCCTATGGGCGCTTGCCCCTTGGCGCCGGCCCTGCATTTCTTGGACGCGCTTATATACTCCGCGCAACAAGATAGGCGATCCGATACGCCATGAGTAGCAAAAGAACGAGGATCGTAAATTCGAGAACTGTGCGTGAGGGATAAATTTTCAACGCTCCGACTTCAACCGACGATACTGTAACGTAGTGTCGCTTGGCAGTTAATGATGAGAATGCGGTCGCTTCGGTTAGGTTTGGCGATTAATTGCGAGAATGGGGCAGCCCGGATTCTCAATTTAGTGCGCCGGGAGACCGGCAAGGAGTAGGTGGTGGAAGTCCACTGCGATGAAGGAATAGCGATCCACATCGGCCCCGAGCCGT
>NZ_JAMYUA010000104.1:0-2889 GCF_040322715.1 Mesorhizobium sp. M0106 | reverse complement strand
CCCATTCATGCTCGATCAGCCGTGCGGCGACCTCGCCCGGCTCGATGCGGAAGCCGCGGATCTTCACCTGGTCGTCATTGCGGCCGAGGAACTCCAGATTGCCGTCCGGCAGATAACGGGCCAGATCGCCGGTCTTGTACAGCCGATCGCCTTCCACAAACGGACTGGCGATGAACCGCTCCGCCGTCAGCTCGGGGCGGTTGAGATAACCGCGCGCAACGCCGGCCCCGCCGATATAGAGCTCGCCCACCGCCCCGAACGGCACCGGCTGACCATGAGCGTCCAACAGATACACCCGCGTGTTCGCAATCGGACGGCCGATCGTCTCAACGACAGCCTCGCCCCTCGGCATGCAAATCCAGGTCGAGTACGTCGTCGTCTCGGAAGGCGCGTATAGATTACAGATCTTCTCGACGCCGCTGCTATCGAAGACCCTCTCGATCAGATCTGCCTTCAGCCGCTCGCCGCATGAATTGATGACGCTTGTCGAAGCGGGCACGGCTTGCCGGTCGACCAGAGCGGCGATCGCCGAGGGGACCGTGTTGATCAAGGACACATCCAAGGGCGTCTGCGCCAGCGCCAGCGCATCCTCGACGAGATACAGGGTGCTTCCTTGCGACAGCGGAACGAAACACTCATAGACGGACAGATCAAAACTGATCGAGGTAGAAAACAGCGTGCGGCTAATCTCTGAGTCCGCAAACACGCCGCTGCTCCAATGCAGCAGGTTCACGGTGCTCCGATGCTCGACCATGACGCCCTTTGGGGTTCCGGTTGAGCCTGAGGTGTAGATGACATAGGCGAGATGGCGGGATGTGAGGCCAAGGGCGCGCGGGTCGGGGTCGCAAGCCGGCAGCCCGGCCCAGGCTGGGGTGGCCGTATCCAGTTCGACCACGCTCACATCGGCCAGCGCCTCGGTGCCCAGTGCTGCGCGGCCGGCCGCATCGCAAAGCAGCCGCCGCGGCGCGGCTTCGCCGACAACCTGCCGCAGCCGCGCGCAGGGATAGGCCGGGTCGAGCGGCAGATAGGCGCCGCCCGCCTTCAGGATCGCCAGAAGCCCCACCACCATGGCCGGGCTGCGTTCCAGGCAGATCGCCACCGGCTGATCCGGCCTGACCCCGAGCCCGATCAGGTGATGCGCCAGGCGGTTGGCCCGCGCGTTGAGCTCGCCATAGCTCAGGCGCTCGTCCTCGCAGACCACCGCCACCGCCTCGGGCGTCCGGCGCACCTGCTGCTCGAACAGCTCATGGATGCAGCGCTCCGAAGGATAGGCCGCCGCCGTCCGGTTCAGCTCCTCCAGCAGATACGCCCGCTCTTCGGCCGGCAAAAGCTCGATGCGGCCGACCGGCTGCCCGGCATCGGCAACCATCGCCCGCAGCAATGCCAAAAGATAACCGCGCTGCCGCTCGATCGTCGCTTCGTCGAACAGCGCCGTGGCATAGTGCAGCGATCCGGCGATCTGATCGCCATCTTCGCCAAGGCTCAGCTCCAGATCGAACTTGACCTGATCGATCCCCTCCCCCGTAGCCTCTACACTCAGCCCCGGCAGGTCCAATGACCCGACCGCATTGTTCTGCCAGGCCAGCATCACCTGGAACAGCGGCGTGTGATCAAGATGCCGTGGCGGCTTGACGATCTCGACCACCTGCTCGAACGGCAGGTCCTGATGCTCCTGCGCGGCCAGCGCCGTGCGCCGCGTCCGCTCCAGAAGCTGCGCCACGCTCGGCGCGCCCGACAGGTCGACCCGCAGCGCCAGCGTGTTGACGAAGAAGCCGATCAGCTCTTCGATCTCGCGCCGGCCGCGATTGGCGCTCGGCACGCCGATCACGACGTCGTCCTGCCCCGACAGGCGCGACAGCACCGCCGCCCAGGCCGCCAGCACCGTCATGAACAAGGTCGTGCCATGCTGCCGGCTCAGCCGCTTCAGACCCCGCGTCAGATCCGCATCGATGACGACCGGCACGCTCGCCCCGGCAAAGGATTGCTCGGCCGGCCGCGGCCGGTCCGTCGGCAGCGCCAGCCGGGCCGGGGCGCCGGACAGGCTGCCGCGCCAATATTGCGCCTGGGCCTGCAGCCGTTCCCCCGACAGCCACTGGCGTTGCCAGGCGGCATAATCCGGATACTGGATCGCCAGCGGCGGCAAAGGACCGTCCTGTCCAGCCGCGAGCGCCCGGTAAAGCTGACTGAGTTCCCGCACCAGCACGCCCATCGACCAGCCGTCCGAGACGATGTGATGCTGCGTCAGCAGGAAGACGTGTTCCTCATCCGCCAGCCGGATCAGACGCGCGCGGATCAGCGGCCCGCGCGCCAGATCGAACGGCGTGTGCGCCTCTTCATGGCACAGATCCGAAAGCGCGGCTTGCGCATCCGGCCGGCCGGATAGATCGTGCTCGATCACCGGCAGACCCGCATCCGGCGGCAGAACCTCGACCCGGGGCTTGCCCTGCGGCGCGACAAAGACACTGCGCAGCGCCTCATGGCGGGCAAACAGACGGTCAAGGCTGCGCTGCCAGGCGCTGCGGTCGAGCACACCACGCAGCCACAAGGCCAGCGGAATGTGATAGTTCGTGCTGCTCTCGTCCAACTGCGCCAAAAACCATAGCCGCTGCTGCGCGAACGACAGCACAAGCGGCTCATGACGCGACACGGCCACAATCGCCGGCAGGTCTTGCGGACCGGAGCGGCTCAACACCTCGACGATGCTTGCCGCAAGATCGGAAAGCACCGGCCTGGCGAACAGCGTCGACAGCGGCAGTTCCACGCCAACAGCCCGCGACAGCCGGCTCAAGAGCTGCACCGCCAGCAGCGAGTGGCCGCCGAGCTCGAAGAAGTTGTCATGGCGTCCGACCCGCTCGACCCCGAGAAGCTCCGCCCAGATCTGCGCCAGCG
>NZ_JAMYUA010000103.1:0-3224 GCF_040322715.1 Mesorhizobium sp. M0106 | reverse complement strand
CATGCCTCTCTCATGGCGCGGGATTCCCCTGTGCCACAACGCCGGAGGGGCAGAATGCTCGAGTTCTATTTTTCCTATTGTGGGGTGCTCAAGCGCCTGCGTAGCGGTGCACTCGGTGGCGAGATGGATCGCCTCGCGGAGCATTTTTTCACCCTTGGTTATAAGCGAGCGTCTGCCACGATTTACCTGAGCCGGATTGCGCGCTTTAGCCAGTTTGCCGCAACGCGCTGTGGTCCGATGCCTATCTCTCAAGATGTCGTCGACAGCTATTTGTGCACGTTTACTACGGATACTCCACGCATTGGAGCAGTGTCGGCACTGGGACACGCGCGGCGAGTGGCTCCAGAACGCTTCCTTGCTGCTGTTCCCAGTGTAGATAATGATCCGAATGCTCCGCTTCTGAGCTCCTTTTCGGACTATCTGAGCAGGGTGTGCGGACTGGAGTCAAAGTCTCGCGAAGGCGTTCTCCTGGGCAGCCGCCGCTTTCTGGATTGGTTCCATCGCCACCATTCCGGCCAAGACCTCGACGCATTGACGGCTGAGCATGTCCTTGCCGCTGTCGAACATCGGCTGTCACTATCGGCGACCTCCGGTACCCGCACCGCAGCAACTTCTCACATCCGGACATTTCTTCGGTTTTTGTATTGGGCTGGCCATCACGATCAGGATCTCGCGCGCGTCGTCCCCAGGACGCCCCACTGGCGTTTGGCTCATCTGCCGCCGCGCCTTGCATGGGATGACGTTCGGCGTGCAATTGATATGATCGGCGCAACGGCACCGGTTGACGTCCGCGATCGAGCCGTCCTGCTGCTGCTCGCCACCACGGGCATTCGCAACGGTGAGCTGCGCGCCCTTCAACTGCACGATATCCACTGGCGAACTGGCGAGGTTTTTGTCCGGCACACCAAGGGCAAGCGTGATCGGGTGGCCCCGCTCATCGAGGAAGCCGGTGCCGCGCTCGCCGACTATGTCCTGCGCGCTCGACCGAAGGTGGATAGTCCGTATCTGTTCCTGTCCTTCACGCCGCCCGTGGCACCATTCAAATGCGCGTCGCCTGTTTCGAGGATCGTGCGGAAGCGGTTGCGACATGGCGGGGTTGAACTCGGGCAGGTCGCAGGTGCGCATCTCCTGCGCCACAGTCTTGCCACCCAGCTCGTCAAGCAGCGAAGGCCGATCAACGAGGTCGCCGATCTCCTGGGACACCGCAGCATCAACACAACGGCGCTGTACGTAAAGGTCGCGACGTCGCAACTTGCCGAGGTCGCACTTCCCTTTCCGGGAGGCGTGGCATGACCGCCTTTGCCCGATTCCTCGGCGAGAAGGCCGAGTGTTACATCGAGCTACGCCACTCCCTCGGCTATGCCTTCAGCAAGCAAGCCGGCACGTTGCGGGCTTTCGTGAGGTACATTGAGCGCGCTCAGTTCGATGGGCCTGCCACTCGAACTTTGGCGCTGGATTTTGCCCTCTCGTTCAGCGGCGCCGCCAACAGCCGTGTCAGTCGTCACGGCGTGCTGCGCCGGTTTTACGAATATCTCGCCGTCTATGACGCGCGAACCGAAGCCTTGGAGCGCAGAGCTTTCCCCAGATCCAGAGCGATTCCGCCTCCGCGAATCCTCAGCGAGGCCGAGTTGGCATCACTCATCGACGCATGCCGCCGCATCTCGCCGGGAATCCTTCTCAAGGGGCGGACAATGGCCACGCTGATCGGATTATTGGCGAGCTCGGGGCTGCGATCAGGCGAAGTGGTCAGACTTGATCGTTCCGACGTTGATCTGGCCAACGGGATTCTCCTCATTCGGAAGACGAAGTTCCGCAAGGACCGTCTCGTTCCAGTTCACACGACGACCCAGGCTGCCCTTCGTAGCTACGTCCATGAACGGGATGCCGCTTTTCCCATGCCCAAGGACCAGGCCTTTTTCCTCAGCTCTCGTGGCAATCGCCTCTCGGCGACAGGCCTGCAAAACGGCTTTGCCGAGGCCCGCAAGCTTGCTGGTCTCGATGGCGGCAAGCCATTAAGGCCACACGATCTCAGGCACCGGTTCGCCGTGACCCGTCTCGGCCTCTGGCATCAGCAGCGCGCAGACGTTCAGGCGTTGCTCCCGTTGCTCGCCACATATCTCGGTCACGCCAGCTACAGCGACACTGCCTACTATCTCACCGGTTCGGCAGATCTTCTCGCCATTGCGGCGGAGCGCGCCTTCCTCGACGGAGGTGCAGCATGAGCGAACACCTGCTGCTGGCGCCGCTCCTGGAGTCCTACTTTCGCCGGCGCTTGACCAAACAACGCAATGCGACTCCCGCGACCGTGGCCAGCTATCGCGATGCCTTGCGCATGCTGATCATCTTTGCCGCCACCCGATTGGCGAAGAAGCCGGCCGCATTGGCACTCGAAGACCTCGATCGAGACCTCGTTCTCGCCTTCCTCGACGAGCTCGAGGAGAAGCGCAAGAACGTCATCGCCACGCGCAACGCCCGACTAGCGGCCATCCGATCCTTCTTCCATCACGTAGCAGCCGCTGACCCGGCGTCCTTCGGTGTCGCCCAACGCGTGCTGACGATTCCCATAAAACGGGCTCACATTGAGGTGACGCACCACCTCACCAAGGCCGAAGTGGACGCCCTTATTGCGGCCCCCGATCAGAGGACGTCCCGTGGGCGGCGCGACCGAACGTTTCTACTGTTTCTGGCACGGACCGGCGCCCGGGTCTCCGAAGCCACCGGCGTCAACGCAAACGACCTTCAGTTGGAACGGCCGCACCCACAAGTGCTGCTGCGCGGCAAAGGGCGCAGAGACCGCGTCGTCCCCATTGCTAAGGACCTGGCGCGGGCGCTGACATCCTTGTTGAGCGAGCGCGGGATCGCCCATCACGAGCCGCGAGCGATATTCGTCGGCGCCCGCAACGAACGCCTGACTCGTTTCGGAGCGACCCATATCGTGCGGCGTGCGGCCACAGAGGCCGTGCCTACCAGGCCGGCCTTGGCCGACAAGCCCATATCGCCGCACATCTTCCGGCACTCCCTCGCCATGAAGCTTCTCCAGTCCGGCGTGGACCTTTTGACGATCCAAGCCTGGCTCGGGCACGCACAGGTCGCCACGACCCACCGCTATGCCGCAGCGGATGTCGAGATGATGCGCAATGGACTCGAGAAGGCGGGCGTCACCGGCGCTCACGGCGTGCGTTTCCGACCAAATGACTCCGTTCTGCAACTGCTGAACAGCATCT
>NZ_JAMYUA010000102.1:0-3353 GCF_040322715.1 Mesorhizobium sp. M0106 | reverse complement strand
ACATATGGACGCAAGCGATCGAAAACGACGCAAAACAACCGTTGCAGGCAGGGCGCCGTCCACATATGGATCCTAGGGTCTGCGCTCTCGCTTCGCGTTCGCTCCGCCCTAGGATGACGAAGCGCTGGTAGGGTTCCAGCCAATCTCCAACGTCCGCGATTGGCCTTTATGCCACTGTGCCCTTCGTCATCCTAGGGCGGAGCAGGAGCGCAGCGACGTCGCGGAGACCCTAGGATCCATGCCGTACCTTTGAGCGTCGCAGCCTCAGCTGAATATCAACACACTTACCCGAAGCCAGCTTTGCCCCGCCTCACCCCGCCCAGTCGACTTCGAACATCCCCAACCGTTCGTAGAGCCGGACGGCGGCGGCGTTCTCGACCGTGTTGGTCTTGAGGTCGACATGTGCCGCGCCCCTTGCCTGAAACACCGCAAACGCGTGCCGCATCAGTGCCTCGGCGATGCCCTTGCCGCGCGCCTCGGGGTGGACGGCAAGATCCTTGACGAACGCCCGCGTCCAGCAGAGCGCCGCGCCCGCCAGCCGGCCCTTGCCGTCGATGACCAGGAAACATAAAGCTGGGTCGAATTCCGCGTCGGCCGAAATGCGTGGCCACCATTCGTCGAACGGCCCGTCGGCGCCGTCGTCGAACACCGCGGTCAACAGCGTATGCAAAGCGAGTGCATCGGCGGCTTCGAAGGCGCGCATGACGAAGCCCTCGGGCCAGCGCGGCGGAACAAGCGTGTCGTCCAGAATCTTGCGCAGGCGGATGTCGTTTGGCGCCGGCGGGCGCGGCTCAGGCATCGGGCTGCATGCGGCGGCGCAGGCTTTCGCTGCCGAGGCCGGTTTCGCCCAGCATCCCCTTGCGCTTGGCGTCGTAATAATAGCCGCTCTGGTAGAGCCGGTCGGCGCGCTTGGGGTTGCCGCCGCTGACCAGCCAGGCGCCGCGCAGATATTTCACCGCATATTTTAGGTTGGTCTCGGCATCGAACAGGCCGCTTGCCGGCCCGTCATAGCCCATGCCGCGCGCCGTCGCGTGCTTGATCTGCATCAACCCCCAATGGCCGTGATTGTAGGCTTTCGGGTTGAAGGTGCTCTCGCGGTTGACGACATGGCGCACCAGATCGACCGGCACCTGGTAAAGCGCGGAATATTTCTCGATCAGGCGCTCGATCTCGCTGCGGCCGCCGGCGTTCGACTGCCCCTCGGTGGGGCTGGTCGCGGCCAGAGCGACCGGGTTCTGCGGCACGACATAGGAGACGGGTTGAACGCCGGGCATGGCAGCGGTCTGTTCGGTGACCGGCATGGCGACAGCGGCCGTCGCGATGGCTGGCTGGGCATTGGTGGTCATGACGGCGGGGGTAGTTGCCGCCAGCGGCGTCGGCCCGGCAAACGCGGCGGCCGGCTCGATCGGCAGCGCAGCCGTCTGGGCGACGCCGGACGGCTCCGGCAGCACCGAAACTGTATCGGGCAGCGCCAACGTAAAGCCGGCATCGGTATTGGCCGTATTTTCGGTGAAGGCCGGCGTTGGGGTCACCGGCGAAGTCGAGGTGCAACCGCTGAGAGCGGCCACGGCCAACACCGCCGCAAGGACGGGAAAGAGGAATTTTGCTGGCAAGCGGCGCTCGGGTCCGGTTCGTCGGATGTTAAGAAGTCCTTACACCAGCATCTTTCCTCGGGCAATCCGCGGTAGCCGGTGGTTTTCGGGTGGCGAGCCGGGCCGCGAAATGCGATATTGTTCTGGATTTGTACTTCGAGGGATTCCGGAAAGGAGCACGCCATGGACGCCTCTCATGCCACCGCCGGCCACGCGGTCTTCGAAACCGTACTCGGCTTCATGGGCATCGCCTGGAGCGATGCCGGACTGACCCGGCTCTGCCTGCCGCAGCGCAATCGCGACGCGGTCGAACGCCGGCTGCTGCGCCATGCCGCCGCCGAGCAGCCTGCGAAGCCCGAGCCGCAATGGGTTGCCGAGCTGATCGCGTCGATCAAGGCCTATGCCGTCGGCGAGGATATCGATTTCTCCAACGTGCCGGTCGATCTCAGCGGCGTCGACGAGTTCCGCCTGGCGATCTATGACGCGGCGCGAAAACTCGCCTTCGGCGAAACCACCACCTATGGCGAACTGGCCAAACGCGCCGGCCATGCCGGGCTGGCGCGTGAGACGGGCGCCGCTCTCGGCGCCAACCCGGTGCCGCTGGTCATCCCCTGTCACCGCATCCTTGCCGCCGGCGGCAAGATCGGCGGCTTTTCCGCCCCCGGCGGCTCGGCCACCAAGGAAAAGATGCTGGCCATGGAAGGCGTGCGCGTCGGCCCGCCGCCGCCTGCGCAGGTGTCGTTCGGGTTTTAGGTGTGCTGATATTCAGGTGAGGCCGACCCCTGCACGTCACCGCCCCTAGTCCGGAAGCAGGCGCCGGCGGAAGCGCCGATCGAATTCCACCCGCTTGCATTTATAGACGGTGCACGAATTCGTATCGGCACTCGGCACGGAGGCCCGCGCCCTGACCTCGCCGATGTCGCAGAATTGCTGGCTGCGCACGTAGCGGTCGTAGAGCGCCAGCCCCGGCACGCGCGCCGATCTGTAACGCAGGATGACCGCGCCCTCGCGCGCGATCGTCGCCTGCACCTTGCCGCAGCTCATGCGGGTCGGGTCGTAGCGCGAGCCCGCCTGCGCCTCGGCGGCCACCAGCGTCAGGCAAGCGGCAAGCAGAACGATTTTCATGTCCCTCTCCCCAAAACCCGGTCGCGCCCGAAGCCGACGCGATCCTCCCGCGTCAGGCGCGCAATAACGACGCTCTCACGCGATTGGGGCGGCCGTTGGGCAGCGTTGCCGCGGCGCCATTTTCCGCCCCGTCTTGTTTTTTGCGCGAAAGCATATTATATGCCGTTCATTGATATTTCGGCCGATCGATCCGGGCCTCGCGATCTTCGCGTTTGCTGACGTTCTATCTCCAAAATCTCGATACAAACCGGCTGGGTTTCGGTCCAGTCAAACTAAAGCAAACGTAAAGGACTATCGAAATGGCAACAGGTACGGTCAAGTGGTTTAATTCCACCAAGGGTTTCGGCTTCATTCAGCCTGACAGCGGCGGCGCGGACGTTTTCGTTCACATCTCCGCAGTCGAGCGTGCTGGACTGTCGACCCTGGTTGAAGGCCAGAAGATCAACTTCGAGATCGAGCAGGACCGCCGCACTGGCAAGTCGTCCGCTGGATCTCTGAGCAAGGCAGCCTGATTTTGCGAATGGCGCGCGCCCGGGGGTATCCCCGGGCGCGGCGCCAGTGACCGCTGTTATGGGGGGAGCGCGGGAAACGCCCCCGAGCGCAAAACCCCCACAAACCCAAGCACCAGATTGATGC
>NZ_JAMYUA010000101.1:0-3574 GCF_040322715.1 Mesorhizobium sp. M0106 | reverse complement strand
AATATCAACAATGCAGCGCGCCCGCCATCGCCAAAGCTGCATTTGACGCACCGCGTCATGCACCTGACAACAAGCTTGCGTCCTGCGCAACGGCCATACGTCTAAGATTGCGACCGGCCGAAGCAGAGCGGCAGGCGCCGGGTGCCACGCCTTGTGCCTTGAAGGGGTGAGGCGGCCCCCGGGCAAGTGGCTCCGCTGAATATTAAACTTTTGGTAACCCTCTAAGCTCGAAGGCTAAATGGTAATGGCTCCTTTTGGTCTCAATAGGTGTTAGGCCCGATATCGAGGCGAGAAAGAGGAGAAAGGACCAAAATGGCCAACGTATTGAACGCCAAGGGTGTTCCACTCCCCTACAGCGGATCCTCCGTAAAGTGGTATTCGGCGACGAATTCCGGCCCGACACTTTATGGCAGCATCTACAACGACTCGATGTACGCCGACGGTAGCGTCACCGTCACGATGTACGGCGGCAAGGGCGATGACATCTATTATCTGTATTCATCCAAAAACAAAGCGGTCGAGCTGCCCAACGAGGGTGTCGACACCATATCGACCTGGATGAGTTACAAGCTCCCGGCGAATTTCGAAAACCTGACGGTCACCGGCGACAAACACTATGCTTTCGGAAACGCGCTAAACAACATCGTTGCCGGCGGCTCCGGCCAACAGACGCTCGACGGCTTGCAGGGGGATGACGTTCTCAAGGGCGGATCCGGGGCGGACATTTTCGTCGTGACCCCCGGCAACGGCAGTGACCGGATCCTCGATTTTGGCGTCGACGATACCGTGCGTGTCGGGAGTTACGGCTTCACCTCCTTCGAGGACGTGCACGCCAACATGGTTCAGTCGGGAGCGAACGTCCAACTTAATCTGTCCGATGACGAATTTCTCGTTTTCGCCAACAAGACCGTCGACCAGTTCACCCCAGGCCAGTTCGATCTGGCCCTGGACAGGTCGCATCTGGAACTTACCTTCTCGGACGAGTTCAACACGCTCAACCTGTGGAATGGCTCGAGCGGTACCTGGGACTCGAACTTCTGGTGGGGTGCCGCGAACGGCAGCTCGCTCACGAGCAACAAGGAGCTTGAATGGTATATCGACACCAACTACGCCCCGACGCGTTCGGTCAACCCGTTCAGTGTTGAGGACGGTGTTCTCACGATTACCGCGGCCCAGGCTCCCGCGGCAATCCAGCCCTACATAAACGATTACAAATACACGTCAGGTTTGCTGACGACCTATGAATCCTTCGCACAAACCTACGGCTATTTCGAAATTCGGGCCGACATGCCCCAAAAGCAAGGTGTATGGCCGGCCTTCTGGCTTCTCCCGGCTGACGGCTCCTGGCCACCGGAACTGGACGTCGTGGAAATGCTCGGTCAGGATCCAAACAAGCTCATTCTGACAAGCCACTCCAACGAGACGGGAACTCATACGACAGTGTCCTCGACGGCCTATGCCGCCGATACCGAAGGGTTTCACACTTACGGAGTGCTGTGGACAAAAGACGAACTCGTCTGGTATTTCGACGACATCGAAGTTGCTCGTGCCGCAACGCCTTCCGATATGCACGACCCCATGCATATGCTGGTCGATCTGGCGGTTGGTGGCCTGGCGGGAGCGCCCGCCGACGGGCTTGCGACACCTGCGGAAATGCAGATCGACTACATCCACGCGTACGCGCTGAACGATTGGCATATCTAGGCGCAACACCTGACGGTGGCTGCGGTATGGAGACACCGAGCCTGATTGCGGGCACGATCCTTGCGCCGGGGACCGAACTGGAACCGATGTGAAGGCGATGTCGCATTCCCATTCGTCCGAGCCGCCACGAACAATCCTCGCTGCGGTTTTGGCTTCTTTCCGCCGCGCGTTCGCTGGAATTGCCCTGATGAGCGGCGTCGTCAATGTTCTGGCGCTGACCGGCTCGTTCTTCATGCTGCAGGTCTATGATCGGGTCGTACCCGGCCGCAGTGTGCCGACGCTTGTCGGGCTTGCCGTATTTGCCAGCATGCTGTTCATTTTCCAAGGGGTTCTTGAGCTTATCCGGTCGCGGTTGCTTGTGCGCATCGGGATGGCTTTGGATGCGCGATTGAGTGGGCAAGTCTATACCGCCCTTATGCGTTTGCCGTTGCGCACCAAGCTCCCAGGCGACGGCCTTCAGTCGTTGCGGGATCTTGACCAGGTGCGTTCGTTTCTGTCGAGCACTGGTCCGACTGCGCTTTTCGATCTGCCCTGGATGCCGCTGTATCTGGCAATATGCTTCCTGTTCCATCTCTGGATCGGCATGACGGCGCTGGCAGGCGCCATCATTCTCTCGAGCCTGACTGTGCTTGCCGAAGTTCGCACCAGGGAGCCTGCGAAGAGGGCAAACAGCCAGGCGGCAGCGCGCAATACGCTTGCTGAGGCGACGCGTCGCAATGCAGAGGCTCTGCAGGCGATGGGCTTTGGCGCGCGCATCGCCGAGCGCTGGTCAAGCGTCAACGCCGACTTTCTCAACACGAACGCAAGAGCCAGCGATCTGGCTGGGACGCTCGGCACGATCTCGAAGATCCTGCGCATGATGCTGCAGTCGGGTATACTGGCGATCGGCGCCTATCTGGTCATTCATCAAGAAGCGACAGCCGGTATTATGATCGCCAGTTCGATTATGATGAGCCGGGCGCTCGCGCCGGTCGAACTGGCTATCGCCCACTGGAAGGGTTTCGTCAGTGCTCGCCAGGCATGGACCCGGCTGAGCCAGCTTTTGGCCCTGCTTCCTGAAACTGCCACGAGTGTCTCGCTGTCTGCACCTGTATCTTCTCTTGCGGTAGAAAGCATCTGCGTCACGCCACCCGGCGAGCGTCGTGTGGTTGTGCAGGACGTCGGGTTCGCGCTAGAAACGGGTGCCGGCCTTGGCATCGTCGGACCGAGCGCGTCTGGAAAATCATCGCTTGTCCGAGCAATAGCCGGGATATGGCTTCCAGCCCGCGGGACCGTCAGGCTGGACGGAGCAACGCTCGACCAGTGGTCGCCGCAAGAACTGGGCAACCATGTCGGCTATCTGCCGCAGGATGTGCAACTGTTCGATGGCACCATTGCCGAGAACATCGCACGCTTCGAACCTCAAGCCTCTTCGGACAAGATACTGGCGGCTGCGCGCGCGGCCGGCGTTCATGACCTTGTCGTCCATCTGCCGGAAGGCTACGAAACGCGGATCGGCGAGGCCGGGTCGGCGCTTTCGGCGGGCCAGCGACAGCGGGTTGCGCTCGCACGGGCCCTTTATGGCGATCCGTTCCTGGTTATCTTGGACGAGCCCAATTCCAACCTCGATTCCGAAGGGGAGGCCGCGCTGGCGGCTGCAATTGAGGGCGTGCGGGCGCGAGGCGGCATTGCTGTCGTCGTCGCCCATCGGCCGAGCGCCCTAGCAAGCCTGGATCAGGTACTCGTCATGGCCAACGGCCGTGTCCAGGCGTTTGGCCCCAAGAATGAGGTCTTGAGCAAGGTAACCCGTTCGGGCGGCGTTCCCCTGAAGGTCGTCTCCGGCCCTGAGGAGGCGACACACTGATGACCCAACACGCGGCATCCGCGATCG
>NZ_JAMYUA010000100.1:0-4234 GCF_040322715.1 Mesorhizobium sp. M0106 | reverse complement strand
GCTCAACTGCCTCTCCAAAGAATCCTTTCTCAGCCTAAACTCAACCCCAAAATCGCCATATGCGATTCCCCTGCCCTCAAGGGGGGGAGATTACGCGCTCACACCGCAATCCTTGGCCGTCCCGACGCCACCGCCACGACATGCGCCTCGATGAACATGCGCTGGCCCTCTACTGTGGAGACGCGGAACTCGCTGGCGATTTCGATCTCGGCGCTGTCGGTGCCAGCGTCCTTCGCCCGTCCAGCGGCAATCGCCCGCACATCTTTCTCCGCTGCGGCGATCGCCGCTGCTTCGTCGTTGAAATCGCGCACGCTTTCACCGGAGGCGACGCGGAACAGGCCTTCCTTGGGCTGGCTGACCCGCGCCTCGGCCGAAACCCGGACCTGGCCGACGACGGCGCCGAGCGCGTTGGCGACATCGGTATCCTGCGGCACCACGCATCGATTGCCGACCAGCTCGGCCAGACCGGCATAATGCAGCGGCGCCGAGGCGCCGAGGCCGATCACCGGACGGTCGAGCGCGACGCTCAAGCGGGCGATGCCGGGATGCGCGTCGACGGCGCGCTGGACCAGGGCATGGGCGACGGTCGCAGCGCCATCCAGCCCGTCCTCGGCAAAGGCGGTTTCGAGGATGACTTCGGCCGACAGGCGGGTCAGCGCGGTCAGCACCCGTTCCGAGATCGCCTCCGGCGAGGCGGCGATGAACTGGCCGCGGCCGTCGCGCCTGCGCGCGAACAGCTCGGCTCCCAGACGCGCCGCGGTCGCATCCCAATTGGCCTGCCTGCCCAGCACATGCGCCGCATCCGACGGCGTGAAGCCGGCGACATGCACCAGCCCGCGCGACACCAGCCGGTTCAAGGTGGCGTTCTGGGCATTCGAGGTCAGCAATCTGTCGAGAGCCTGCGGCACGGCACCGATCAGCTCGTAAAGCTTGGCTTCGGCGCCGGTCAGTCCGGCCGCCAGCCGCTCCGGCACGCCGGTGCGCACCGCCAGCCGACCATCCATGCGGCCGGGGTTGGGCGCGCGCAGCTGGCGTTCGAGCTCTGATGTGACGGCCTCGCCATGCATCAAGCCGGCCAGTGCCAGCGGCACCAGGCGGCGCGGGCCGAGCAGGATCTTCGGGCCGAGCGCGCCGTCCTCCAGCGCCACTTCGGAATCGCCGCCGAGGCCAAAAGTGCGCATGGCGACGGCCTCGACCATGGTGCGGAAACCGCCGACGGTGGCGCCTTCCGGATCGAGCCGCGGCCGGCCCTTGTCCAACACGGCGACATCTGTGGTGGTGCCGCCGATATCGGAGACCACGGCATCGTCGAGGCCGGTCATGTGGCGGGCACCGACGAGGCTGGCGGCCGGGCCGGACAGGATGGTCTCGATCGGCCGCTGGCGGGCAAAGGCGGCCGAGACCAGAGCGCCGTCGCCGCGCACCACCATCAGCGGGGCGGCAATGTTGCGCGCGGCCAAAAAGCCTTCGGTTGCCGCGACCAGCCGGTCGATCATCGAGATCAGCCTGGCGTTGAGCAATGTCGTCAGCGCCCGGCGCGGGCCGCCGAGCTTGGCCGACAGTTCGTGGCTGGCGGTGACCGGCAGGCCGGTCCTGTCGCGGATCAGGTTCCGCGCGCTTAGCTCATGCGCCGGGTTGCGGGTGGCGAAATAGGCGCAGACGGCAAAGCCGGACACCGACTTTTCCAGTTCCGGCAAAGCTGCCTCCAGCCCGGACAGATCGAGCTTTGCCGCATTGCCGTGGACATCGTGGCCGCCGGGGCAGAACACCACCGGGTCGGTGCCAAGCGCCGCCTTCAGCCCGTCGCGGGCAAGGTCGCCCTCGGCAAAGCCGATCATCACCAGCGCCACGCGCCCGCCCTGGCCCTCGACCAGCGCATTGGTGGCTAGCGTCGTCGACATCGACACCAGTTTGATCGCTGCCGGGTCGGTGCCGGCCATTTCGAGCACCGCATCGACCGCGCCGGAGATGCCGACCGCCAGATCATGGCGCGTGGTCAGCGCCTTGGCCTTGGCCAGCACCTTGCCGCTTGGCCCGCCGGCCTCCGACCACAGCACGGCGTCGGTATAGGTGCCGCCGGTGTCGATGCCGAGGAACAGGGGTGAGGGTTTGGGCTTGGCGGTCATTGGCGGGTCCGGAGAATTCGTCTCCGCCCCTTAGCGGATACCGGCGGATCGATAAAGCCGTGATGGCTGGGCCACGGGCAGCGTAATCTCCCCTCTCGACGGGGAGATGTCGCCAAAGGCGACAGAGGGGGTCGGTACGTCCGGGCGCGACCCTCCTGTCGCCGACGGAGGACGATGGCGCTCCACGCGCAACGACCCTCTCTGGCCTGCCGGCCATCTCCCCCTCGAGGGGGAGATTGGCAGCTTGGCCGTCTACCCCCACAAGAAAGGCTTGTTGGCCGAATAGGGCTACGCCCGGTTGCCCGGCGAGCCTTCGATCTGCCTGCCGACAGAAGCGGTGGGCCGTTCGCGGCAGAAATACAGGATCGTCAGCATCACCGCGACAAGCAGGATGGCGTAGTAGATCGAGACGCGGGCATAGACCTCCGCCTTTTCCACCGGGAACGTGCGGCCCTCGATGGCGGCGCGCGCCACCATCGAGGCAACCAGCGCGTCGCGGGAGAAGATCAGGTTTATCGCGGTCAATGGTAGGGCCGAGGCGAACAGCAGGGCATTACAGAGCTTCGCCTTGGGCTCGAAGCGCAGCAGCATCACGCCACACCAACTGTAAAGGGTGCTGTAGAGCGCAACGGCCGCGGTCTTCAGCGGCGTGTCCTCCACCATGAACAGGAACGGCGTGCCGTCGTCTGGTCCGGTGAGGCGCAGCAGGTACCAGATACCGGACAGGACACCCAGCGTGCCAAGCAACAGATTGGCCCATTGACGCTGGCCGGCAGGCTGCTCCGTCTGCGCATAGGACAGCAGCCGTTCGCCCATCGAGGCATTTGCCACCCGTACAAGGCTGAGCAGGATCAGCGAAAAGACCTGCCGGGCCGCCCATGACGCCGGCTGGCCAAGAACCGTCTCGGCAATGCCGAGCCGGTCGGCCAGGACGACGGCCGTGTTCACCCAGGCGTAATCGATACAGAGGCTGAGAAACAGCAAGACATATTTGCGCAATTTGAAATCCCCCAAGCCCGACGAACCCGCTCCGGCACATGCACGCGCTGGTAGCAAAGATCTAACATCAACCGGGCCTAGTTGTCGAAGGCCGAGATGGCGGCGAGCGCTTTGCCGCCTACCCGACAAACCCCACGCGCTTGTGCGAGCCATCGCAGAACGGCTTGTTGGCGGAGTGGCCGCAGCGGCAGAGGAAGGTGCGTTGCGTGCGGTCGACCGTGTGGCCGGTGCCGGTGACGATTTCGACATTGCCTTCGAGCTTGAGCGGGCCGTTGGTCGTCGGTGTGACGGTCAGCGGGCCATTCCGCACCTCCAGCGCCGGCGTGTCCTTCAGCGCCGGCTCGCCGGTGGCGATGAAGCCAGCCTTGGCGTGGCTGCCATCGCAGAACGGCTTGTTTTCCGAGGCGCCGCAGCGGCACAGCGTGGCGCGGTAAAACGTTTCGCCGCCCAACACGATCTCGGTATGGACGGCAAGCGGACCGTTTTCCCTTATGCGCACAATGTTGACCACCGGCGGCTGTTCCTGCGGCCCGCCATCCTTGCGGACATAGGTGATGGCGCCGGACGGGCAGGCTTCGGCGAGCGCCACAATCTTCTCGACGCTGGCCGCATCCGGATGGATCCACTGGCCGGGCGCGTTGGGCACGAAAACATGCGGATCGCCAAGCACGCAGTTGCGCGAATGGATGCAACGTTTTCCCGAAAAGCCGATGTCGATCTTCTCGCCTTCGACCACTGCCATGGGTGGGTCTCCTGTCGGACTACGCTATGGCGACAGTCAGGACGACGTCAAGGCAGCATTCTCCCCCTCGTGAGGGCCGACCTCGGGCGCGGCGCTAAGGGATTCCCATTTTTTTGCTCGCAGCACCACATTTTGTTCTTGCTTTGTGCCGGCAGCTATGCTACTAATTTCCGTATGGTGCCAATTGGCTCCAACGACCCGCCTGCCGAGGCGGGTTTTTTGTTTCAGCTTTGAAATTCCGTTGCCGGCCTGCACTCGCGGGACGGCCCTCTCCCCCCTCGAGGCTAGGGGATGCACACATCTTTTCGTTGCGTCGATGACTCATCTGTGAGTTGCGGCGTCGGGTTGGTGTGTGATTCTGTAGGCG
>NZ_JAMYUA010000099.1:0-4294 GCF_040322715.1 Mesorhizobium sp. M0106 | reverse complement strand
ACCACAGCGCGGATGAAATGGATAGTAAATCCACCCTTCTTCGGGATGTTGGCGGGCAGTATGTCGTTGTTTTGAGCAGCACCTGAATGATGCGGATATCTGTGCCGTTCTCCAGCAGATGCGTGGCGAAGCTGTGCCGCAGCGTGTGCACCGTCACCCGCTTGTCGATGCCGGCGGCGGCACGCGCCGAGCGGCAGGCCGAATAGAGAACCGGCACGTCGATTGGCGCGGTTCCGTCACGACCGGGAAACAACCAGTCCTTCGGCCGGGCCAGTCGCCAGTAAACGCGCAAGATACGCAGCAACTGCGCCGACAGCATCACATAGCGGTCCTTGCCGCCCTTGCCGTGGTGGACGAGCATGACACCGCGTTCGCTGTCGATGTCGCCGACCTTCAGGCCGACGGCTTCAGAGGCGCGAAGGCCTGCAGCATAGGCCGTGGTCTGCGCCGCCCGCGTCTTCAGGCTCGGCACAGCCTCCAGAAAACGGACCACTTCGTCGGCGGTGAGCACCACCGGCAGGGTGCGCAGCGTACGGGCGTAGGGGATGCGTTCCGGGATCCCGGCATGGCCCAGCGTCACGCCGTAGAAGCACACACCGTCTGGTTCAAAGCCGGCCACGATATCCCGTTTGCCACCAGGTGAACCTGGAAGGCGCGCACGTCCTCCAGACCCAACCGGTCCGGCGACCGGCCGAAATGCCGCGAAAACTTGGCTACTGCGTGAACGTAGGATCGCTGCGTTGCCGGCGACAGATTGCGGATCGTCATGTCCTCGATCATGCGCCGACGAAGCGGGCTCAACTCGGCCATCTCTCATCTCCTGTTCTCAAGATTGCGCTTCAACAGCCGCACTCCTTCAAAACAGAAGCGTCATCCGCAAACCTACACACCAGATGCCGCGTCAGCGGCGTCGTTCAATCCTACGATTCTTTCAAAAAAGGAAGCGCTCTAGCCTAGTCGGCTGCACGAGCCGCATCAGGAGCCGCGCCACGGTGGACTTGCCGCAGCCGGATTCACCGACGATGCACAGCGTCTCGCCCGCTTCGACGGAAAAGGATACATCCTCCACCGCCCGGATAACCGAAATGCTTTTCTTGAAGATTCCCGAGCCAAGCGGATAGTGCTTGGTCAGATTCTCGACTTTCAGCAAAGGACCGTTCATGCGCCCATCACCTCTTCGGCGCGCCAGCAGGCCGCCGCGTGGCTTGACCCGACATCTCGCAGGACCGGCGTCTTTTCGCGACATATGTCGCTAGGGAACGGGCAGCGAGGCCACATCCTCCATGCTCACAAGGTATGGCTCGATGAAATCGCCCCGAAGGTCTTGCCTGACAGCAAGCTCGGCGAAAGCGCGTCCTACACTGTCCAGTGGGACTATCTGACGCGCTAACCGGGGACGGCAGCATGCCGATTGAAACCGGCCGAGCCGCATCAAAAGTAGGTTTCCGGTTCTTCGTCCCGCCGAATATCAAGCGTCGCGCAGTGAAAACCGCCAGTGTAAAGCCTACAGTGTCGTAGCCTGGTGGGAATCGGGGTAAAACCTGCTTTTTCGAGGCTGCGGATCGTTTGCAGTGCCTGATCGTTGATGATCACGCGTTCTGGGTCGATCGACAGAACATTCATCGAAATATACTTACTGGCGAGTGGGATTTCTTCACTCCGCACGTTCAGGGTTTCCTCGTCGGCAAAAATGATCGCGTCCCAGCTTTGTAAGCCCTTCGGAAGTCGATTCCTCTGATCGAACATCGCCTGTTTGACGAGGAGCGTGCCGGGTCTTAGCGGTAGCATATGACCGTCGATATGGTTGTCGGTAATCTCCACCTCATGCACCCGGAAGCGCCCGCCAAGGTGGCGCGCGAGCCATGCCGCTCCGAGGCGATGGTTTTCATTCACGGCATTCATGACTATGTCGCGGCCAAATTTTACGCACTGCGCACCATCGAACATTATCTCGAATTTCGAAATGTCAACGTCCGCGGGATTCTCGCCCGAATACGAACGGTCAAATGATTCGTCGATCATTAACGGCCGCGGCGCGATCGTCCAGCGCGCTCCGCGTTTGAAATAGTCGAGAAGGTGATCTTTGATAAGATCGTTCTCGAAGTAGCGGCCTCGCATCAATGGGGGCGTTTCGATAATTTCATCCCCAAGGACCATAAACTGGTCTCTTACGTTACCGCAAGGCGTCGCTACGTTACTCCAAAGAGGGGTTTTTATTTCTGGAATACTATCGAGAGGTTTTGGCCGCTTCACCACAATTCCGCACGACTCCAGCAACCTAACCAGATTTTCTATGTCTTCCGCTCGCTCCTCCTCAATTTGTTCCGGGTATTTGCGGAGGTCGTCGGAATATATGTTCAACTTCGTCAGCAATTTATTCCGCTGTTGATCAAACACGTTTTGGTAGTAAAACTCCCTGAAAGAAACATCGACATCGTTGACATCTCTCGGAATAGTTGTATTGCGATATTCTCCAACGATAACTTCTTGAAGAGGCGCCCATTCTGTGTAGATATTGACCGGGTTTTCCATAACTTCCTCCGTGTATCAAGCCGCGTCGAATTTAGGCAAATCGCGCGGCACAGGACCATACGACCCGTAATTAGTACGCCCCGGGGCGAAATCCCGACAGCTATCAACATTGGTGGGATGAGCAGCTGAGACTGGACTTTGGAACGCGGTGGAGGTCGGCTGATGCGGTTCATTGGGGCTTTGATGGCCCGGCGCTCATGGCGCTGCGGGCTGCAGCGTGATGGCGATCGCTCGGAACAGACTTGCGTCGGGACAGGCGGCGGCGAAGGCCAGACGGATGCGGGAGACCGTTTCGGAAACGCGGGCGCCGAGCTTGAAAGCCTGAGCCGCAGCGTAGCGAACTCGGCCTTGCGCAGATGAAGGGTCGTGGGCACCGCCTCGAGCAGGGTGGGCATCAACCAGTATGCGGCCGTGTGCAGGACGAGACGGACCCGGTTGGCAATCAGTGAGGGGAGCTGGTGCGGTCGGATGCGAGCTGGTTCTTGCGCATTTCTATCAGGTTGGCGGCCTGGCCGCAGGCGCAGTAGATTACGTCCTAGACTAGACATGCTCGGCGGAGCCTTTGTCGAGATTGGAACGACGAAGCGGATGTCGGGCCAAGGGTGGTTGCCTCAATGCGGGCGCAGGCGCGGGTTCCGTCTTCCATGATTTAGCCTTGTCTCGGGTCTCGGCACAGCCGCGCAGCACCGGCTTGTGCTCGAGCGCGCGGCGGGTGCGGATATCTTCGGCGGCTTCAGACGAGATGCTGGAGTACCTTGTTGCCGGGCAAGCCGAAGAGGTAGTCGATCGCATCGTTCCCGCACCAGGCCATGACTTGCGCCCGGCCATGGTGGCCAGGCGCTGTCGGGAATCTTGTGCGTGAGGCCGGTTGTCGCCATTGGCTACGAACCTTCGCGGAAGACCACGGCGAATTGTGTCCTGGCCTCGAACCAGTCGCGCGGGGCGCGTTTCCATTCCTCGGCGGCGCGGTTACAACCAGAGATAGCAGCTTCATCGCGGCGTCGTCATTGGGAAAGTGACCGCGCGTTCGCACAGCGCGCCGCAGCGCCTCGACGGCGTTTGTGAGGTGAAGGCGATCGCCCATGCCAGGATTAAGACCGACAAGATCGATGCCGGCGTTCTGGCGCAGCTCCATGCCAGCGGCTTTCTGCCGGAGGTCTGGGTACCTGACGAGCGGACCGAGCGGCTTCGCCGCCTCGTCGCGCGGCGCAACCAGGTAGTTCGGCATCGCACGCGCGTGAAGAACGAGGTGCATGGCATCCTGCAGGCGCACCTAGTGCCGAAGGGCCCGCATGCCGATCTGTTCAACAATCGCGGTCGCGCCTGGCTCGAGCGGCAGGTGCTTCCCGACGACGAGCAGGCCGCCATCGCTCGCCACATCCGCGAGATCGACCGCCTGGCCGAGGATCTGGCCGACCTCGATCGCGACATCGCCCGGGAAGCGGTTGATGATGTGCAAGTCCGGCGGCTTCAGACGATCACCGGCGTCAATGCCATCGTCGCGAGCGGTATCATCGCCGCGGTCGGCGACATCCGGCGGTTCCGCGAGCCGCAGAAGCTGGTGAGCTACTTCGCCTCAATCCGCGTGTGCGCCAATCCGGTCTTGGCTTGGCGCAATATGGCCGGATCAGCAAACATGGGCGTTCCCATGCCCGCACCATGCTGGTCGAGGCCGCTTGGGCGGCGGCGAAGGCGCCCGGACCGCTCAGGGCCTTCTTCCTACGCATCCGTAACAAGCGTGGTCATCAGGTCGCAGCTGTGG
>NZ_JAMYUA010000098.1:0-5089 GCF_040322715.1 Mesorhizobium sp. M0106 | reverse complement strand
CACAAGGTGTCCACCTATTTTGGTGGACACCTCATGCATCAGAGCACTCAACAGCAAAAGGTGCGGGGAAATTCGCGCTTACTCAGGTTCTGCCGTGATCCCGGGGCAAGCCTGATCACAGCAGGCCCGCCGACAAGGCGTTTCGCGACAGCCTGTACGAGAATGACTGATGTTCATCGACGCCTCCGCCCTGACGGCGCTGATGACCAGCGAGGATGATGCGCGCGAACTCCTGGCCGGGGCCCGGCGCGGCTGAACGGTGTTGAACCGGACTTTACTTGGCTGGCCACGGTCCAGATTGGATCACGTTCAAGAACCTAAAATGCGGCGGGCTTGCTTCGGATGGTTAAGGCCAGGAGCGCCTCCGAAAGTCGTTTCTTCGCCCGCTCCACCCCGTTCTCGTCGATTGCCTCAACATCGAGGAACAAGTCGAGACCAGTCGCATGCTCGCTGATGACCTGAGGGCGCTGGGCGAGTTCACCCAGGAGGCCCTCGACTTCGTAGGGGACAACCTCCCGGCTGATCCCCTTCATGGCAATCGGTGCTAATGGATGCGCCCGGACAAGGTCGCGCACGAGCGCGTAAGTCTCATAGCTGAGGCAGATGCCGCCGGGCTCGGCAATCGACTGCAGCCGGGCCGCCAAATTCGCCTCGGCTCCAATGATCGTGTAGTCCATCCGATCATCGGAACCGAAGTTCCCAACATTGCAATAGCCCGTGTTGATGCCCATGCGAGCTCGGAAGGGCCGTTCAACTCCGCGGTCATGCCACACCCTGTTCAACTGCTCCAGCCGACGCTGCATGTCGACAGCCATGCGCAAGCAGGCTCTCGCGTCTTCCTCGACGCCTTGCGTCTCGGGGTCTCCGAAGAACACAAGAAGCGCGTCGCCGATGAACTTGTCGACGGTGCCGCCGTGTTTGAGCGCGATCGTTGACATCTCGGTGAAGTACTCGTTGAGGAGAAGCGTCAGGTCCTCGGGCTGGAGCCGTTCCACGATCGCGGTGAAATCCTTGACGTCGGAGAAAAAGATCGTGAGCTTCTTGCGCTCGGTCGCGATGGTGACGTCCTTCTGGCCGCTGAAGATGCTTTTGTAAATTTGAGGCGAAAGGTATTTGGCGATCTTCAATGAAATCGCGGCCAGGAAGTCGTTTGCCTCCGAAAGCTCCTTGTTGATGCCCTGAATCAACGCGGACTGCCGACGCTGCAGGAGAATGAACGTCAGGCCCGCCGCCGCCGCGAAACCGAAATATAGGAGCAGATACTTGAAGGTCAGCACGTTCGCAGCAATAGGCTGATTGACTGATATCTCCTGGATCCCTCGGACATCCCCTACCTTCCAGTCCGTCTTGGGGCTGTCCGGGTGTGAGTTATGGCAGGTCACGCACACTTGTCCCATTATGACAGGGGCCGCGGCGCGGACCTGCCGGTCAAACAGTGAGCCCGAGACTTCGATGATCGGCTCCTTCGGGTTGGCGCGCAAAGCCAAGATTGCATTCCGCTCGAAGACATCGAGCTGGTGGGGCGCGCGACCTTTGAAAGGCAGATCCGAGACGAACCGATATTTGACCGAGCCGTCGTGAGCGCTGATGCGCTTGCCGAGTTCGATCGAGAGGGTTGCTGGAATAGGGATCGCGCCTGGCACGTCCCGGTAGTTGTGCGTCGCAGTCACGGCGCCGTTAGCTTGCAGCACGCGTCCCACGACGTCGCTGCCGTAGAATCCGCGCATTTCGTCGATGATGCGGCTGATTTCGCTGGCTTGCCTGCGCAGCATCCGTTCCGATAAGTCTCGGAGGTCGAGCCAGGCTGCGACGGGCAGACCGACAAGGCCGATGACCACTGCCGCCACCAGGAGCGGTCCCATGGTGCGCTGCTGACGCGCAATCTGTTCACCCAGTCCAGCCATTGTGCAAGCGCCCGGCCGCCTTAGTATGTGAACTATAGCTCATTCCCGGCACGGTACCAGAGTCAGTCTTGGCTCGATGAAAACACGTCAGCCCTGCAATTCGGAACGACCTTGAGCGGTTGTTGCGAAGCCCCGACCCTCACAGCGGATTTCGCATTCTGGCGCTGGACGGGCAGTGAATCAGTGGAGGGATGTCGCAAAGTCGGTTGTGGCCCGGAATGCGCTCCGCGATTAACCGCTCAGGGGTCAAAAATTCACCTCTGGCAAGGTTGGGACTTCTGCGGTCGGAGAGCGCGTCGGAGAAGAAAGTGTCCCGCGAAACGTATCCGCGCGTCGGTCGCACTATGGAATGGTTCACCGCGGCGGGGTGACGCGCGCTGCCGGCAGCATGACGCGCACCTGAATGGTGAGCCGCTCGCCTGCGGTAAGCGCAACCAGAGCGACGACGAGGATTTCGCCAATTCGCGTTTCATTGCCAGCGGCAACGCTGCTACGGCCGCTTAGGCACCATGATGAACTCGATCCCGTCCCGGCTCGTCGCCCCCCAATGACGCCGTCGCGGACGCGACGCCTGAGTGAGGCACTTGTTTTCAGGCGAACGCTCGTGGCAGGGAGTAACCATCCGGTGTGGATCGTGGCAGAGGCGCTTTCGCGTGTTAAACTGCTTGCATGGAGATCGACACCGACAAGATCGACGATGCCGTTATGGGCCTGCTTTGGCTGACGCTGCATGAAGAGAGGCGCGCCTGGAAGGGGTTGGATTGGAATGCTCTGGATCGCTTGCACGAGAAGGGGCTGATCGCGAATCCGGCAAACAAGGCGAAGTCAGTGTTTCTGACAGATGAAGGACTGCGGCGTGCTGAGGAGCTATTCCGAACCCTGTTCACTCGCCCGGCGCCCTGAGCCAGAGCGCTGGACGGGCGCCTGCGAGCTGATAACGCACATGGCTGAATTTCGACACCGGCGGCGCGCTGACCGCAGGTGGGTCGGCCGGTGCTCTCGCCGTGACGGCCAACTTGGTATTCGTCACCTACGCCAACGGGCGCATCCAGTCTGTCAAGGCAGTGGCAGAGAACACCGCAGCCGCGGCCCTCAATATCAACGGCATTGTCGCGAGGTCCATCCGCAAGATGCTTTCTGCCGGCGAAACGGCGTTGCCCGGGCCGAGTTGCAGGCAGCAGCGGGTCTGCGCCCGCTGCTGGCACATGGGATGTTGAAGAGGCAGATTACCACAAGCAATGTGTCATCATGGCTGCGGATTTCCGAAGGCAGGTTTCTCAAGCACGAGCACATGACTACCAAGAGGCGATGTGTGAGTGCTCTTGACCTGGAACCCCTCGTCAGAAAGCGTTTCGATGAATTCGCCATCCGTTCCAGGCGGAACGCGGGCAACGACGTTCGAGGTGCGCCTCACAATATTGGAAAGCACCCTTCGCGCCTTGCCTGGGCCGATGTTGCGCTGCATGTGCTGATAGACGGCCAGCAGCAGGACGATATCGTATTTCGGTAGAAGGATATTGCCGAGGCGCCGGCTGCCAAGATTCAGGCGATCGAACCGGGCATGTACCGGGGAGCCGCTCAACAACATCTTTGCGGTCTCGATATGCGGCTTGGCAATGTCGATCCCGTGGATCGAACTGGGTTTCAGCTTGGATATCTCATAGGCGACAACACCCATATTGCAGCCAACATCGAGAATGGATTTTCCGGCGTAGTCGACCTTTGCGGAGAATAGCCCGTCAAGTCTGTCGTCCCACGTTCCGGCAAAACCCCTTTTGAATCTTGACCACCACAAATCATCAGCTCCTTTGGGAAGAGCCCCCTTGAGCGCCTCCTACCACGAGAGAATTAATGGTCGATACCCTTTCAACTGGAATTGATCACATTGGCGAACCCCGGCAGGGACGTGTGCGGCCGCGTCACAACCCCATCACCCTGAGTGCCGCGGGAACCGCATAGCGGCTGCCGTCATAGCGCATCCGGTAGGTCCGCTTCACAGGCTTGCCGGGATGGGACCGGCATTCGCCATTCTGGTCGGGGGAGGGATTATCGGTATCCGTCCGCTCGACCGCAATGATGTCATGATAGCCGTGGTGGCGCGCCGGGCTCATCGCTAGGCTGACCTGGCTGGAATGAAAGTATCCGGCGCAACTACCATCGCTATCGGCGCCAGAGCCGGCCACCACGAGGCCGTCGAGCACCACGCGTAGCGTATCGCCGGTGAGAGCGTAGAGCCGCAGGTCGGTTTCAGTGAAGGGAGCGGTCAGCGAATGGTGTGCCAGTTCGATGCTCAGGCCGAAGGCGGTTACCCCAGGGGCCAGTGCATAGCGGCCCGTGTCGAAGTCCACCTTCTCGATGACAATCGCGTCGTCGGTCATCAGACCGGGCTGGAGCAGGCGCTGGCGCACACGCAGCGTATTCCTGTCGACGACCAGAAGCTCGATATCGCCGACATGCAGGTGGTCGCCGTTAGCGCTGTCGATCAGCGGCACAGCCACCAACAGCAGGTCGACATCGGCGGGCCAAATCTTGCAGACCAGGCCGAACGGCGCATCGCTCCCCGGGAGCGTCAAGGCGATGCTGGTATGAGGTTCAAGCGTGAACGAGGTGCCGTCGGCGCTCTTTCGGGCCTTGGGATAGGCCTGCTGCACCAGCGCGGCGGCATCGCCGCAATCGCCGGCCGCTGCCTTGGCGGGCGACAGGCTGGCGAGGGCGGCGCCGAACAACAGGACAGGCAACACTATTCGCATGGAGTTTCTCGCCTCGCAGGGCCGGGTTAGGCCAGTGGCTTTCTACGCGAGATTGGTGGCGGCGCACAGGGTGTAGGGAAGTGACGGATAGCTCCACCCGCTGCGTCGGGGCCATAGGTATCCTGGAAAGTCGTAAAGTCCGAGCTCGCTTAGGGACGGTGATCATGAGAACGCCGCCCGAGCGGGGAATTTTTGCCAATGCTGTTCGAGCTACCTGAAACAGATACTGACAATGTGATCTCGATTGCCTTGTCGCGCTCCGATTAGATAAAGAAGCGCTCCGACAAACCTCTACAAAACCGGACCTCGCCGATCCGTCAAGCGCACCTTCTAGGGTGTACATTCCAAAATTAGTGCGCCGGGAGACCGGCAAGGAGTAGGTGGTGGAAGTCCACTGCGATGAAGGAATAGCGATCCACATCGGCCCCGAGCCGT
>NZ_JAMYUA010000097.1:0-5184 GCF_040322715.1 Mesorhizobium sp. M0106 | reverse complement strand
TCCGCTAAACACGGGGGCTGCGCGGCGGACACGCCGACGTCACCGCAATGCCACGCCATTTTGCAGAACTTGACGCACACAACTCGATCTGTCTTGACCGCCAGAGCCGCATCGACCTGCAACTGCGCATCGAGGGGTTGGGCAACGGACTGGGCCGCATAGACGGAAACATAGGTCCGCAGACCCGCCGGGCAATCGGCATCTGGCAAGGGAAGAATGGTCTTCCGCCGACCACGTATCTGACGCGCGAGCAATTGGCATTCCTCGAGGTTCAGACAGATCCGATGATGGAGCCGTGCGTGCCGGATATGCGCCGATCAAGCCCGTGCAACGCAGCCGAAAAAGCAGGTTGCGCAGAGCGTCCGCACCCAGCGGTCGGGTGACGCAGAAACGTCGCAACAACAACAGGTCGTTCAGAAACAGCGGTTGCGCAAGACCATGGTGCGGCGGACGGATCCTGCTCCGGTGTGATGGTGGGCCGCGTGCTCAAGAACTGACCGGGGTCGTTCCAAGCCTATTCGCCTGGCCTGCCGCTGGGCTTGCCGCGCAGTTCCTGACGCACTGCTGCACAGTTTCTGGCGGCATGCACCAGCGTACGCTACTCGGCCTTTATACGCATTTCCACGCGGCGGTTGACGGCGTCGTATGGATTGGAGCTACGCGGATGCGTTTCGCCCAACCCGATTGCGTTGATGCGGTCAGCCTCGATGCCACTGGATGTGAGGAAGGACGTCACCGACTGCGCTCGTCGCTGCGACAGCCGCTCATTGTAGTGCTCCGGACCGGAAGCGTCGGTGTAGCCTTCGACGACGAAGTGGAAAGTACTGATCCGGCTGTCCTTCAGAGCCTTGGCATACTCCTCGAGTTCAGCGCGTGCGGTCGCGTCGAGTTCGGCCGAATCCAGCCCGAAATTGATCAGCATGTCGAGACTGGATTTGTCGGCCGGCCCGTCTTTTGCCTTGGTCTTGCACTGCTCCTCGGTGCCGACACAAATCCCCCGAGACTTGCCGAGGTCGGCCGCGCCAGCAAAAAACTTGACGATGTCTTCTGATTTCTGGATAGGGTCGGCGGAAACATGGGTCGAGAAAGCCACGACCGCCAACACCAAGGGTAAACTGGCCCACCGCATAGCGGTTACTCCTGTTGAGCATCCGATATTACCAAGCGTGAATATACCGAATTCCCACGCACTTGTCTGTCAATAAACGACGAGCCTGTGGCTGTGTCGGCCGATCTCCGTCACCACGAGTTGAGACTTGACCGGCGCCACGCCGGGGGCTTGAGTACCGACTGGTCCTCGATGAAAGCGTGGCGTCATGGCCAATGGGCTCCGATTCAAAACGGCACGGGATCTTTTTGTGGCTTGTCCCGCTGTCGCCAGAGACATGAGAGCCCTTCCAACCGAGCAGCGTTCGATCGAGTTTTGCCGCGATCTCCTCGCCGGGCCCATTCCCGAAGAGGCGATCACGTTTTGTGCCTACCTGCTTCCTGATCGGGCTGCGGTCTGGTGGGCCCATGAATGCCTGGGGCATCTGAGCGAACTGCTCGATAAGGCAGATCAAGAGCTGCTCGCGCTTGTTCGCGACTGGGTCAGCGAACCGGACAGTCCCGGCCATCGCGCCGCAGTGAGCGAGGCTGCGGCAACCCCGCCGGCAACGCCGGGCGCCTGGATTGCCTTGGCTGCGGAATGGGGTGACAATGGTTTTGGCGTTGCCGGATCTGTCGTCGGCGCAGCCGCGCCAACGGCCTTGCAGCGACATCCTGCCGCCCATGCAGTCAATGCCGGTGTTCTAGCAGGGCTGGCGCGCGTCGCACTGGCGGACCGCTTTGCCGTTCTCTCCGCCTTTGTCGAAATGGGCCTCCAGTTGGCCGACATCGAGGCGCAGCGCCAATCGGCGGATGCATATTAGACCCGAACCATTCCAATAGACGCAGCTCCATCGTCTTGTTTGGCCAGGGGTGTTCGAACCGAAGGGCCCAGATCTCACTTGCAGCCGCCTTGCGCCCATTTGGCCAGCGCCACCTTGAAGCGTGTCCCAAGCGGATGTTGCAGGCGTAGAACGGAGACATCGTTGGCGGCGAAATTTTTCGCCTGTTCGCATAGCCGATCCTCACTCCACTCATGGCAGCCGTTGCAGTGCTTGCCCTCCCACACCGCCTTGTCGAGCCCTTCCACGGGAGTGAAGAGCGGCTTGCCCGTGATCAGCTCGGCGATACTCTTGCCGTCGATTGCTGGATCTCCAAAATAGATAGGTCGGTCGAAAAAGATCGGATCGTCCGAAGCCAGTTTCGGGATTTTCTGCCGCAGGACATTAAGCGCAAGCTGTGCCTCATCGTCGCCTGACGAATTTGCGGTGGCGTTACGCCCATCCGAGCCGTCTTCCGCTTGTTGCGGAGCCGTCGCTTCGCCGACGATCAGCGGCGCGTTGAGATCGACTCTGTGCAAAACGACCTCGGTGGTCAGCGAGACATTGATCCACGGGCGCTGCTTGCCGGCGGTTGCTTTGAAAACATCGGCGGTGACCATGTTCATCGCGTCGGTGATCGAGATGTTCGAAGCCCCGATATGGGCAAGCAACGCGGACGTGAATGGCGAATGTTCGCTCGATCCGTCATAGGCGACCTGATTGGGACTGGTGGAAAAGGCGACCAGCGTACCCGCACCGCCATTCTCGATCGGGATTTCGGCAAGCCCGCTTCTCGCTCCCTTGACGCCGGCGGCCTTTGCCAACACTTCGGCCAGGGGATTGTCGCGACAGGCATCGAGGAAAATCAGTCTTATACTGGTCTCGCGCGACATTTGCCGCAAAACGAACTCGACAGGCACCGCCTCGAAATCAAGCGAGGTCTCGTCTTCCAATGCGGCATCGACCGGAAGCAGGTAGTTGCTGCCTGAAACCTGCAAACCGTGGCCGGCGTAAAAGAAAAGGGCAATGTCGGCGCCGCGAACCTGCTTTGCGAACTGCGCAATCGTCGTCTGGGTCTGCAATTTGGTCAGATCGAAACCGGAGACGACGTCAAAATCCAGGTTTTTGAGACGTTCGGCAACAGCCTGCGCGTCGTGTACCGGGTTGGTCAGCGCCGGCGCATGCTGATACTGGGAGTTGCCAAGGACCAGAGCAACACGGCGTTCGGCGTTGGCCGCCGTCAAGGTCAACAACAGCGCGAGCATCACCAGCCCGATCGCGCCTAGGACACCAATAAACCAAGCAATCAGATCGAAGCCCCGCCGGAACAAAGGCCCTTCCTCAGTTGACGAGCTTGGTGGCGGAAAACTCGATCCGCCGGTTGAGCGCCTTGTTCTTCGGCGTATCGTTGGTCGCAACGGGCCGCTCCTCGCCATACCCGGTTGCCGTGATCTGCGTTCGTGCAATACCCGCGGCAACAATGGCATCGGCAACGGCCTGGGCCCTGCGCTCCGACAGCAGCTTGTTGGTTACAGGCGAACCATCGGAATCGGTGTGGCCGGAAACCTCTACCTTCAGGCCCGGGCACTTGCCGACCACGCCAACCACCTCTGCCAGCAGCGGACGGCTTTGGTTGTCGAGCCGCGCGCTCGCCGACCGAAAGTAGATGGCCCCAGTGCGGGAGAGCACCGCGAACCGGTTGAGGCACTCCTCATCACTGAAATTCGCTTTCGCGGCATCGGTGGCGACGGGCCCGACGTCGGCAGTACTTGCAGCGATCGTCTGCACGGCCGCGGGCTTGCTGCCGCCGGCGTTGAAAACGAAATCGAAAGACACGGAAGCGGTCGGGACAATGTTGGTCACATTGGCGGCCTGCTGTAGCTTGTCGACATTCGGCAGCAGTCCGAAATCCTCGACATGTACGGCAACAGGCGTCTCCGAAGCGACGGAGACCATGCTGTCGCTGATCATGGTCACGACGATATTGGCCTCGAAATCCTTGTCGACCCCGTGCAGGTTGAGGCGGAATGGCAGCACTGCCTTGACCCTTCGCTTGGTCGCCAGGTCGGCAAATGCGCCAGGGTCAACTTTTGCGGTCAGTTCGGCGGACGGGTACTTGAATGTCTCAAAGAAAAGGAACCGCATGCGGACATTGCGAAGGTCGACACCCGTGTCGACAGAGTTGAGGTCGAACGTGATCTTGGCCTCACCCGTCGACGAAAGAGTGCCGGCTATGTTCCTGATCTTGTTGGTTTCGACGATCGTGTTCTTCTTGACCGACTGGTAGGTGAGCACGGAGGCCGTCGGGTCGAGTGTCCAATTCGTCTGTGCATTCGCGCTTTCCAGCCCAGGCAATAACAGCACCGATAGCGCGACGAACAAGCCAAGGGTGTTTAGGGCTAACCAGCTTCTCGAGCCCGTTTTCCGCCAGTCTCCGACGACTTCGAACATTGAACCCCCACCAGGACAACAGCCTTCCGTGTCGCAATCACCACCATGCCGTGCCAAGGAGAGCATAGAACAATTGTCAAGGCTTGGCGAGCATCGGCCAATCGACCGCAATGGTGTAAATTCCGCTCAGGTCCCGGGCTGCGGAACTCCGGCAAAATGGTGTTGCGGGAACAAGCAGTCTTGTTGGCGAACAATGGAGCTGAGAGAGAATATTCGCTGCGCTACCTGCCGCTGTCTTGAAGCCGGTCACGCTGGACCAGCCAAGCGAGGGAAACGCCCGGCTTACTCCATCCTGCTTCTCCCGCGGAATGCAGCTGGCGGCCCTTCGATTGAAGATTTCGATCATACGAAGCAGGCCGCGAAGCGCGTCCGGGCCTATTTGCGGGCACCTGCTCAAAGCCGCGACATGAGCCAGCCGCTAGCCCTTTATGTTCGACAGCAGTCTTTCAGCTTGCTGCCGCCGACCGTTTGAAAACGATGGTCACCTTCGTCCCTTTGTTGGCGCTGGACTCGACAGCTAACTGCGCCTTGGCGTTCTCGGTCAGCGATCGCGCGATCAGCGCTCCGAGCTTGCCTGGCTTGGGCCACACCTCGCCTTCCGGCAGGCCGATTCCGTCGTCCGCCACTATAACCCGGCAGCCGTCGCCATCGACGACGCTGTGCAGCGTTATCGTGCCGCCGTCGCGCCCCCGGAAGGCATGCTTTAGTGAATTGGTCAGCAATTCGTTCACGACCAGCCCCGCCGGCATGGCGACGTTTATTGACACGGGATATGTATCCACCTTCATATCCAGCCGGATTCCCTCGACCGCATGCGAGCTCATGA
>NZ_JAMYUA010000096.1:0-5305 GCF_040322715.1 Mesorhizobium sp. M0106 | reverse complement strand
GACGGCTCCCTTGTTTGAGATCTCAACGAACTCATTCTGGCACATCCGATGCCGTCGGGCGCCGTCCACCCCATCATGCCGTGACATTGGAGCGCCGCTGCGATGGGATTTTGATGCGGCGCTCGTTGCTTTTGCCCACCACCCGCGCCTAGTCCATGCCAGCTCCTTCGAAGCTCAAGGCTTATCGCGCCAAGCGCGAGTTCACGAGGACGCCGGAACCAGCCGGCGGTCTGGTTGCCGGTGAGGGCAATCGTTTCGTTGTCCACAAGCATCACGCCACCGCCGATCACTACGATCTGCGCCTGCAGGTCGGCGACGTGCTGAAGAGCTGGGCGGTGCCGCGCGGCCCGTCGCTCAACCCCGCCGACAAACGGCTGGCGGTCGAGACCGAGGACCATCCGCTCGAGTATATCGACTTCGAAGGTGTCATTCCCGAAGGCGAATATGGCGGCGGGCCGATGATCGTCTGGGACACCGGCGTCTGGGCGCCGATGGACGATGTCGAGAAGAGCCTGCGCACCGGTTCCTTCAAGTTCCGCCTCGCCGGCGAAAAGCTGAATGGCGGCTGGATGCTGACGCGGCTGAAACCGAAGCCCGGCGAGGATGAGGGCAAGAAGAACTGGCTGCTGTTCAAGGAGCGCGATCTCGCCGCCGACGCCAAGCTCGACATACTGGAAGCCCGGCCGGAAAGTGTCAAATCCGGACGCCGCATCGAGGAACTGGTGGCAACGCCGAAGCCGGCCGCCAAGCCTGCCAAGCCGGTGGTGCTGAAGCCAGGTGCTTTGCCAGGCGCCATCAAGGCGCCGCCGCCCACCCGCATCGAGCCGCAGCTGACTACGCAGGTTCCGAAGCCGCCGGGCGGCGATGACCCAGCGGCCCGAACGGGCGAAGTCTGGCTGCACGAGATCAAATTCGATGGCTACCGCACCATGGCGCATCTCGCTAACGGCGCAGTCAGGCTGATCACCCGCGCCGGCCTCGACTGGACGAAGCGCTATGGCGACCTGCCGCTTGCCTTCGCCAGGCTGCCGTGCCGCGAGGCGATCATCGACGGCGAGGTCGTCGCGCTCGACGCCAAGGGCATCAGCCGCTTTGCCCTTTTGCAGGATGCGCTGGCCGAAGGCGCCGGCAACAAGCTCCACTTCTACGCCTTCGATCTCCTGTATCTCGACGGCTGGGACCTGAGACAAGCGCCGCTCCGCCGGCGCAAGGCGCTGCTTTCGCAATTGCTGTCCGGTCTCGGCGCCAATTCGGCCATCCAGCTCAGCGATCATGTCGAAGGAGACGGCCAGGCACTTTATGACCAGGCATCCGAGATGGGGCTCGAGGGTGTCGTCTCCAAGCGCGCCACGGCAATCTACCAGAGCGGCCGTACCAAGACCTGGACCAAGACCAAGGCGCTTCAGACCGGCGATTTCGTTATCGCCGGCTACACTGTCTCCGACGCGGCCGAGGGGCTGGCCGCACTCGGCCTCGGCGAATTCGAGGATGGCGAATTGCACTATCGCGGCAAGGTCGGCACCGGCTTCGATGCCGCCACCGCCACCGAATTGCTGGCCCGGCTGGAGCCTTTGCGCGCCGGGGCGTCCGCGCCGGAAGGCGTTCCGCGCGAGATCATGCGCGAGATGAACTGGGTGCGGCCGCTGCTTTCGGCGCACATCCACTACGCCAACCGGACCACCGACAATGCGCTGCGCCATGCGGTGTTCCGCGGCCTGCGCGACGTCGGCCTGTCGACGCCGGTGTCGGCCAAGCGCAAGCGGCTGATCGCCGAGGCCGATCTCGCCACCATCTGGGTGACCAACCCGACGCGACGGCTGTTCGGCAAGACCGGCCCGACCAAGCTCGACATTGCCGTCTACTACGCGCTGGTCGGCGATTTCATGCTGCCGCACATTCTCGGCCGGCCGGTGTCGCTGGTGCGCTGCCCGACCGGCAGGCCGCAGGACTGTTTCTTCCAGCGCCATGCCTTCACCGGCATGCCGTCATCGGTGGCGACCTTCGAGGCGACCAATTCGGAGGGCGAGACCAAATCTTATCTCTCCGTAGAAGACGCCAAGGGCTATCTGGCGCTGGCGCAGTTCGGTGTCGTCGAGTTCCACACCTGGGGCACCCATCGCACGCGGCTCGACAAGCCGGACCTGGTCGTTTTCGACCTCGACCCGGGCGAGGGGATCGCCTGGCGCGAGGTGGTTGAGGCGGCGGTGCACATTAAGGGCGAGCTGGAAGCGCTAGGGCTGGTGCCGTTCGCCAAGACGTCCGGCGGCCACGGCATCCACATATCAGTACCGGTGACGCAAAAGCAGAACTGGAAGAAATTGCACCAGGCGACCAGCGCCATCTCGACGCATCTTGCCGCCACCGCGCCCGACACTTTCACCACCACCATGGGCAAGGATAACCGCAAGCGGCGTATCTTCATCGATTATCACCGCAATGCGCGCGGCCACACTTCTGCGGCTCCCTATTCGCTCCGCGCCCGCACCAATTTGCCGGCCTCGACGCCGGTGAGCTGGAGCGATCTGGAATCCATCGACGCTCCGCAGGATCTGAATTATTCGTCGCTGCCGGGCCTGCTGGCGACGTCAGGCGATCCCTGGGCCGACATGGAAGATTTCGCCAGGGATTTGCCGGTGGTCAAGTAAGCGGGCTTTGCAGAACTAGGGTTCCTCGCCCCGCGAAAGCGGGGAGAGGTGGCCGCGTAGCGGACGGAGAGGGGTCTTCGCCGGCGGAGGAAGAGATTCTCTTGTGGGCGAAGGGGCGCCATTCCCCCTCTCCGTCTCGGCTTCGCCGAGCCACCTCTCCCCCATTCCATGGGGGCGAGGAACCAAGTTCTGCGAGCGCGGCTCCAGACTCCATCGACGCTCCGGAAAATTTGAATTAATCTTCGCGCCGGGTCCCACCGCCGACCCCTCAGCCGAGATGGAAGATTTCGCTAGGGATTTGGCGGTATTGTAAGGGGCAATGTAGGATTTCGGCAGCCCCGTTCGTCCTCCGGACGAATGAACGCTGCGAACAGTTCGACAGCACAAGGCCGCGTAGGAGTATTTCATGGCGCCCAGGGCAAGTTGGAAAGGTTACCTCAAGCTCAGTCTGGTCAGCTGTCCGGTCCGGCTCTATCCGGCGACCAGCGCCAGCGAGCGCATCAGCTTCAACCAGCTGCACAAGAAGACGCACAACCGCATCAACATGAAGCCGGTCGACCCCGAACTCGGGCTGGTCGAGCGTTCGGACCTGGTCAAGGGCTACGAATACGAGGACAAGCAGTACATCATCATCGAGGACTCCGATCTCGATGCGGTACGCATCGAATCTAATCATACGATGAACATAGAGGCCTTTGTCGACGAGCATTCGGTCGACGTCATCTATCAGGACGCGCCCTATTACCTGGCGCCGGACGGCGCAATGGCCGAGGAGACCTTCGCCGTGCTGCGCGAAGCCATGCGCAAATCCGGCAAGCTGGCGATCGCCCGCCTGGTGCTGTCCAGCCGCGAGCGCGTGGTGACGATCGGCGCGCGCGAGAACGGCATGTTCGTCTGCACCTTGAGGAATCCGAACGAAGTGCGTGGCACGGCTGAGTATTTCGGCAATATCCCGGCCGGAAACCCCGATCCCGAAATGCTGCAATTGGCCGAGGCGCTGATCAAGCAGAAGGAAACCATCTTCGATCCGAAGAATTACGAGGACCGCTACGAGATCGCGCTGATGACAATGATCCGCGAGAAGCTCAAGGGCCACAAGCCGATCATCGCGGCGGCACCCGAGCGCGGCAATGTCATCAATCTGATGGATGCGCTGAAGGCGAGCCTGTCGCAATCGGCCAAGCCGCCGGCCAAGTCGAAGAGCAAGGCCGATGAGGCGACGAAACCGGCAGCCAAAGCAAAGTCCGCCAAGGGCGGCGCCAAGGAAAACCCGCTCAAGGCCAATCTGCTGCAGGCCGTCGGTAAGAGCAAAGGGTGACGGCGCCCACTGGCACGATCTTCGGCACTATCGGCGCGCTCGCGGCGTTTCCGCTTCGCATGGCGGCGCGCGAGGTCGCGCGCCGGCAGGGCCAATTGCGGCGCGGAGTCACCAGACGGACCACCCATGTGGTATTCGGGCGGACGTTCCTCGCCAAGGCCGATGATGCCGAGATTGAGCGCCGCGTCGTCACCGAGCGCGCAGCCGGGCGCAAGCTGGTCAGCGAGAACGGCTTCCTGCGCCTGCTCGGCCTGATGAAAGCGCCGGAGGCTTCGGCGCTGTCGCGGCAGTCGCTGATCGACCAGTCGCGGCTGACCGGCGAGGATCTCGACCTTTTGTCGCTGTTCGATGCCTTCGAGCATGATTGCGAACCGTATTCCTTTCGCGACCTGATCCTCGCCCGCAAATATGCCGGCCTGGTCGCCGGTGGCGCCTCCTGGGGGGCGATTGCGCGCTCGGTGCACCGGTCGGGCCCGGTCGCCTCGCTCACCGCCAAGTCGCTCGCCGTCGGCTCACAGCATGGGCGGGCCGATGCGATCTATCTCGAGGGCGGCCAGAGCGAACTCGACGGCCAGCTGCTGTTCGATCTGGGAACGCAGGATGACGACACGCTGGAAGAGCTGTTCGCCGATGCCGAGGCGGCGGAAGGGGCTGAAGACCACGAGCAGGCGGCGGCGCTCTACCAGCGCTGCCTGGCCATCGACCCAAGCGATGCCATCGCCGCCTTCAACCGCGCCAACTGCCTGCGCGCCGCCGGCCACGCGGCCGAGGCGGCGCACGACTATGCCCGCGCGATAAAGCTCGATCCCGGCTTCGTCGAGGCCTGGTTCAATCTCGCCGGGCTGATGAGCGAAGAGGGGCGGGTGGCGTCGGCGCGCCGCCATTTGCTCAAGGCGATCGCATTGGACGCTGATTATGCCGATGCGGTATTCAACCTTGCCAGGCTGGAGTTCGACGCCGGCAATCTCGCCGAGGCGCGGCGTCGCTGGGTGCGCTATCTCGAGCTCGACGCCAATTCCGAATGGGCGCGCACGGCCGCGCGGGGCATCCAGTTTGTCGATTTGCAGCTGGCGCGGATGTCGGCAGGGTGAGGTAGTAGCGCCTCCTTCTCCCCTTGTGGGAGAAGGTGGATCGGCGCGCAGCGCCGAGACGGTTGAGGGGTGTTGGAAGAAATGAGGCGTCGGCGTTCCCTGGAACACCCCTCATCCGACCGAGCTTCGCTCGGCCACCTTCTCCCACAAGGGTGTTTGGACCGGAGACATCGCGAACAGATGTGCGAGGACATCGCGAACAGTTTTGCGCTTTTGCGCGAGGGGGTTCGGGATGCCATTCGAGGACAGAA
>NZ_JAMYUA010000095.1:0-5417 GCF_040322715.1 Mesorhizobium sp. M0106 | reverse complement strand
ATAACGCAGTTGATGATCATGCCTGACTACGAAGCGTCGGCCGCCGATAGTCTGGATACAGCGCTCGCTGTGCTCGATGAGGTATTGTTATCGCCTGAGATCTGACCGCCTCATCCCAGCGGACAAAACGGGGCAGTCGAGTAGCGGAGAGAATTTCACCTCTCCGCGCTCACGAAACCGGACATGACACTCTCACGTCATCCGGCTTCTATTTTCCAGCCGTTGGTCGGACACCTATCTTCCACAAATACAGGATGTCCGGATCGCGCTTAGCGAGCCTTCCAAGCCAGTATGTCGCAGCAGTTTTTCGGTGCTTGAACCTTTTTTATTTCCTTCTCACCCACTGGGCGAGTGCCTCGTTCACAGCCATATCTGCAGGGCGACCACCGGGCAGGTGGCGTACGATGAGCCACGACCGATCTCGACTCGCGCCAACCGGTCTTGCCGCGCAACGTCACGAAAATACGATTGTCGAAAATCTCGACCCAGCCGCGGCCATCCTCCGTCTGATCCTTGGCAACGTCGAGCCCGACGATCTCCAGCGGCGCAGGCCGCCGGCAAACCCAAGGAAGAGCATGGCGCGATCACGCAAGCCGCGCAAAGTGCCACGGTCGAGCGTCTGCAGCATGGCAATCAGAACCTCGGGCAGAATTGCTTCTTTCTGTAGGGGAGGCGAGGCGTGGGTGTTGCGGATACCGGTGAGCACGGCGGCGATGTGCCGGTCCTTGCGGTCGAGAGGCTGGCCGCGCTGCGCATAATTTCAGGTCAGGGAAGAAAGACAGCGCTCGATGGTCGAGACGGATTTTTTGCCCCCAGAGGCCGTGCCGGATGCGAGGGCCGTGATGTAGAGGCCGACAGCCTGTGGATCAGGCGTCCCAGGCCGGCGAGAACCTTTTCAGAGTGAATAAGGGTGCAGCGCCGTTGGCCTGTTGTCGTCTGAAATTCGACAATGTCTGATATCCGACATAGCAGCCGTAGCGCCATGACCGACTTTCTATTTGGCTCATTATTTGCGCCAAACAGATTGAGCAGAAGATCCTCCGATGATCGCTCCAAACGGATTGGCGGCGGATGCTCGAAGTTACTCATGTCATTAGGAAGCAAGCGATTTTGGATTTATTGCGACCTCTGAAGGAGCCTCAAGTGAATGATCCTGCGAACCCACCGATTAATGGTGTTCTGCAAGGCGCCGTCGCGGTTAGTCGCCATGCTAATCCACGTGGCATTGATCACATTGCTTTGGCGGTTCATAAATTGGACATCTCTTTTTTTCAAGATGTCCTTGGATTTACGCTCAGACGTCGTTTGCGGATTAAAGGTAAGAAGACTGGAGTGACGTGCGGACGTGGTTCGCGACGGGATGTGCTTTGTGCTTTGCCAAGGCACAGAGCCAGGATCGCAGGGCTGGTCCAGCGCAAGAGTTTCGTTAGCCTCAATACAAGCCAGATTACACAAGCGATCGTGGCGGGGCTCTTGATAGAGCAGGGGGCAAGCCTCCGCGACTGGATTCGGCCGGCGCTTCATTGGTATCGCGCAAATCGCGACGTCATGCTGTATCGGCTGGACAGTATGTTTTCGCCTTTCTCGGATCAGATTGAGTGGAATCGACCCGCTGGCGGCTTCTTTCTAACTCTTGCTCGTCGTTTCAGATTCGGCTCGGAGAGCGCGACCGAGTGTGCAATGCGTGACAATGACATTGTTATGCCGCTGTCGTTCTTTGCGTCGGATAACTCTCAAGACTGCCGGATTCGGTTAGCGTTCAGCGCGGCTACCCCCGAGCAAATCCGAACCGGTGTGACAGGTTTGGGCCGCTATGTGGCGCGGCGCATGGGGCGGGACTTGCCGGATCTGTGGCGTGGATTGGGGTAAGATGGCACATTGGTCTCTTGCGGAGCGCGCAGACGGTTGCAAACCAGGCAATAGGGATGGGCAACCTGCAGCCCGATCGATCTCTTCCAGCGTCTTTGTTGGCAGTGGTACACTTGCTATCAGGTGCGTTCAGCTGGCGATGGAGATGGGCCACGTTATTGGTGCGGCCCTGTGTTGTGACGCCATATTCGCAGCGTGGGCGACTGGCGCCAACATCTTGTGCGTTGCAACTGTTGAAGAGCTCTCGACTTTCCTAAACACCGAACCGGTGCAATGGCTTTTTTCTGTTGCTAATCCGTTCATATTGCCACCGGATGTGTTTGGGCGAGTGCGTCGAGGTGCTTTCAATTACCACGACGGTCCATTGCCGCGATATGCAGGAACTCACGCGACGTCTTGGGCTCTGCTGGCGCAAGAGACCGAGCATGCCGTCACGTGGCATCGTATCGCTGACGGTGTTGATACGGGTGAGGTGGCGGTTCAGCGCCAATTGTTGGTGACGCCCGCTGATACGGCACTGACCCTGAACCTCAAATGTTATGAAGCCGCTGTCGAGAGCTTCCGCGAGCTTTTAATTGGTATAGCGGGGGGCAAGCTCAGTACCCGTCCGCAGGCACTAGAAGACAGAAGCTACTTTCCCAGACATCGGCGTCCCGATGCGGCAGGTATTCTGCGTTGGGAGCGATCCGCGCAAGATCTGTCAGCGATGACGCGGGCCTTGGATTTTGGGCTGTATCATCCCAATCCATTGTGTCTGTGCAAGGCCCTCGTAGGGGAAGAGGTTGTCGCCGTCAGGCGCTTGGAGGTGCTGCCTCGCCGCTCCGGCTTTGCGGCAGGTCGCCTGCTTGAAATCCATCCGAGCCATTGGCGTGTGGCGACGGGTACACATGATGTCGACGTCTGGTTTGGCAGCTTGGACGGTCAGTCTCTGGAGGCGCGAGCACTCGCCAGCCGCTGCAATCTGGATGAAGGCGAGGCCCTTCCTGTCTTGAGCGAAGATCAGGTGCGACGCCTAACTGCGATACATGAGGAGATAGCGCCTTCAGAGGACTTCTGGCGGCAGCGGCTTGAGCAGTTTAAAATAGTGCAGCCGCCTTTCCTATCGTCCGGCACAATCGAAGCTCCGGCGAGATGGCAGTCGAGTTCGTGGCTAAGTCCAGGGGTCTTGGCCGAGCTGTCGGCCATTGATCGAGTGGAATACTTGGTCACGGCTTGGCTGATCTATCTGGCCCGCGTCACAGGCCAGGCAGAGCTTCAGCTGGGATGGAGGCCGGCGCCGACAGCCTCGCGAGCCGGCGTCCAAACAGTGGAGGCCGTTATCGCTTCTGCCGTGCCGATGGAAGTCACCATCGACCTTGCCGATAACTTCAAAGAAGTACGCAAAGCGGTGGCGGCCGAATTTGCTCAACTGAGGGAGCAGGACAGCTTTGCGCGCGATCTTATCGGGCGCTGCCCGCCATTAAAGGGGGTGGAGGCGCTACGATCGCAACGGCCCTGGCCGGTTGGAATTGCGATTGCGGCAGAAGATAGTGCTGGCGTTGTTCCCTCAGCCTCGAAGGTGTGCGAGGCAGCCTTGCCGGGTGAGTTGCTGACGTTTGAGGTTTGCGCTCTGGATGGTAGCTTTCGCTGGCACTATGACGCCAGTCGATTGGCTCCGGAGCAGGTCGAGCGCATGACACAGCATTTGCAAGCTTTGCTGTGCGGTGTGCTGGCCGACGCCGGGCAGCCGGTGCGGGAGCTCGACATCCTGCCGGCCGCCGAGCGCAGCTATCTGCTGGAGGAGCTGAACCGGACGGCGGCGGCCTATCCTTCGGAGCGCTGCATCCATGAGCTGTTCGAGGAGCAGGTGCGCCAGGCGCCGGAGGCGGTGGCGGTGGTCTGCGAGGACGAGCGCCTGAGCTATGGCGAGCTCAACGCCCAGGCCAACCGGCTGGCGCATCATCTGATCGGGCTCGGGGTCAGGCCGGATCAGCCGGTGGCGATCTGCCTGGAACGCAGCCCGGCCATGGTGGTGGGGCTTCTGGCGATCCTGAAGGCGGGCGGCGCCTATCTGCCGCTCGACCCGGCCTATCCCTGCGCGCGGCTGCGGCAGGTTGTCGGCGAAGCCGCGCCGCGGCTGCTGCTTTGCGATGCGGCCGGCCGCGCAGCACTGGGCACCGAGGCGCTGGCCGATGTGAGCGTGGTCGAACTGGATACGGCCACCCCAGCCTGGGCCGGGCTGCCGGCTTGCGACCCCGACCCGCGCGCCCTTGGCCTCACATCCCGCCATCTCGCCTATGTCATCTACACCTCAGGCTCCACCGGAACCCCAAAGGGCGTCATGGTCGAGCATCGGGGAGTGGTGCGTTTGGCGGCTGGGAACGATTTCGTTGAGATCTCCCCGCACGACGTCTTTCTCAATGCATCCTCGCCCACATTCGACGCGACCACGTTCGAGATCTGGGGAGCCTTGGCGAATGGCGCCAGCGTTGTGCTCCATCCCGAACGTCACCTCTCGACCGCAACGCTGGCCCAGATCATCCAGGACCGAGGCGTCACCGTCGCCTGGATGACTGCCCGATTGTTCGACGTCTATGTCGGAGAGGGGCGGAGTACCGATCGGCTACAGCAACTGCTGGTCGGGGGCGAAGAGGTCTCCGCCGCTTCCGTAAAAGCATGCCAGAAGCGACATCCGACACTGCGGATCTCAAATGGCTACGGCCCGACAGAGAATACGACCTTCAGTCTCTGCTATCCGGTACCTGCTGGTTCCGACGGTCGGCAACGGATTCCGCTGGGCCGACCAATTCGCAATTCGACGGTCTATCTACTGGACTGTCATGGCGCCCCGGTGCCGTTCGGGGCGGTTGGCGAGCTTTATGTCGGCGGGGCAGGGGTGGCGCGCGGCTACCTGAACCGCGCCGAGCTGACGGCGGAGCGGTTCATCGCTAGCCCCTTTGTGGAAGGCGACCGTCTCTATCGGACCGGCGACCTTGCGCGCTACCTGCCGGACGGCAATCTGGAGTTCCTTGGCCGCAATGACGACCAGGTGAAGATCCGCGGCTTCCGCATCGAGCCGGGCGAGGTCGCCGCACGGCTGATCGAGCATGAATGGGTGCGCGAGGCGGTGGTGGTGGCGCGCGAGGACCGCGCCGGCGACAGGCAGCTTGTCGCCTATGTGGTGTGTGGCCCCGAGGCAGCATCGGACGACGGGGATGGAAGCGCGCTTGCCGGCGGCTTGCGCGCGCATCTTGGCGCGCGGTTGCCGGACTACATGGTGCCGTCGGCGTTCGTGCGGCTGGCGGCGCTGCCGCTGACGGCCAACGGCAAGCTTGACCGCAAGGCGCTGCCTGTTCCCGACGACGACGCCTATGCGCGGGCAGCCTACGAGGCGCCCCAAGGCGAGATCGAGACGGCTCTGGCGCAGATCTGGACGGAGCTTCTCGGGGTCGAGCGGGTCGGACGCCATGACCACTTTTTCGAACTCGGCGGCCACTCGCTCTTGGCGGTGCAACTGATGGAGCGGCTGCGGCGGCTGTCGCTCGGGGTGGAGGTGCGCACCCTGTTCG
>NZ_JAMYUA010000094.1:0-5445 GCF_040322715.1 Mesorhizobium sp. M0106 | reverse complement strand
CGGTGCGCATCCTCAAGACTCGCACGCAAAACCGCCGACGGGAATCCACATTCGGACTCGACCGTCACATTCATTCCACTAGCTGCCAGACTTGGCGAGAACGTCCCGCGCTACACCAGTTATCCGACCGCGCCGCATTTCCATGCGGGGGTCGATGCCGTCGTTTACCGAGGCTGGTTGGAGGCGCTCGAAGGTGGTGACGAGATATCGCTTTACCTGCATATTCCCTATTGCGACAGGCTCTGCTGGTTCTGCGCGTGCCATACCAAACAGACGCGCCACTACGAACCAGTGACCACATATCTCCGTTCACTGCATGCCGAGATCGCCACCGTCTCCAGTCTTGTCACCGGCAAGGGCCGAGTTCGCGCGGTTCATTTCGGCGGCGGTTCGCCGACGATGCTCAAACCGGAAGATATCGTGGCGCTGGGAACCGTCCTGCGCAACAGCTTCACGTTTCTCCCCGGTGCAAAGATCAGCGTTGAGATCGAACCCAACGATATGGACGATGCCCGCCTCGATGCACTTGCCGAAATCGGCATGACAAGGGCGAGCCTCGGCGTCCAGGATTTCGACCCGAAGGTGCAGAAAGCGATCAACCGCGAGCAGACCTTTCTGCAGACCAAGACGGTTGTTGATGGCGTTCGTTCGCGCGGCGTCGAATCCGTCAATCTCGATCTGCTCTACGGCCTGCCGCATCAGACCAGGGAGAGCGTCGCCTCCACGGTTGCACAGGCACTGACCCTGGAACCGGATCGGATCGCGCTTTTTGGCTACGCCCATGTGCCGTGGTTCAAGAAACATCAGACGATGATCGACAAGGCCTGGTTGCCGGGTCCGGCGGAGCGGTTTGCCCAATCGCAATTGGCAGCGCGGGCGATCATGGACCAGGGATACGAAGCAATCGGGCTCGATCATTTCGCCAAGCCCGGCGATGCGCTGGCGCTTGCGGCCCGCGCCGGGACTTTGCACCGGAACTTCCAAGGCTACACCGAGGACTGCTACGAGACATTGATCGGCCTCGGCCCATCGTCCATCAGCCAGTTTCGCCAGGGCTATGCACAGAATATGCCTTCGACCGCCGAGTATGGACGCATGGTTGCTCATGGCGGGCTGGCCGCTGTTCGGGGTATCGCGCTTTCTGACGACGACCGTGTTCGCGGCTGGATCATCGAGCGATTGATGTGTGACTTCGCCTTCTCGGCGATTGAGCTGGTGGAGCGCTTTGGCGAAGCCGGCCAAAGACTTCTCGTCCGAGCGAGTTCCACGGCCCTCCAAGATCCTGCGCGGTTGCTTGAACTTGATGGTGACCGCTTCGTCGTGCCTGCGGAAAGCCGGCCCTTTGTCAGGAGCATCGCGGCAAAGTTCGACAAATATTTCGAAAGTGGAACGGCCAGGCACTCAGCGGCAGTCTGAGCACCGCAGAGGAACGGTCATGGTTCTCAGTCGATCGTGAACCGATTGCGCTACATTTTTCACTGTTGATCGGCGACCGTCGTGTCGAGACAGGATTCGGAGCGGACCAGACGCGTCTTGGTATAGCGACGATATCGTCCGGTCGTGCCTTCCGGCGCCGTATTCCATTTCGCAGTCCCTGAAGCGCCACGTCGAGTCCGGCCTCTTTTCTGTATCGGAAGCAGTCGACAATCGTCCTGGCCAGATCATGGTTGTCGGCCGACAGCTCCCTTCGGCCTTGCAACAAGAATCCGCAAGGACCCTGCCAGCTGCAGCAGGCGCCGCCGCATCGCACCACCACACTATCCACCCGTGGCTCGCGCTAACCTTTGATTGGTTCGCGCCAAGCCGACGCCCGTCGAAACCGAGCCTCGGCAACATTCCGAGTCGTAAGCGGCTGGCCACGCTCCTGGTGCCGGTGGCAGAAAGTCCGCAAGCACCCCGGCAGCGCCGTCAAGCGTGGGACAACCCGTCCACCCGAATATCCGCCGGCGCAGTTTCAGTGAAAAGCGGGCCCAGGCTAGACGGCTCTCTTGTTACCCCAGAGCATAACGTGCAGCTGCGGCAGCACACGGGCTTCGAACCACCTGTCGCGGGTCACGCTATCAACCAGCCACTCCATGCGCTTCAATATTCCGTCAAGGTCGACAGGCGCGTCTTCATTTGCGGGGCGTGGCGGCGTGTGATTGCCGGGTTGCAGATAGATCGGAAGTCGCGGAAATCTCGCAGCGGCGTCTTTCGCGTAGGCGTAGTCCCTTTCGTCGAAAACAATGAGCTTGAGCACGACTTGCGGCCTGCCTTGTGCCGCCTGGAGGCACGCCTCGAAAGCGGCCCAATCGGTCGTCATTTGGCTTGACGGCGGCTTTGGGCTGAGGACTAGCACGTCGAGGTCGGCAAACCAGTCCCTGGCCACCGAACCTTGGGTTTCCAGCGCAAAACGGTAACCTTCACCATGGCCTCGCTCGATGAGCGCGCCGAGCGGCTGGATGGCCGGATTGCCGCCTGACAGCGACACCATCAGCGGGCGGCCACCGGAAAGCGCAAGCACGTTTTGCCACACCGCGCCAATGGACATCATCTCCCATTCATGGCGGAATTGATTGTCCACCGCATGCAGGCTGTCGCACCAGGAACAGCGATAGTCACACCCGCCGGTTCTGACGAAGACCGTCGGCAAACCGATGAGCACGCCCTCGCCCTGGATCGTCGGCCCGAAAATCTCACTCACGCGGATTGCGGGATGCGTATCGGTCATGGCCGGTATTCCGCCCAGGTTTTCGGCGTTTCGCTCACCCGCACGGCCGAGGTTTCGCGCAGGCGTGCCTTGCACCATTCATAAAAATGTCTGGCCAGATATTCCGCCGTGACTTGCTCATGTCCCAGCACGTCGTTGAGATGTCGGTGGTCGAAGCTCTCGTCGATGTAGCGTTTGAATGGCGCCAAATCGTGATAGTCGCGCACGAAGCCGTTGTCGTTCAGTCCATTCGCTGAAAGCTCCACTTCAACGATGTAGTTATGCCCGTGCAGGCGCGCGCATTGGTGATCGGGTGGCAACGAGGTGAGCTGATGCGAGGCTGAGAAGTGGAATTCCTTGGTGATGCGGAACATTACGCGGTCCTCCTTCGCAGCGCATCGAGCCAGAAGTCGGAGTCCTCGTAGTCGGTGGGGTCCGGCTGCCCAGAGAGATGAAACGCCTCGCGCCGCTCGACGCAGGTCCCGCACCTCCCGCAGTGACGCTCGGCGCCCTTGTAGCAGGACCAGGTCTGCGCAAACGGCGTGCCGTATGCTGCTCCATTCCTAACAATGTCCGCCTTCGTGAGATTCACATAGGGTGCATAAATGCGAATCTCCGCGTAGCCGTCGAGCGCGTGGTCCTGCATCATCTGGAAAGCGTCGATGAAGGCCGGACGGCAGTCGGGATAAATGAAATGATCCCCACCATGCACGGCCGTCGCCACCGCCTCAGCGCCGTGCGCTGCGGCGAAGCCGAAGGCAATGGCCAACATGATGGCGTTCCGGTTCGGCACCACCGTGACCTTCATCGTGTCTTCGGCGTAGTGCCCGTCGGGCACGTCCACATTATCGGTCAGCGCGGAGCCGGAAAGGCCGCCGCCGATCTCGTGGATGTCGATGATGCGGTGCGGGACGCTCAGTCGCTCCGCGCAAAGGGCGGCGAAGCCCAATTCCTTCCTATGCCGTTGGCCGTAATCGAAAGATAGGAGGCCGGCGAGTTCGTGCTCCGCTGCCACCTTGTGAGCAAGGGTAACGGAGTCCAATCCGCCGGAGCAGACGACGAGAGTCTTCATTTTTGGGTCCTTGTTTTAACCGGGTAGGCTGCGACCGGAGATTTCTCTGCGCTGCCCAGTACTTCAGGAAATCCATTTTGTGAAGTGAACGGGGGACGAGTTTCATGCGCTGACGTGCCGCTGTGTGCAAGGCGCCCTCGCGGTGAGCCTGCAAGGAACACGGACTAGCGAAACGTCACGCTTCAGCGGAATGCTCAAAGGCGAGCGCACCGGAATATGCTCTGCAGGAGGTCCGGACCTTCGTAAACAAAGTTCTCGACGATCAAGCGCCCGGCGGTCCAGAGCTTCGAGGGACGCCACCGCGAGGGTTTCAGGTACAAGACGGCCCGAAGATGGGCTTGCCGCAAGAGAACGGACTTACCAGTGGGATGTTCAGCGACGCCGATGCAGATGTCTGGAATGATCACGACATCAATTGTCGCGGCAACTTTGGCCTCGGGTTCCGTAGATCCAGCGCATTCCGCTTCAGGATCGGTTCGAACCGGAGCACGCCCTCGGTCAATGGACGACCGGCAAACCCTGAATGATCGGTCGTGAGCCGACATCTGTGAACAAGCGGTGTGGTCGATTGCTATCACCCATGTGTTGCGCGCAGGTACCTTATGGCAGTGGATGAACTGGATTTGATGGTTTTACGGCTGGCGGTCGAAAGCGTCCGCTCGCTCTCCTTAAGCTTCGCTGAAAAGGCCGCCGAGGTAGCCACCAGGAGCCGCGGCATCCTGCTTTTCGACGTGCGGGTCGACGGTCATGCGGGGGTCCAGCGGGTCGCAGCCATCCGATATCAGGGCGACCAGATCGGCGTGCTGGCGTTGGACAGACAGGGCCTTGTTACCCACCATTGCATCGTCAACGGTACGTTCTCACATTTCATTGCGCCCTTGGAGACCTGGCACAGCATGCCCCTGTCGATGCAGGCCAAGATCGATGCCAACGGCCATGCCAGTCTCTTCCTAGGGGCCTTGCGAAATGCCGGACATTTGCTGGGCAGCTAGCATTTGGCCAGAATGCATCTGTGAATTTTTGCATGCGCATCGCTGCCGAACCGCCGGCATGATTGTCGTGCTCGAAAACGGCGGCGGCGATCGCGGCAAAGCGATCGCCGCGATCATGGCGATCAACGCGTGGGCGTTGCATCGATGCGCGATCGTTTGAGACGGAGATCTCCGCCTGGCATCGAGCAACATGCACGGAGGTACGCAAAGCGCAAATGCATCAAGTAGTTGAAGGGACGAGCCCCTCGCGCAAATGGAGCTTGCGCTGCCGTTGTCGTCCCATCGTGCCGCCGAACTCGGGGGCGTGACGATCGACCACGATGGCCTATTTTTTTGCAAAGCCGAATGTCCCGATTCCGAAGCCAAGGAAAAAACTCCGACCACAGCGAAGAATAGTAACAACACGGCGACGCGAGCCGCCTTGCGCTCTAGCAGGGGAGGTGCTTGCGGTGCTCTCACCGACACAAGATCGCAAATGGCACGTGGGTGAGCACCAGAACTGGCGACACGCATGGTGATCGGCTTGACTCGCTGGAGGAAGCACAAGGCCTCAGTGGGCGGAGGCGCCAGCGACGGTCGAATACTGACTGGCTGCTCGGGATCTGATCGTTGAAATGACGTAGGATTTGGTTGCTTAAGCCGATCCGAACCATTTCCCGGAGACCACACCCACCATGAACGATCTTGCGCTG
>NZ_JAMYUA010000093.1:0-6117 GCF_040322715.1 Mesorhizobium sp. M0106 | reverse complement strand
TTGAAACGATCGAGGCAACCGAATGCAACAACTACTTCGCAAACGCCGGCTACGCTTCCATCAAAACGTGAAAGGCTCTAAGCCATCGGCAGCAGCCGGCGCATGATCAGCGAGGCATGGCCGCCCACCCCGTGTGCAGCCGGCCGGCGCTCGACGACCTCGAAGCCGTGCTTGCGATAGAAGGCGATTGCGCGGTCGTTGCCCTCGATCACTTCCAGGGCGATGCTGGGAATACCCGCATGGGCGGCAAGAACGGCATGCAGCAGGTCGGCGGCAAGGCCGGTGCCGTACTCGCTTTTGTCTATATGGAGCCGCTCGAGCATGACCTCGCCTTTGTCGTCCATCGCGGCCATCGCATAACCGGCGAGCGACCCGTCAGCCCGCTCGGCGACGAAGGACATCTTGCTGTCGTCCCTGAGCTCGGCCGCCAACCGCTCCGGCGCGTGCCTCTCATCCGAAAGCCGTGCCGTGGTCTCGGCACCCAGGATCGGCGAATAGGTGTGTCGCCAGGACCCTCCAAGCAGCCGCGACACCGCCGGAACGTCCTGTTCGGTCATGGTTCTTATTTGGGGCATCGCCACCTCCCGGGCAGTTTACGGCATCGCAGCGTTCGCTCCGCCATCACCGCCTCACCCGCGATTTCAGCCAGCGGTCGAAGGCCACGGCGAGGATGAGGATCAGGCCGATGACGATGCTTTGCGTGTAGGACGAGACGTTGTTGAACTGCAGCCCGTTCTGCAGCACGCCGATCAGTCCTGCACCGACCACCGTGCCGCCGACGCTGCCGATGCCGCCGAACAGCGAGGTGCCGCCGATGACGACCGCCGAGATCACCGTCAGCTCGTAGCCGATGCCGGCGACGGCTTCGGAGGAGTTGAGCCGCGCCGACAAAACGAAGGCGGCAAGGCCGGCGAAGAAGCCGACGATGATGTAGACCGAGATCAGGATGCGGTCGACACGCAGGCCGGAGAGCCGTGCCGCCTCGGCATTGCCGCCGACGGCATAGACCGCGCGGCCGTAACGTGTGTAGCGCAGCACGATATGGCAAAGGATCGCGGCAATCGCGAAGATGATCGCCGGCACCGGAACCGGGCCGATCAGGCCGGTACCGAACCAGCGCATCGAGGCGTCGAAGCCGGAGATCGGGCCGCCATTGGAAATCGTCAAGGTCAGGCCGCGAAACACGGTGAGGCCGCCAAGCGTGACGACGAAGGGCGGCACTTTCAGCCTGGTGATGGCAAAGCCCTGGACGCCGCCGGCCACGGCACCGACGACGACGGCGGCAAGAAGCGCGGCGAACCAGCCATAGCCTTGCGTGCCAGACGTCGACAGCGACAGCGTGTTGGCGGTGCCGCCCTTGGCCACCACCGCCGCGACCATGCCGCAGAAGGCGAGCAGCGAGCCGACCGACAGGTCGATGCCGGCGGTAAGGATAACGAAGGTCATGCCGAGCGCGATCAGCCCGGTGATCGAGATCTGGCGCATGATGTTGAACAGGTTGATCGGGTCGATGAAGCTCGGCTTCAGCACGGTGAAGACGACAATCAGCAACGCCAGGAACATCAGCGGGCCGAAGCTCATCAGCAGGCGCGCAATATTGACGCCGCCGCGCTGGCTCCGTTCGGTCGTGCTGGTCATTGCGTTGCTTCCTGCTTCTGGTCGAGCGCCATCAGTTCCATCAGTTTCTCCTCGGTCGCCTCAATACCGGGCATCTCGCCGGTAATGCGCCCGCGTCGCATGGTGACGATCCTGTCCGACACCGCAAGCACTTCGGGCAGCTCGGACGAGATCATCATGATGGCGATGCCGCGCGCCGCGAGCTCTACCAGGATCTGGTGCACTTCCGCCTTGGCGCCGACATCTACGCCGCGCGTCGGTTCATCGACGATCAGCACCTTGGGGTCGCGTGCCAGCCAGCGGGCAAGGATGACCTTCTGCTGGTTGCCGCCGGACAGTCCCTCGATCGCCTGCTCGGGCGAGGCCATGCGGATCGACAGCGTCTTCCTATAGTTCGCCAGCGCCTCGCGCTCTCGCCGCTCGGCCATGAAGCCGACATTGGAGTAGCGGTCGAGCGCGGCGATCGAGAAATTGGTGAGGATGGCGAGTGCTGCGAAGATTGCCTGGTGCTTGCGGTCTTCCGGAACCAGCCCGATGCCGAGCTCGATGGCGTCGGCGGGTGAGGCGGGCGCGATCGGCTTGCCGTCGAGCATGATGGTGCCGGCTGCAATGCGGTCGGCGCCGAAGATGGCGCGGGCGAGCTCGGTGCGGCCGGAGCCGACGAGCCCGGCGACGCCGAGGATTTCGCCCGCCTTGAGGTCGAGATCGACGCCTTCGAGCACGATGGCGTGCGGCGCCTGCGGATCGCGCACCGTGCGCAGGCCGCGCACCGAGAGCCGGACGTCGCCGGCGACGTCGCGCTGCGTCGGCCTGGCATAGAGCTCGGAAGCGGCGCGGCCGACCATTTTCTCGATGATCTTCGGCAGTTTGATCGGCCCGCCTTCGCGGTCGAGATGGCCGGCCAGCCTGCCGTCGCGCAGCACCGTCATGCGGTCGCAGATCGCCGAGGCCTCCTCCAGCCGGTGGGTGACGAACATGATGGCGACGCCATCCTTGCGCAGCCGGCCCATGATCGACATCAGCCTGTGCACTTCGGTTTCGGTCAGCGCCGAGGTCGGCTCGTCCATGATGATCAAGCGGCTCTTCAGCGATAGCGCGCGGGCGATCTCGACCAGCTGCTGCTCGGCCACCGACAGCGCCGACACCGGCGTCGCCGGGTCGAGGTCGAGGCCGACGCGGGCGATGATCGCGCGCGAATCTTCCTCCATCTTCCGCCAGCTGACCAGCCCGAACCGGCCGAGCGGTGCGCGGCCGATGAAAATATTCTCCGCCACCGTCAGCGTCGGGATCAGGCTGAGTTCCTGGTAGATGGTGACGATGCCGTGGCGCTTGGCATCTTGTGGATTGTGCGGATTGAATTCGACGCCGTCGAAGACGATGCGGCCGCTGGACGGCGGCATCACGCCGGACAGGATCTTGAGCAGCGTCGATTTGCCGGCTCCGTTCTCGCCGAGCAGGCCGAGAATCTCGCCGGGGCGGACTTCGAGCGAAACGTCGTTCAGCGCCGTGACGCCGGCAAAGCGCTTGGTCACGCCCTCGACGGTGAGCAGGGCGGGAGAGGGTGAAGGCGCAGTGGCTTCAGTCGCGGGCAAAGGTTGCTCCCAATTTGCGATTGATGGCGGGACAGCGCCCCCTCTGTCCTGCCGGACATCTCCCCCTCAAGTGGGGAGATTGGCAGCTTCATTGGCTTCGCCTCTTCTGCAAGATCGAAAACTATCGAAAGCCGACGTGACATCCAATCTCCCCCCTTGAGGGGGAGATGGCCGGCAGGCCAGAGGGGGGTGCTGTCCCGTCGGCTTCGCCTACTTCGTCTCGCCCAGCCTCTCCGCCTTGTCGAGATTGTCCTTGCCGATGACGATCGGTGTCAAAAGCACCAGCTTTTCCTTCGGCTCGGTCTTGTCCCTGGCGTAGGCGACCGCGATCTGCACGGCGGTGCGCGACTGCTCGCCGGGGAATTGCTCGACCGTGCCGGCCAGATTGCCGTCGCGCACGGCGACCAGCGCTTCGGGAAGCGCGTCGAAGCCATAGATCTTGACGTCGGTGAAGTTGCGCGCCGCGCAGGCTTCAACCGCGCCAAGCGCCATGTCGTCGTTGGCGCAGATGATCGCGTCAGGCTTGCCGTTGGCGGCAAGGCCGGCCTCGGTGACGGACAGCGCCTCGGCGCGGGCGAAGTTGGCGGTCTGCTCGAAGATGATCTGGTACTTGTCCTTCATAGGATCGAGGACGTTGTGCACACCCTTGTTACGGTCGATCGCCGGGCCGGCGCCGGGCTGACCCTGCAGATGGAAGATCTTGGCGCCATTCGGGAACGCCGCCACCATGGCCTGTGCTTCGGCCTCGCCGCCCTTGACATTGTCGGCGCCGACATGGGCGAGGATGCCTTCGACGCCTTCGACGCGGCGGTCGATGGTGACGACGGGAACGCCGGCCTTGACCGCTTCCTCGATGGCTGGGGCCAGCGCGTTGACGTCGAGCGGCGAGATGACGATGGCGTTGACCTTCTGCACGAGCGCCGCTTCGATATCGGCGGTCTGCTTGGGCGCCGAGTTCTGGCCGTCGCTTTCGACCAGGTTGACGCCCTGCGCCTGGGCTTCCGCCTTGATCTGGTTCAGCATGTGCACGAAGAACGGAAAGCCGAGGCTCGGCACCGAACCAAGGATGGTCAGCTTGTCCTGGGCAAAAGCCAGTTGCGGAGCGGCCAGCGCCAAAGCGCCCATCGCCGCGGTCGACAGCAGGAATTCACGTCTGTTGATCAATTTAGTCTCCTCCCAGATGAGCGCACGACCCCGAAACCGGAATGGGTTTTCCGGAAGGTTCCTTGCGTCGATTCAAAAATGGAGTGTCCTTCGAGCGCCCAACTCGTGTTTGAATGGACGCACGGCGCTCCAGCCGGTCCACCGCGACGTTCTCCTCCGCTCGGTGCCTGCCGGCGGATGCTAGCCAAGGCCGGAGCTTTGCGCAAGAACGGGAGCAGGCAAAGACCTACCGATCGATCATCACCATGGTGCGCTCGCCGTAGCGCTCACCGGCGACCTTTCCCGGCGCCAGCGCGTCGTCCAGCACTTGCATCTCGGCTGGGTCCAGCCTGATCGAAGCCGCGGCGACGTTCTCCTCGAGGTATTTTCTGCGCTTGGTGCCGGGGATCGGCACGATGTCGATGCCGAAGTCGCTCCCCTTGTGGAGCAGCCAGGCCAGCGCGATCTGGCCTGGCTTGACGCGCTTGGCCGCGGCGATGTCGAGTACCGTGGCCGCCGCCTGCATGTTGGCGTCATAGTTGGCGCCCTGGTAGCGCGGATCGCCGCGCCGGTAATCGCCCTCCGGATAGTCTTCGGCGCGCCTGACATCGCCGGCGAGAAAACCGCGGCCGAGCGGCGAGAACGGCACCAGGCCGATGCCGAGCTCCTTCAGCAGCGTAATGATTTCCGGCTCCAGATTGCGCTCCCACAGCGAATATTCGCTCTGCACGGCCGACACCGGATGCACGGCATGCGCCCGGCGGATATTGGCGGCGCCGGCTTCAGAGAGGCCGAAGAAGCGGACCTTGCCCTGAGCGATCAGCTCGCCGACAGCGCCCGCCACATCCTCGATCGGCACCGCCGGATCGACGCGGTGCTGATAGAGGAGGTCGACGTGGTCGGTGGCGAGCCTCCTCAGCGAACCTTCCAAAGCCTCGCGGATATGTTCGGGCCGGCTGTCGCGCTCGGTGCCGACTTGCTTGCCGTTTTCAATGCGGAAGCCGAATTTCGTCGCGATCGTCACCTCATCGCGCCGGCCCTTCAGCGCGCGGCCGAGCAGTTCCTCGTTGGTGAACGGCCCGTACACTTCCGCGGTGTCGAGGAAGGTGCAGCCGAGTTCGATGGCGCGGTGCAGCGTGGCGGTCGATTCCGCCTCGTCGGCCGGGCCGTAGGACTGGCTCATGCCCATGCAGCCGAGACCGATTGCCGAGACTTGCAGGCCCTGGCTGCCGAGTTTGCGCATCGTCAATGTCATGTGAAGCTCTCCGGATCAGCATCGCGTTCCAAGCCGCCAGGGCAATATAGCGCACCGGCTCGGTTTCCACAGATCGGGAGGCGCCACCGCGCGCGGCTCGCAGCGACCGCCAAATTGACAGCCGACACGCTCTCGGCCATCCTTAAGGCACGCCGCCTTGCGGCTTGTGCGTGAGTAACCAGCATGGCCAGTTCCGTCGCCAGTCAGAAATCCAAGCGCGCCGCGGTGCGGAACGCGCTCGACCGCCACAAGGTGTACATCACCGCGCAGCGTTTTTCGGCCGGCAGCTACAGCGCGCGGGTGCTGGTCGACGGCGAAGCCTATTGGGTCGACGAATTCCGGCTCAGCCAGCTGCAGCAGGGCCTGTCGCCGGCCGAGCTCGAATTGACGCCGGCCACCGACGATTGAGCGGCGTGACCTGCCATCCTTCGTCATCCCAGGGCGGAGCAGGAGCGAAGCGACGTCGCGGAGACCCTGGGATCCATATGTGGACGGCGCCCTGCCTGCAAC
>NZ_JAMYUA010000092.1:0-7164 GCF_040322715.1 Mesorhizobium sp. M0106 | reverse complement strand
CCCCTCGCGCAAAAGCGCAAAACTGTTCGCGATGTCCTCGCACATCTGTTCGCGATGTCCCCAGTCCAAACAAAGGGGAGAAGGGAAGGGCCGCGCAGCCTACTTCCCCGGCGCTCCATAGACCGGCGTCGCAATGCCTTCCATGCGCGCCTTGATCTGCAGCGCGACGTACTTCGAATAGAACCGCGACAGTGCCAGATTGCCGCCGTGGAACCACAGCGCTTCCTGTGCCGTCGGCTTCCACATGTTGCGCAATTCGCCTTGCCACGGACCCGGGTCGCCTTTCACGCCCGAGCCAATCCCCCAGCACGGGCCGACCTTGTCGGCGACTTCGCGCGAGACGATCGCCGCCACGGTTTCGTTCATCGAGAGATAGCCGGTGCAGGCGATGATTGCGTCGGCCGCCAGTTCGGTGCCGTCGTCGAAGAGGATGCCTGTCTGCGTCAGCGACTTGATCCCGACGCCACTGCGGATGCCGATCTCGCCGTCGATGATCAGATCGCAGGCGCCGACGTCGATGTAAAAGCCCGAGCCGGTGCGGTAGGCCTTCATCAGCAGCCCGGTCTCGTCGTCGCCGAAATCGATGGCGAAGCCGGCGCCGCGCAAGCGATCGTAGAAGGCCGCGTCGCGCGCCTTGATGATATCGTAGAGCGCGCGCTGGCCCTGTGGCAGCAGCGCGAACGGCGTCGAGGCGACGATCATATCGGCCTTCTCGGTGGTGATGCCGCGGGCCAGCGCCCTTTCCGAAAAGATCTCGAAACCGATCTCCATCAGCGTGTCCGACTTGACGACCGTCGTCGGCGACCGCTGGACTATCGTCACCTCGGCGCCGCTCTCCCAGAGGTCGACGCTGACGTCATGGCCGGAACTTGCGGCGCCGATGACGGCGACCTTTTTGCCGCGGAATTTCTCGCCGCTGGAATATTGGCTGGAGTGCAGGATCTCGCCCTGGAAGGCCTCGGCGCCCGGCAGGTCGATCTGCCTGGGCGGGCCATAAGCACCGGTCGCAAAGACGATGTGCTTCGGCTTCAGCGTGATGCGCTCGCCGGCGCGGTCGAGCTCGACCGTCCAGACCTTTTCGGTGTCGTCGTAGGACGCGCTGACGCATGTCGTGGAGGTCCAGTAGTTGAGCTCCATGACGCGCGTATACATCTCCAGCCAGTCGCCCATCTTGTCCTTGGGCGTGAACACGGGCCAGTTCTCGGGAAACGGGATGTAGGGCAGATGGTCGTACCAGACCGGGTCGTGCAGCACGAGCGAGCGGTAGCGATTGCGCCAGGAATCGCCGGCCTGGGTGTTCTTCTCGATGACGATGGCCGGCACGCCCAATTGCCTGAGCCGCGCCCCCAGCATGATGCCGCCCTGGCCGCCGCCGATAACCAGGCAGTAGGGCTGCTGGCTAACGCCGAGGTCACGCGCCTCGCGGCGCCTCGCCTCCAGCCAGGTCTCGCGTTCCGGATCCGCCTTGTGGCGGACGCCCAGCGGCCGCGCTGGGCCCTTGCGCTCCTCCAACCCCTTGAGATCGCTCATCGCCGTAAACAGCGTCCGGCATTTGCCGTCCCTGAGGCGCATGATGCCATGGCCCCACGCCGATGACGTCTCGAAAGAAAACCAGGCTTCGATCGTGCCCTCGTCCGAAGTCGCTTCGCCGCTGAGCTGCCACCGGGCAGGCTTTGTCGTTGCCAGCGTCGCCGCCAGCATGTCGCGGATCGCGGCGCGGCCCTCCATCGTCTTGATGTTCCAGGTGAAGGTCAAGAGATCGCGCCAGTAGCAGTCCTCGACGAACAAATTGGTTGCGGCCTCGACGTCGCCGGCCTCGAGCGCCCGGGCAAAGGAATCGAGCCAGGTGGCCGCCTGTTTCGTCGGTGCGATGTCGAGCATCTGTCTTCCCTAACTTCCAGTGACCTTTGCGCTGCCCTCATTCTTACCCTTTCCGGGTTCTTTGCGGGAGAGGGTGAGGGCAGCGCAAACAGTCCGGAAGCTAAGCTAAGGGCGCAGCGTAGGCCGAAGCGACTGCCCCTGCCGTCAGGCGCGCGCGCGGGCCTGATCCGAACCGCTATCCAGCCATGCAAGATCGTCCGGCGAAAGTGAAATGTCGAGCGCCTGGAGGCTGTCTTCCAATTCGTCGAGCGTGCGCGGCCCGATCAGCGGGACGGACGGAAAGGGCTGCGCCAGGACATAGGCGAGCGCGACGTGGATCGGGCTTTTGCCCAGCCGTCTGGCGAGCTCGATGGCGCGGTCGCGGCGGCCGAAATTCCTCTCCGAATACCAGACCCGGACCAGCTCCTCATTGTCGCGCCGGTCGCGGCCGGCGCGATCGGTGAAGAAGCCGCGGCCCTGGCTCGACCAGGCGAAATTCGGCATCTGCCGGGCGGTGAGCCAGGCCTTCCATTCGTCGCTGGAGGAGGTGACGCAGCCTGCCCAGATCGGCTCCAGCATTTCGGCCAGCGAAAAATTGTTGGAAAGCGCGCCGGGCTTCTGCTTGCCGGTGCGCTCGGCATAGGCAATCGCCTCATCCATGCGTTCCATCGTCCAGTTCGAGCCGCCGAACGGACCGCGAATGCGGCCGGCCTTGACCTCGCGGTCCATCGCATCGACGAATTCGTCGACCGGCACATCCGGATTGTCGCGGTGCATGAAATAGACGTCGATATGGTCGGTCTGCAGCCGTTCGAGCGACTGGGTGAGTTGCTTGCCGATGACGTCGGGATAGCAGAGCGGCGAGTGCGCGCCCTTGCCGATGACCACCGACTGCTCGCGCACGCCGCGGTTCTTCAGCCACTGGCCGAGCAGCGTCTCGGTATAGCCGGAACCGTAGACGAAGGCGGTGTCGAACAGATTGCCGCCGGCCTCGAAATAGGCATCGAGCAGGATGGCGCCCGACGAAAAGGTGCGGAAATCCTCGAAGCCGAGCGCCAGGCACGAGGCCGGCCGCGGCAGGCCCGGAATGCTGCGCTTGGGGATGGCGGTTCCGCCGGAGCGCAGCTTCCGTCCGGAGATCGTGTTGACGCGCTTTGCCGGTTTCTCGATGTCGTATTCGAGCCCGATTGCCGCCCGCCATTTGTCGAGCACGCGCAGATTGCCGAGACTGTCGGCCCAGCCCATGCCGGGCCAGGCGAACTCCTGCTTTCCGCCGAGAATGGCCTCGCCGGCGGCGTCGACCTCAAATGCGTACAGCCAGCCGTCCTCCGTGACCTCGACCACCTCGGTGTCACCCGGACGGATGATGCGGATTTCGCCGGTGCCGCCTTGCTGGCCGCCGGCATACCAGAAATCCGCCACCTCGATGCGGCCTTTGCTGCCGACAATACGCAAGACATTGTCCTGAGCGAGCGAGATGCTGCAGGACACTTCCGCGACGATGCCGCCCGGAAAATGCAACAGCGCCGACGCCCATTCGTCGACGCCGGATTGGCCGAGATGCGCAGCGCCGACGACTTTGTCCGGCTCGGCGAAGGGCTTTCCCGCCGCGGCGCCGGCAATCAGCCGCGCCATCGAGACGGGATAACCGCCGACATCGAGAATGCCGCCGCCGGCGAGATCCTTGGCGTAGAGACGGTGCTCCGGCATGAAGCCCGGCATGGCGAAGCCGAAGCTGGATTTGATCATCTTGATGTCGCCGATCGCGCCGGTCCTGATCACCTCGACCAGCTTGGCCGTCTGCGGATGCAGCCGGTACATGAAGGCTTCGCCGAGAAAGGTGCCGGCCTTGCGCGCGGCATGGATCATGGCGTCGGCTTCGAATGCGGTCAGGCCAAGCGGCTTTTCGCAAAGCACGTGCTTTCCGGCCTCGGCCGCCTTGATCGCCCATTCGGCATGGCTCGGATGCGGCGTCGAAATATAGATCGCGTCGACATCCGGATCGCCAACCAAAGCCTCGTAGCCGTCCAGGATGCGGGCGCCGGGGAAAGCCTCGGTGAGCCCCGCCTTGCCGGGATTGCGCGCCCCTAAGGCGACCAATGTGCCGGTGCGCGAATGGGCGACGCCCCCGGCAAAAGCCTTGGCGATGTTGCCGGGCCCGAGAATGCCCCAGCGAACTTTTTCTGGTTTGGACGTCATGTCAAATCTCCGTGGGTGGCCGCGAGCAATCGCGATCGGACAAAAGAAAGATGGGTTAGCGAATGCGTGCGCCGGTGGCGTCGAAGAGAAGCGAGCGGTCGGCTTTGATCGACACCACCAGGTCGTCGCCGTTCGCGCGATGCCGTGAGGCCTCGCGCTCGATGATCAGTTCCTCGCGTCCGCCCCCGGTACCGGAATTGGCATAGACATAGCTCACCGATCCCAAGTGCTCGGCGACGTCGGCCTTGAGGGTAAGGTCGCAATCGCCCTGGCCGGCGTCGAAGAAATGCTCCGGCCGCACGCCAAGCACAACATCGCCGCCTGTTGCAGGCAAGGCATCCGAAAGCGGCTTGCGCAGTCGCGCGCCGCGATGATTGACCAGTTCGACGACCGCCGCACCGTGGTCGGCCCCGACCATTTTTGCCGCCAGGAAGTTCATTTTCGGCGAGCCGACGAAGCCGGCAACGAAGCGGTTGGCGGGGTCGTCGTAGAGATCGAGCGGCGCGCCGATCTGCTCGATATTGCCGGCGTTGAGCACGACGATCCTGTCGGCCAGCGTCATCGCCTCGGTCTGGTCGTGCGTCACATAGACCATGGTAACGCCGAGCTCCTTATGAAGGCGCGATATCTCGACGCGCATCTGCACCCGGAGCTCGGCATCGAGATTGCTGAGCGGTTCGTCGAACAGGAACACTTGCGGCTCACGCACGATGGCGCGGCCGATGGCGACGCGCTGGCGCTGGCCGCCCGACAATTGCCGCGGCCGCCGCTTCATCAGCTCGGCGATGCGCAGGATTTCGGAAGCCCGCTTCACCCGCCGCTCGGTATCTGCCTTGGGGTTGCCGGTCATTCTCAGGCCGAAGCTCAGATTCTGCTCGACCGTCATGTGCGGATAGAGCGCGTAGGACTGGAACACCATGGCGATGCCGCGATCGGCCGCCTCGACGTCGTTCACCACCTTGCCGCCAATGGCGATCTCGCCGTCGCTGATGTCCTCGAGCCCGGCGATCATCCGGAGCAGCGTGGACTTGCCGCAGCCGGAAGGGCCGACGAAGACGACGAATTCGCCGTCATCGATGTCGATATTGGCGCCGTGGACGATCTCGAAGACGCCGAAGCGCTTGATGACGTTTTTGAGTGTGACTGCCGCCATGCTGATCCTTACTTGATGGCGCCGGCGGCGATGCCGGCAACGAAATGGCGCTGCAGAAGCACGAACACGACGAGCATTGGCGCCGTCAGCATCACCGCGCCCGCCATGATGCCGCCCCAGGACACCTTGGTGAGACCGATCAGCGTGCCGAGCGCCACGGGCGCGGTCATTGCGCCCGGCTTGGAATTGATCAGCAGCGGCCAGAGATAGTTGTTCCAGGAGGCAAGGAAGAGGATGATGGCGAGCGCCGCCAGCATCGGCCGCGCCAGAGGCAGTGCGACGAACAGGAATATCCGCCATTCCTTGACGCCCTCGACCTTGGCGGCGTCGAACAGCTCGTGCGGCATCATCGAAAAACTCTGCCGCATGAAGAGCACGCCCAGCGAATTGAACAGCGGCGGCACGATCAGCGCCACCCAAGTGTTGGCGAGCTTGAAGTCGCGCGCCACCATGATGAATTGCGGGATCAGCACGACCGCATAGGGCAGCGTGATGGTGCCGAAGATGATGGCGACGACCATGCCCTTGCCGAAGAAGTTGTAACGCGCCAGCGCCCAGCCGGCCATCGAGGTCAGCATCACCGACAGGAAGGTATAGGTCACCGCCACCGAGACGGAGATGCCGATGGCGCCGATGAAATTGGTGCCGCGCTGCAGATTGCTGACATTGTCGAGGAAATTGCCATGCGGCAAAAGCTCGATGTCGGGGCTGAAGATGCCGTTGTCGGGCATCGTCGAAAAAACCACCATCATCCACAGCGGAAACAGCCAGACCAGCGCCAGCGGCGTCAGGAACAGATGCAGCGCGATGCTGCGTCCCAATCTGGCCTGGGAACGGCTGACTCTTGAGTGCGAGGTCATTTCGGTTCCCTCGTCAGCCATATCTGCACCAGCGAAATGGCAATCGCCAGCCCGGCCATGGTGTAGGCGACGGCCGAAGCGTAGCCGAAATTGAGCGACCGGAAGCCCTGGCGGTAAAGCAGCAGCCCGAGCGTTTCGGTGCCGCCGCCCGGCCCGCCGCGCTCGGTGATCAGGAAGGGCTCGGTGAACAGCTGCATGGTGCCGATGATCGACAGCACGGCGCAGAACACGATGATCGGCTTGAGCAGCGGCAGCGTGATGTAGAAGAACTGTTTGACCTTGCTGACCCGGTCCAGGGTCGCCGCCTCGTAGACATCCTCGGGAATCGACTGCAAGCCGGCGAGCAGGATGATGGCGTTGTAGCCGGCCCAGCGCCACGTCACCGCCATCATGATCACCGCCATCGCCGGGGTGACGTTGGTAAACCAGTCGACACTGGGCAGGCCGATGCTGTTCAGCAATTTGTTGATGATGCCGTAGTCGAGATTGAACATCAGCCGGAAAACCGCCGAATAGGCGACCTCGCCGACCACAACCGGCGCGAAGAAGGCAAAGCGGAACAGGCCACGGGCCTTGAGCAGCGGCGAATTCAAAAGCACCGCCATCACAATCGCCAGCGAAATCATCACCGGCACCTGGATGACAAGGATCAGCAATGTGTTCTTCAAGGCATTGAAGAAGGCCGGATCGCCGATCAGCCGGCCCCAGTTGAAGGTCGGCGCGAAGCGCCACGGCACGGTGCGCGTCGCCTGGAACGAGATCAGGAACGAATCGATGATCGGCCACAGCCAGAAGATCGAAAAAATCAGCAGATACGGCGCGAGGAAGCGATACGCCGTGGCGTTCTGGTAGCGCATCGTTTTCCTCCTTTCTGCTTTCAAGTTCTTGCCTTCTCCCCTTGTGGGAGAAGGTGGATCGGCGCGAAGCGCCGAGACGGATGAGGGGTGTTGGAAGGAATGCCGTCCGAGCCAAGCTGGAGCACCCCTCATCCGTCGCCTTCGGCGATCCCTTCTCCCACAAGGGTGTTTGGACTGGGGACATCGCGAACAGATGTGCGAGGACATCGCGAACAGTTTTGCATGCTATCGCGCC
>NZ_JAMYUA010000091.1:0-7168 GCF_040322715.1 Mesorhizobium sp. M0106 | reverse complement strand
TCGTTCCAGTCGTAGGAGTTGGTCGTCCACTGCGCGGTGTCGCCGACGAACCTTGGGAAGGCGGTGCGCAGGACATTGCTACGCAAATCGTAGTCGGTGTCGGCAATGCGCTTTGCTCCCGCCACCGTCTCTCCGGGCGTTTCCACCCGATAGACCCGGCCGAGCCCGTCATAGTAGGAGCGGACAAAATCCTCGCCCGCGCCATTGGGCAGCGGCGTCAGCTTGGCCAGCGCCTGGGTCGCCGGATTGCCCTCGTTCTCGAAGCGCGTCCTGGCATAGGCGCCGGTGACGCTTTGCGAGACCTGGTAGGGCCGGCAGAACGGATCGTAGGTGAAGGTCTTGATCAGGCCGTTGATGTCGGTCTTCGTCGCCGGCAGCCCGCAGACTGGATTGTAGGTGGCGCTCGAGACGAAGCGGGCGTCGGCGCTCTGGCCGCCGGTGGCAAAATAGCGGGGCGCGCGTTCAGTCACCGGATAGAGGTGATAGGTCGCGTCAAAATCCCACTCGCTCTTGTGGCCGAGCCCGTTGGTCGCCGAGACCTTGTTGCCATAGGCGTCATAGGCAAAGTACTGGTTCACCTCCTTTTGCGGCGAGCCATAGTAATCGGACAAGCTGCGCTTGCGGGTGACATTGCCCTTGGCCGGCGGCGTGGCGTTGGCGCCGGCGTTGCCGTCATAATAGGTCTCGTCATAGCCGATATAGGGAAAGCTGGTGTCCAGCCCGGCGCACCGTCTGGCTGCTCGGCAGCGAGACGATGTAGGCGCTCGTGTTGGGCGCAAAGCTCGCCACCGTCCAGGTCTCGTCGCCGCTGACATCGGTGCGGCCATAGTCCTTGATGCTGGTGATATTGTTGTAGGCGTCGAACGCCCGCTCGACCCTGAGAGTACGTGCAATGTTCTCGGTCAGCGTCGTGTCGGTCGCAATGTTCTGCACCCAATAGGGCTTGGTCGCGGCATTGACCGCATAGGTTTCGGCCACCTGCTTGTGCACGACGCCGGCGCCGTCCTTCCACACCGTCAGCGACGGCAGCCCGTAGCTTGCCAGGTCCTGCCGGTAGGTGGTCTCGATCTTGGAGGCCGCCGTCTCGCCATTGGCCAGCGGCTTTGTCTCGACGATCGAGGCAAAGCCCAGGAACTTGCGAGCCGCCGGGTCGTATTTGCCGCCGGCATAGGCGTAGGTGCTCACCGCGGTTTGGCCGCGGCCGTCGCCGACCGACAGTTTTGTCAACGCATGCACCACCTGCGGCAGGTAGGTGTTCGCCCAGGTCGACGACGGCGCATATTCCACCGCAACCGTCCCGCCGAGTTCCGTCACCACCGAGCGCAGCAGATTCGGATTGCCAGCACCTGGCGCGGAGATGAACATGTGGTCTTTGTAGTCGGTAAAATCGGGAAGACCGTCGCCGTTGAAGTCGCCTATCACCCTGGCCGCGCCCAACGAAACGGGTAGCGTGAATTCAACCGGGGTCATTGCAGTTGATGACGGACGCAGCGAGAAGACCCGGACCGAACCTGTCCTCTCCTCGCCAGCCACCGTGATGACATCCATCCGCCCATCATTGTCGAAGTCGCGAAGGACGGCACTCTTCTCCGGTATCGACGGAACTGTGTATTCCTTGAAGTCAACTCCGGTCGACAGCCATAGTCTGGCGCTGTTGTCACTGCCCCTGTAGCGGAAAATATCTGTCGCGCCGTCGCCGTTCACGTCGGCCAGGACGCAGCTGCCCAATTCGGCAAGCGTCGAGCAGCCGGGGGAAAACGAGGGCTGAATCGGCTCCCATATGCCGTTTGACAGTGCGCCCTTCTTTACGTCGCCGCCCAGCAGCCCCGGTACAAACAAGGGCTGCTGGTGCCCATTGCCGAGGAAGTCGCCGACACCGATTACGCCGATTATCGCGCCGCTTGCCTGGTTCACGGTATCGACGCCGTCAGCATCCTCGTCAGCGACAATAAAGGAGCCAGTCGACAGTGCATCGCACGCGGCTTCGTAGCCGGCCGGTGCGGCAGGGGCGCCGAGGAGCGTTTTACAATTAGGTCGTAGACTCATAAACGCGCAGCCACAGGCGCATTGACGCGAGCTGGACCATGGCGAGGAAGTTGTCGGCGAGCTTGTCATAGCGGGTTGAGACGCGACGGAAATGCTTCAACTTGGAGAAGAAGCGTTCGATCAGGTTGCGCTCGCGGTAGAGCCGCTTGCTGAAGCAGGGCTTCCATTTCCGGTTGCTCTTGGCCGGGATGTTGGGCGTGGCACCCTGCTCCTGGATCAATTCCCGGATGCGGTCGGCGTCGTAGGCCTTGTCGGCCAGCACAATGGTGCGTTGGCCAAGACGATCGAGAAGCCGATCAGCGATCTGACTGTCATGTGCCTGTCCTGCTGTCAGGCCGAGCCGTATTGGGAGCCCTTGCGCGTCGACGACGACGTGGATCTTGGTCGTGAGCCCACCGCGCGATCGACCGAGACAACGATCTGGTCCCCCTTTTTTGCCGTCGCAGCCTGTTGGTGCGCCCGGATGGAAGTGCTGTCGATCATTTGGATATCCCCATCGTGCTCGGCGCTGATGGCATCCATCAGCCGGTCCCAGACGCCTGCTCTCCGCCATCGCACAAACCGGTTAGAGCAGGTGGTCCGCGGCCCATAGCGCTCGGGCAGATCCCGCCACGGCGCGCCGGATCGCAGCACCCAGAAGATGCCGTTGAGCACCCGCCGGTCATCGACGCGCGGAACGCCTCGCGGCTTGTTGGGCAACAGCGGCTCGATCACGCGCCACTCGAAGTCGGTCAGGTCATATCGGCTCATGCGGAGCCTGAATCAGATTGCGCCGCAATATGAAAGCCGCCAGTCGGAAAACAACCCATTGCGGAGCTTGAAACTACCAACGATAAATTCAGAATGACAACTCTGCCGACCGCTGTTTTGCCGATCTTTGCCGCAGCCGGATGGTTTCCTGGACGCAAAGTGCCCATGTCTCCAGAGGTCCCGGCTAGTCATCCCGTGGCTGCCGTTCTCAGCGAGTTCGGTGGCCTCAACGTCGGCGAGCTCGGCCGTGGCATGGAATGCGCCCGGAGCGATGTCGTCTTCTGTTGGTCCCCACATGAAGGCTACCGAGAAATCGCCGAAATTGGAGACTTGCTTCAGACGGAGTTGGCTTGCTTTGCCACAGCTCACAACCATCACCAAAGCCTGTATATCGATAGTGGGGGCCGAGTGTTTGTGGTGTCCCCGATGATGAGCGGCATCGGCTTAATGGGGCGCACTTTTGGTGATGCTATGGAGCGCGCCCTGCTAGGCCGAAAGGCATCACCCCTGCTTCTGCCATCACATGAGAGTGTATCTTGGTATGGAGAGGTGCTTCTGCGTGGAAGCCCTCAAATCATGAGCATTGGGGAACTGAAGACGGGATAGGGCGGCCGACTGCTTTCCACCCTATCTCGCTCATTCCGCATTTATGAGTTCACGGCCTAGAATTGGTCAATGCGAGCTGGGTGTTTGTGAGGACAATCGCGCTGCGTGTTCCCGACTGGCCACCACCCGACTGGGGACTCGCCGTGACCGTGTCGGCAAAGTCCATCGTGCCTTTGCCGGCCAAGATCCGGCCGGGCTTGGAAGAATATAGACCGTCCTCTGCCGCGTTGAGGGCTACCGATGTCGTGTTGATGAGCGCGCCATTCGAATCGAATCTGTATACGTACTTTTTTCTACTGAAGGTGGGTATGGGATTTTGAACTTGCGTGACCAAGTCGCCAAAGACTTCATCGCGGCCATCAAAGTCCAAATCGCCGGTCTCGTTGGGTGCCCCTGGCGCCAGGACCGTGGAGAGCGCACTATTAACGGTCGTGTAGACCCCATCGGTATTCTGATAGCTCATCTGGCCGAGCGGTTTTGCGGTGCCGCCGGTGATGGTGCCGTCGGCGGCGATGGCTGCATCGGTGCCATAGCGGGTGACGGCGGTCAGGCGCGAGGCGTTTGAGAACGGCGCCTGGTCGTAGGTCAGCTTGTAGGCGCTGCGCAGCGCGCCGGAGACCGGGACGCCGATCGCCTTGATGCGCTGGCTGGTCTCCGAGATGTCGCGGCCATTGCCCATCAGGATCAGGTCGGGCCGTGTCTCCAGATAGAATTTTACCACCGTGCCGTTGTAGCTGATCGTGTCGGGATAGCAGACCGGGCTTGCCGGACAGGTGTAGCTGTAGGCGACGCTGTTGCCATTGGTGTCGGTGACCGAGGTCAACAGCCAGCGATAGCTTAGGGCCAGATCATAGGCCGGCGTGCCGGCAGTCGGCGTCAGGTTGGCGACGGCCGCCACCGAGCGGTAGGTCGAGACGGTGCCGTCGCGATCCGTCACCTTCCATTCATTGGTGGTGCCGTTCAGCGCAATGCGGCGATAGGATTCATTCTCCGTCGCATGCGTGCCGCCGGTCGAACACGACGGCGACACCATGCCGGCGACGCAGGCAACCAGCTGTTGGCCGTTGAGCAGATAGATGTCGGTGCCATCGAAGGCCGGCATGCCATAGCCCGGGCTTGCTCGCTCGATGACGTCAAAGCCGTGAAGGCCCCAGGCATAGCCCAGCCAGCCCTGGTAGAGGCCGCCTGTCTTGGTCTTGCGGGAAGACTCATAGGTCAGTGCGATCGAGGGTTCGATGCCATGGAAGTCCGAAACGTCGATGCCGATGGCATAGCCCAGATTGCCGTTGCCTGAACTCTTCGGCAGATCCACCTTCGGCGTGCCGATCGCCTCGGGTTCGCTCTCGGTGGTCGTCTCGGTCGCCGCCGCCGCTGCTGGTTCCTCGGGCGCGGCTTCGGTGTCGGTCGGCTGATCGGTCGTTCCTACTTCGGCCGCCGCGTCGGGAGCTTCAGTCGCGGGCGCAGCATCTCCCGTCGCGCTTGCTGGGGGCGTTCCGCCCGCAGCATCCGCGCCGGAGCCCAGCGCTGCCCCGCTATTATCGAAGCCGCCGGATGGTGCGCCAGCATCTGGCGAAGTCCCTTGCGCCTCCTGCGCAAAAGCCGCCATCCCTGCAGAGCTTCTAATATAAGAAACGAAAGATGTATCCGCGCCGAACACGCCAGCGGCAAGCAATGCCGCGCCGACAAGCAACTTGTTCATGATTCCCCCGAGCCCAAGTTGCTTACTTCTACTCAGCCCCAGCCAAACGAATACGACACCGCATCGTCATAGTCGGACTATCCACAGGGAAATTTTTAGGAGAGGTGAGCGTATGAGAGATTGTCTCTGAACAACCAAGAACGCCTTAAGCCGATCTGCGGGGCGCCATCAGCCGCTGTTTCGATTGATCAACCATAGCAACGCAGACTATTGCCTTTGCGGAGGTCGCTGACGCTCACGCGCAAGTTCCGAAAGAACCTGCGGAGGACCGGGGCCACGGGGCTCGTTTCGTCTAGACCGGCGCCCCAGGCGTCCTCTCAGTTAGCGCCAGTTAGCGTCCGGGCGATCCTCCAAGCTTCGAGATTGAGCCATTCCGAGCTTAAATATCGGCTCCGAATTGAGCGATACAGATTGAGATACAAACTGTGATACAATCCGGTACGAAAATCTCAGAAAAACGCTTTTAAATCAACACGAGAACCGGTGCGGCGATGCTGTCTCGACTGACTCGAACCTCAAATCGCCACCTGAAGGGAATGTCGGTATCGGCGGTTGCGCGTCCATGATTTGAACCTGGGAGTTGCGTGAGTCAAGTTCTGCAAAATGGCGTGGCATTGCGGTGACGTCGGCGTGTCCGCCGCGCAGCCCCCGTGTTTAGCGGAGCGGCGGACACATGACGGTGCTCAGGCGGCCAAGGCCCTCAGGCTCTCCGTCTTGTGCTCGCGCAGATGATCCATGTTGAGATAGCGGGTCGCCTCGAGCCAGTTCTCGTGGATCTCCACCGCCAATGCCCGAACCAGCCGCAGACAGCTCCGCGGGTTGGGGAAGATGCGAACGACCAGGGTGCGCCGCTTGATCTCCTGGTTCAGCCGCTCCAGCATGATTGTAACCGGTATGATCATGACGGTGCCATCCGATCCCCGCTGGAGATGAGCGATTTTCGGCGTATGGTGCGACCATCCGGGACAGGGGCACCGGGAGCACGCCAAGTGCGGGCAGGCCGATGTATTCGATGAGCTGCGAGCTCGCGTTAGTAGCTGGCCGCCCCTGCGACCTGCCCGGTTGCGCCGAGAGCGCGGATCCGTAGGTGTCGCGTCGCCCGCTGGCTCCCGATTGTTGAGGAGAGGGAGCCGATGAGACGTGTGATTGGAATGGACATCCACCGCACCTTTGCGGAGGTGGTGGTTTGGGAAGACGGCCGGCTGCGCCATCACGGACGGGTCGACATGACCCGCTCGGGACTGGAAGGGTTCGGCCGCAGTTTGCGACGGACTGATGAGGTTGTCGTCGAGGCTACGGGCAACGCCATGGCGGTGGTGCGGGTTCTGTCGCCCTATGTCGGCCGGGTGATTGTCGCCAACCCGATGCAGGTGAAGGCGATCGCTCATGCCAGGATCAAGACCGACAAGATCGATGCCGGCGTTCTGGCGCAGCTCCATGCCAGCGGCTTTCTGCCGGAGGTCTGGGTACCTGACGAGCGGACCGAGCGGCTTCGCCGCCTCGTCGCGCGGCGCAACCAGGTAGTTCGGCATCGCACGCGCGTGAAGAACGAGGTGCATGGCATCCTGCAGGCGCACCTCGTGCCGAAGTGCCCGCATGCCGATCTGTTCAACAATCGCGGTCGCGCCTGGCTCGAGCGGCAGGTGCTTCCCGACGACGAGCGGGCCGCTATCGCCCGCCACATCCGCGAGATCGATCGCCTGGCCGAGGATCTGGCTGACCTCGATCGCGACATCGCCCGGGAAGCGGTTGATGATGCGCAAGTCCGGCGGCTTCAGACGATCACCGGCGTCAATGTCATCGTCGCGAGCGGTATCATCGCCGCGGTCGGCGACACCCGGCGGTTCCGCGAGCCGCAGAAGCTGGTGAGCTACTTCGGCCTCAATCCGCGTGTGCGCCATCCGGTCTTGGCTTGGCGCAAATATGGCCGGATCAGCAAACATGGGCGTTCCCATGCCCGCGCCATGCTGGTCGAGGCCGCCTGGGCGGCGGCGAAGGCGCCCGGACCGCTCAGGGCCTTCTTCCTACGCATCCGTAACAAGCGTGGTCATCAGGTCGCAGCTGTGG
>NZ_JAMYUA010000090.1:0-8587 GCF_040322715.1 Mesorhizobium sp. M0106 | reverse complement strand
GCAGCGGCCATTACATTTGTGCAAACATCGTGCGTCGATCATGCGGAGACGCCGAATGCTTGCGCGAGAAGGCTGGAGCCGCGGAGCTGCACTCTACGTCGACCCGCGAGTTGACGCGCTCTGTGGCGAATTCCACGTAGAGATCGTCCCCAAGGGCCGCTATCCGAAAGAGGGCCAGACGCGCGCCGTCGGCTCCATCCGCCGGCTGATCGACAATCATGGCGCTGAGCATGCACGGTTGGTCCTGTGTGTTCTGGCTGAGGGCCGCGGCGAACCACGCGCTCACCGAAGAAAGCAGCCTGACGGTCGTCTCTGACTTGCTGCTGGCCGGTCCGGACCTAGTGGAGCAGGGCATGGCCGCCGTGCTCGAGATTTTCGCCGCGATCCCGCTCGGCGCATACATGGCGATCGTCAATGAGCTGCGCGGCCGCGTTCATCAGGGGCATGCCCTTGCCGGCATCCTCTATGTGCACCTCCGGCGCCTCACGAGGGATCGCTATCGGCAAATGAGACTATTCGGTCCCGGATGACCAAAGCTGACGCATTTCGTTCCGCCGTCGCTTGGATCGACCAGTCGCTCGCGCATGTCGCCGAGGCAGTGGAGCGCATGCCCGATGACAGGTTCCTCGCGAGCACCAGGCCGCGCACGATGAGCCGCGCTCGCCGTCTATCGACCGGTTGCCGCCGTGCTTGAGCGCGAGCGGTGGCGCCGGGTGGCCTGAAGGTCGCGACGAATGAAACGCCGGCCCAGTTCAACCCGCGCGACGTCCTTCAAAGCTGGGGGGATTGATCTTCACCAAGCGGTCTGCGGCCTCGACCGCAGTTCGTATCCTGCTGCACAGCGCGAGATTTTCGGCCAGTATTTCTTCAGTCCGTTGAAGCGCGAGCTCGGTCCGGTGGATGCGCTGCCTGGCATTGGCAACTTCCGATGTCAAAAGATCGGCCGCCATCCCGTGGCCGTGGGGTTCCATAGTGTCCATGGGTTTCTAATACATGGGGGGCGATATCGTTCCATGATGTCGGGCGAAACGGCGGGCCGCAGAAAAGCGCGATGGGCCGAATGACCAATGCGCTCCCTGTCAAAACAGCGCCAGAAACAGGCGAACGGCTTCGGCCGCTCTACGTCCCACGGGCAGAGGCGATCACGGTCCAGAGGGCCATTGATCTGTTCAGGCACGACTACAACGTAAGCGAAGACACACTCAGGCGGCTGGTGATCAAGCACCGTCTTCACAACCAGACAATGCCCGGTGCTCCGTGGAGAATAAGCGCTCCCGGTTTGGCTCTGTCGCTCGCCGGCGATGATGATGCGCTTGCGCGGTTGAGGCAGGACGTCGCGAGCACCGGACGCCGTCAGTGCCTCATCGCGAGTTCGGACCATGGCTGCGCGACCAGCCTATCACCTACGATTTGGCTTTGAAGGCGATCGTTGCGCATACGGGCCTCTTCAATCAGGGCTGGAAGGACAGTGCCGATGCGATCTTCCATACCGACGGCACTGTTCCCAAAGGACCGATCGCCTTAGTCGAGGTGCAAGGTTACGTCTTCGCAGCATACCAACCGCGCTGAACGCTCGCACCTACCAAGCCGGACAGCGCTACTGGTCGCTGCATGTTGCTGCCATCGCGCGCGCGGCGTTAGCGCCAACAGAAGGAAAACGCGGGGCCTGAGGCCCCACACCCCCACTCCGTTCCGCTTCGCGGACGGATATGCTTGCTCCCTCGGTCGTGCGGCACTATCCGGTGTGGAGCCATATTGCTTTTGAGAGCGAAGGATGCGGCTGATCGCCGTCGCATAGCGGCTGATCTCGGCGTCGATCTGGCTGGGGTAAAGCCTCGGCGTTCGAGCTTCTTCCGCTCCTGTGACTTGTCGATGCCCGGATTAGAACCGACAACATCGCGACAGGCTATGAGGGCAAGCCGTATGACGGGCCGGTAGAGGACGACTCGAAGCACTTCGTCTACTGCCCAGTCTGCGGCCAAACGTTCGACGCGCGCGATCTTGGACAGGTGTTCCACCACGCTGAGCCGCAGCACGAGCCGCTTCCGGTCGAGTAATAGTCCAGCTAGTTGAGCTCTGGCGGCAGACCGACGTTGAGACCCTTCAGCGCGCCACCGACGTACGTTGAATGAGAAAAGGGTGCTGCGTGCACCGCGCCTTCCCCGCGCGCCGATGCTCCACCTGGACCGCAAAAAAGTCCCGCCGCACTGCCAGAACGGCGGGACCGATCAAACGCTTTGCACCAGGCGGGGGGATGCGGGGGGTTGGGCTTGCCAAGTGAGTGCGGACCGTAACCAACCCTAAGCGCAACAGCGGCAACGCGTCCACCAACCGCCGGTTGGAGCGACAGGACGATTGAGCCGCCGGCAGGTCAGGTCATCCCGAATCGCTATCGCTCGCAACCAGACGGTAGCGGAAATTGTTGCGGATGTGGTCGTTGAAATAGCGGCCCTTGGCAAACGCGGCCCGGAACGCGGCAAAGGTTTCCGGCGGTACCCCCTCAAATTCGTACCGCTTGCCGCTGGCGACGAACCACACCGAGAGGGTCCTTCTATCCAGATCATATTCCATGTTGCGGATCGAAGTAGATGGCATGAGCACCACAGGCCGAGGCCCGCGCTTGCGGGGAGCGCGGGCCGATCGGGATACCGATCTGCAGCAATACCTGGAGGGGGAGGATTCGCTGCGTGCACCGAACTTTCGCGGCGGTCCCGTGTTCCCAATCGAGATACACAAAAAGCTAGCTGCACCTTTCGGCATCACGCGGACGTTGGATTTCTGAGAAAGCGCGAGCGTCAATTTTCCCGTGAGATAGGCACGCTCCACGGCGAAAGGAGTGCCCCGCCATGACCGTCCTCGCCCACAACCTTGCCAATGACATCAAAGGATCGTGGAGGGTCGTCTTCGTGCCGGACGAACTGCATCTGTACGTGAAATTCAGCCAGCGAGACGCCGACACAAAGCCGGTTGATTGGATGAGCGTTGATGATTTCCTTGCATGGCGGCCGAAAGGCGCACTCCACAAGCGAGCGCGCGACAGCTTGGTTTCGCTCATTTGCAAGGCGTTGACAGGGCGATGAGACAAGGGAGAACCCGCGCCGAGATCAAGTGCGAGCGCCGCGGTGGGATTCGACGTTCCGAAGGCACCGCGACGATGCCGCCAACGCGATAGCTAAAGCTCTTATCGGTGAGGCGCGCGGGCTTTGCTTTGAAGCGTCAGCGGAGCGACATTTGCACCTTTCGCTCGGTGATCGCATCTTGATCCTGACGTGATGAACGCACTGGCTGATTACGCTGGGCGGCGCGAGGTGGCCCGTCTTGCGGTTATGCTCGATCTGGGCAAGCTGCTGCGCTGGATATTCAAAACCGTTGCTCCTGAACTCAGCGCAGATAGCGAATCGTCCAGGTTTCCTGGGAATCGACGACCATGTTTGAGCATGAATCCGCCAACCTGCTGACGATGCATGACCAGTGTATCGACCGCCGCTGAGCAGGCGCACACCAGATCCCGCATGGGCACCCCGAGGCGAGAGGATAAAAGCCAAGGCGCCGAACGACCATTGGAAGATCGTGACCTTCCTGGCGGCGCTGCGCCACGACCGTGTCGATGCACCATCGCTCATCGACGGACCGATCAACGGCGAGAGGTTCAAAATCTATGACGACAAAGTTCTCGTCCCCCCTCAACCCCGGCGACATTGTCGTCATGGATCATGCCTCGGCAGGCGAAAAGTTCAGCGGGTTAACGCTCGGATAAAGAGGATGGTGCGTCGCACAAAAATATTGCAATGCACTACAAATGCCGTAACGTCAGTTTCGTAGATGAATGAGACGGCTTTTGTGAAGGGCCGCCCGCTGAAAAGGATGGAAACTATGGCCAAGACCGCTGACACCGTTGAAAATTCCGAATTCCCGACCTTCGACCCGTCGATGGCTACCGACCAGATCCGCGCTGTCGCCGAAAAGGGCCTCGAGCAGTCGAAAGAAGCCTATGCGAAATTTGCCTCAGGCACCGAGACGACCCAGAAGGCGCTGCAGTCGAGCCTCGAAACCTCCAAGACCGTCGGCAACGAGCTGTCGCTGAAGACAATTGCTGCTCTGCGCGCCAATACCGAAGCCGGCTTCTCGCACCTCGAAGCCCTGGTTGCCGTGAGGGCGCCCTCCGAGTTCCTCGAGCTGCAGGCTGCCTTCTTGCGCAAGCAGGTCGAACTGACCGTAGAGCAGGCCAAGGAATTTCAGGCCGTGACGACCAAGGCTGCCGAAGATATATCCAAGCCAATCAAGGATGTCTTTGAAAAGGCGATGAAGGATCTCAAGGTCGCCTGATTGAGTCTAGGCGATCGGAGATACCCGCAAAACGACGCCCTTCTCCAGCCGCCTTTTTCTTTTGGGCTGACCGGCTATGTGTCTCTTAGGTCAGCTTTGGAAGGCGGGCCTCGGTTTTTGATCGCTGGTCGTCTAGCGACGCGTTCATGTCTCTGATGGCATCGATAATTTGCTCCAAGGCTATTCCGAGCTGACTTGAGCGCGGACTGGCTCGCGCGGCGGAGCTTGCCGTCCAGGGCAACACCTATATGCGAGGTAGCCGAGAACGATCCGGAGCTTAAGCGCGCTATCGAGGCGGCAGAGCAGACCCGAGAGGGGCCGGCAGAAGTGCAGGGCAAAACCCCTGCAAATGTCGATGCCGTGACCGAACAGCAGCGAGATCGTCGCCCCGAGGAGGCCGAGCGCCGGCCGGACGAACCGTCCGAGCAGGCTCACTAACTGGGTCGACCGTAGATGCTACAAATCGGCTGCAGGATAAGTTAGACAGCGACAAGGAGGCCGCACAACGAAGCGCCGCCTGATCCTGGGCTGCAGATCATGCTCGTGCATCAGGCGCCGGATCTTCTTGTGGTTCACGACGAGGCCTTGCTGACGCAGCGCAGCGCCGACACGGCGATAACCGTAGAACTCGAACTCGTCGCTGATCGAGAACATTGCCTCGACGATCGCGGTGTCGTCGGCCGGGTTCTCCAGGGGATCGTAGTAGGTGGAGCGCGCGATTCCCATCAACCGGCATCCTTCGGCAACGCTGATGCCGCAGGGCCGGTGATGACGGATGTAGTCCCGCTTCTCGGCCGCGGTGCGTTTCTCAGAGCCCCCTTTAGAAACTCAGTTCCAGAGCCTGCTTACCGACCAACCGTTCGAGCGCTGCGATCCGTGCTTCGTATTCCTGGATCAGGTCAGCGGCCTGCGCATCATCGTCGAACGCTCCTTGCTCATATTTGCGCACCCAGATGCGGATCAGGTTGTGCGAGACATCGTGATGCTTAGCCAAGCCGTGCAGCGTCTCGCCGGCGATGAACTCCTGCGCGACCTGGCGTTTGAACTCGATGCTGTGACTGCGGTGCTTTGCCATGGGTTCTCTCTCCGAAAACCCGGAAGGCTGGTCAATCCACACATCCCGATCTGTCCACCCTCAGGGGCGCACTCCAAAATGCCGGCTTTTTTGGCCGGCTTTTGGCCGTTCTGATAGTTGCGGGCCTGCGCCACTCAAGCCGTATGCAAGGATAAGAAAATGGCAGACGAACCGAACCGGAATCCGACTGCTGATGAAATAGCCGGCATGCAGTGGTGGAATTCACTTACCGAGACTGAGCGCGCGGACTGGCTGGCCCGGGCGGATTCGGCAGTGCCTGCCGAGGCTTGGGCAGCATATAAACGTCAAGGAACGCTCGAGCTACAACCTCCTGGCGGGATCCACTAGACCGGCTGACAGTCGCTCGCGGGAAGGTGGCCGGCGCCGTTTGGGGGGCGTTGGGGTAGATTTGCCTGTTAGGCGCCGGCCAGGCGGGATTGGGGTCTCCCGCCGCAGGAAGAAGCTAACAGAGGCAAGTGAAGTGGGTATGGCGTGATCGCGGAAGGTGGCCCGGAGCACGGCACCGGCCTCTCCGGAAATCGCTTGCTAGTAGCGCCAACCTTGCTTGAATTCGTCGATGAACCATCGCTCGACGTCGTCCCGCACCGAAGTGCTGCTTCGGAATTTCAAGTGGCCCGGCGACTTCTGCTCAAGCCAAGAAAAGAAATCGGAAAATCTTGGATTCTCTGGCTGATGAGGAAGCCCGCGCTCTTCAGCCCATTTTGTGCAAAAGTAGCGAACACCCTGTTCTGCTTCATCCCTAGTCATGACGGGTGATCACCCAAAGGCAAGTCTTCTGTTCCGACACAAAAGCAAGGCGCCTCCGACGCTGGTGCGTTCGAACGGCAGCGTGCTAGCCATCCGCGTCCCGCCGATCAATTTGAGACGGCAATTGAGACCGACAACCCGCCGAGCTTTACGGCCAAAGGAAAGTCGGCGGCCCATCTTTCAATGAGCATTGCCTGAACCCACCGACCTGCGGATTGCCAGTGGCCCCGCGATTCGCAGCTTTGCCGGAACAGAGGCGTGCCGTCTAGCAATGTAGGCGTGTACCGTTCCAGGTGCGGAAGTTTTCGAGACTTCTGCCTTAAACCCTCTCAGCCATTGCTCCAGATGTGATGTTTTCATGCCATCCTGCGTCACGCGCCAGCGCTCGCGTTGCGCAGCACGAGTGATCTAGGTTAGAGATAGCCCGACGGCTCCTTACGAAAGGTCGCCGCGGATAACCCGAACGTTCAGCTGCCTCAACGCCGGCACGAGTTCGGCATGGCGTTCGAGCGCCCTGGCCCGTCGGGCCTTGAGCCTGCCCTCCACGGCGCGGTCGTAGACCGCCACGCATTCCGCTCCGGTCAGCCGCGAATAGTAGAGGATCCCGTCAACTGCGAACCCGTTAAAGAGAGCCTGGCTCAGCTTCCGGCCTTCCTCCTGTTGTTTGGCACGTGCAGCGTCGGTGCTGATCCCAAGCCGCAGCAGGCCGGTGGTCCGGACGTCGATCACCGTCAGGGGCGACGTAGCAGAGACTTCGGACACGGCCCAGCCAGGGATTTCCGAGAGATGCAGCATGCGGTAAGATTTTCCCTCGAACCGGTCGCGAATAATCGTCTCGGCGATCGCCGTCGCCAGGTCGCGAGCAATGTAGAGGACCATGAAGGACCGGTCGGGGCTTGCGAAGCGCGATTGTCCGAACCCCATGCCCAATGGAGTAGCTGCGTACTCCTGTCGCATTGCCCGCAGGTAGTGTTGCGGCTGGAACCTAATTGCCAGGTCCGCGACGACTTCGGCGTCAAGCTCCACGATCAGCCGAAATCGAACTCGGCGTCAGCGACGACCTCATCGATGCGCCCAGCCTTGAGTCGGTCGAGCGGCGTTTCGCCGGTGTCGCTCACATGCTGCTGGGTCAGCCACAGCCACGTCGCACGAGGATTCCCGATGATCTTCGTGATCCGGGCCATGTCCTCAACAGGACGACCGTCGACGAATTGGGCGAGCGGAAATACGTGCTTCCGCTCGCCCTTGAGCAGTCCGATCACGGCTCCGCGCCTTTGCCAATCGTGCAGGGTCGAACGCTTCGTCCCGAACATCTTTTCGATCTCGCCGGGACCAGCGACAGGACCAGCCCAATCCTCAAGGCGTGTCGGTGTTGCATATTCAGCGAGGCGCAGCCGGCCCTCTTCAAGATCAAAGACCTTCCCGCGGCCTGCGCCCTGGCTGACCTCCACGGGCTTTTCGACCTCTACTGGAGCAAGTATCTTACTGGGTCGGGCGAGCTCCGTAACCACATTCTCCACTGCTCTCGCCAGTGCCTGTTCGTGCGCAGCGATCTGGCGCTGCTCGGCAGGGGACAGACGAGACGTTACCGCCGTCAGGGCGGCGACCGCCTTGCCGGCGGCTTTCAGAGCGGACTTGGATATTCCTGGATGGCGTCGCGATAACACATCGAGAATGTCAGCGACCGTCTCACGATCGACCTTTGCATCTGCGCGAACTGCCGAGTTGCGAGCGTTCATAACGACCACCATTGGCACCATATTTCTCGCCCTAGATAGTACGGATCGTCCGAAATGTCCAGATTGTAGTCTGGCAAATTTGCACCTGTTGCTGGTGATCTGGACCCATTCCGGACCTTCCTGACGCCGGATCGCTTTTCCCGAAAGGCGGCGTCCACAGAACCAACGCTCATGACCCGAAAGGACCTCTGACCATCGCATGGCGAATGACCGCTTCGCGCCCGATGCACGAACCCGCTTCGCGGGATGGTCGTCTAGTTCTGAGATGACGCGTATTCATAGGGAGCAGGTAAAGCCTGCGATCTGACCATGGAGTTCCCTTCAACGAGAGGAACTCGCCATGGCTACCCTGTCGACCGATGCAACAATCTCTCCACTTCGCCAGCGCATGCAGCAAGACATGCTGATGCGGGGCCTGGGTGACGACAACCTACGACGGACGGAAAGGATTTCCGATAGCTGAAGTGGCAGTTCTAGGACTTTTGAACTGTTCGCTTTCCAGTGCCGTTGCAAGCTCAGGTGTATCAAGCAACTGCTCGACCGCCTCGGCCTTTTCTGAATCCGGTGTCATTTGCGCGCCTGTTCCGTGCGGACAATATCAACAATGCAGCGCGCCCGCCATCGCCAAAGCTGCATTTGACGCACCGCGTCATGCACCTGACAACAAGCTTGCGTCCTG
>NZ_JAMYUA010000089.1:0-9318 GCF_040322715.1 Mesorhizobium sp. M0106 | reverse complement strand
CGACACGCTCGCGTGGGAAATCCTGTGGGCCGGGACGAAGAAACAGGCTCACCTGAGCCGAACAAAGAAACGCAACAGGAATCGAGAAAGTCGAAATCAGGCTTGTCGATGTCATCCGTCGTGTAGATGATGCGGCGCACGCTTTTGGGCAATGCGAAGAAACGCACGACGCGGAGCCAGTTGCGCCGCCAGCTCTGAGCGATCGCCGGATAATGGTGGCCCCACTAGCCAGCGCCGAAGGCATCGAGGGCCGTCAGGCCGACTTCGGCGGGCCCGGTATATCGCCCGCAGCGCCGCACGACTTGCAATCATTCCAAGATACGAACTCGAGCGAGTGGCGGATTAGATGCACGATGCAGGTTTGCACGACCGGTTGCGGGAATACGGCGTTGATCGCTTCTGAAAAGTCCTTCAGTCCGTCGACGACGGCGATCATGATGTTGGCGGGCCCTCGTTCTTCAACCGTTCGTGACGCGTCGCCAGAATTTTGGCGCCGTCCGTCTGCTCAATCCGAATACCTTGTCTCCTTGCCGCCGTCCGGCAGGATGCCGGCGCGATGTAGATCGCCTTGTTGCGGACGCCGCCCTCGTCGCGGACCTTGACCCGGGTGCGTCGAAGAAGACCAAGGCAAAGCAAGCGTCCAACGACCTGTTCTGCCATTCGGCGACCTCCTTGAGCACGGCGTCGGTGACGGCCGGATCAGGTCCGGCGAGACGTCGATGCCATAGAGTTCCTCCAGGTGGCCGCGGATCTCGCGCACGCTCATGCCGCGCGCATACATGGATACGATCTTGGCGTGGCAGACTTGTATTCGCTCGATCTCAGGGGCCTAAACCATGCCCCCTAGTACTGTATGCCGCAAGGCAGGAAGTGCGACTGTCCCTCGAGCGCCATCAACATCTTAGCGATCCCGTTCCTTCAGGGAGTGCGGCCTCTTTCATGCTAGGTCTAACGACGCCTAAAGATGCCACCCTCGCCGCTCGCACCACCCCACGCGTCACGATCAAGGTGACCATCCCCCAGTAACGATACCTGCCATGTTTGGTAGTCACGAAGGCAGAGATTGCGGGCTACAACTACGGAGAGCAGCCAGATTGCCAAGGCGATGCTGTCTTAAGGTGTGTATCAGTATGCGCAGTGCCTATCGATATGAACGTGATGTCTGTTAGTCCCGAACATAGTATCGCGAAAACCAGTCACAACTCACTCGCCGAGTACAGCGCTCCAAGGTGACTGTGGTGCCGTTGCGACATCGGCTCGCCGGCTCTTCGGAGGTGGTTCCATTGCCTTTCACTGGACGCTGTGCGGGACGGTGGTCCGGAGGACTATTTAGGCCAGTTCCGACGAGTGGTTCCATGGACCGCGCCGGTTGAACGGCCGTGAATCGAACCGGATTGGCGGAGGCTGTTTGGTTTGCGTTAGGTGTCCATGGCTGGTTCATTCCGCATGGCCTAATGCGCTCACCGGATTCGGCTGGTGGGATGTTAGCCTCGAAGCCGTCGAGTACGAATACCGAATGGGTGGGACCGGTTCAACCATCGGCAGCTTCTCAAGCCCATCCGGACAAGCACAGGACATTGGGGCCGAAGTTCGGCCGCACGCATTCGTAGCGACGGTTTTTGGTCACGGCTTCTCGGTGCTCTGGCGTATCGGCGATGTTCGTTCCACTGCCACCAGAAAAGGGCGTACCGATGCGATTTAGAATTGCTATGGAAATCACCAAGCTACAAGGTCAAGTTCCGGTGGAACTCATCATCAAAGGCTATCGATTTAGCAAATACGGAGCCGTGGCGTTTATCCTTCACGATATTGGGCCAAGAACTGTAAATCGGGTCCTTGATCCAGTCGTGCCCTCCATGGGTTTGGATATTCCTGGGGTGAAATACGTCGATATAACAGCGGGATTTGACCTGTACAACACGATCTTTTCGGCCAAGAGTATAATAGCGTTTTCGCCCCTATTCCGTGCATTGGTCACGCAAGCCCACGGCTTCGCAGATGAAGCCTTCTCTTTCAAGCAGGTTCACAACACCGATGCCGATCCGCGGACAATGTTGCTCATGCGTCCTCGCCATGCCCGTCTCGTCGAATGTACAACGAAGACGAACGGAGAGTGATGGGAATTCGGCACCATGCAACCGCCGCAACTCCTTCGCTTAGTCTTACTGTGTTATAAAACGGTTTTGGCATCATCGAACATAGTGGCAACCGCCGCGCCAGGGCGTGGGCGAGTCTAACCCGCCTTATCGCATGACAGCGTTTTGGAGAGTAATCGGGGCAAACCGGCGGCGGACGCCCCGTTACGGCTCGGGTGTATCGGGTTGGGGTGGGTGACGGCTTGGCGGGCGGCGTGATTCCATCGGGCCGTGGCGCTAGCCACCAGATTCTCGAACGCTGCCCCTGCGGACCTGCTCGACAGGATCCTACAGTTGCGGGCGGAGGACGCCGGGCTTCACGCCGAGAATGCGCCTCTGAAGGATGAGATCCGGCGTGAAGGGTCTAGCGCCGCGCCCGCGTCACCCGCACCGGGTGAGGCAGGCCATGGCCGACATCCTGCGCGCCCGCATCTTTGCGATCGCCTGCGGCTACGAGAATGCCAACGATCTCGATCGGCTGCGCACCGACCCGGCCTACAAGCTTGCCTGCGGACGATTGCCCAACAGCGAGCTCGACATGTGCTCGCAGCCGACATGATCGCGCCTGGAGAACCTGCCCGACCTCAACGCCGTCATCCGGCTCGGCGATGTGCTGGCCGAACTCTGGCTGTCGAGCTATGCCGCGCCGCTAATCTGCCGAACGAGCGAGGGCGGGCGATCGCGTCTGTTCCATGGCTTCGGCGGCAGCCGTTGCGTGCCCCGCGACCAGGAGCGGATCGAGGACTGGACACCGACGACATAGTAAAGCCCACCTCAGGCCGGTGCCGAATGCGGTGTCGTTGCCGTAGCCGGCGTCGGCCAGCACCTCGCGCGGCGAAACACCAGCATCCTGCGCCGCCCGAATCTGAGCGGGCGCGGTTTCGGGCTTGAGGAGGAAGATACCGTCCTCCGGCGCGCCCGCCTTACCCCGCCGGCCGGGGTCGTTGACCCAGCTTTCACGCCGACAGAGCTGATAGGCGACCGGCAGGCTCGTCTGTTCGGTGGCAACCGACTGTAGATGGGGTTGTCTAATCGCAAAGGGTGACGTCAAGTATCTTGCACGTCTAAGTTCTAAGACGCGTGTGCCGGGTGCAGGGTTATCTTCTCGGTCAAGATCAGTTGGTGCGTTTGGGGGAGGAGCCTTAAATGTATTCGACGCACTAAGCTGAGCCAGAGGTGCGACCCCCATTTAAGAGGAATTGCTCTATCCACGTCCCGGCAGGGAGGTCTCGGCGCGTTCGGAGACCCGGAGACTGGAGGCGATCCTCAAAGCTGTCATGCTGTCGCTTGCCAGGCGCGCGTATGGGCCGGAATGAGAAACAAGATCCGCCTCGACAAAGCCGGGTGCGGGGTCATCCCAATCCGAGAAAGTCCGAACTGGAACACTACGCCGGATGGTCGTTGATCCCTTCCGCCGCCGCGGCCCGCTGGCACTCGCCTAATGTCCTTGAGAACGCGATCAATCGTCGCTGGCTAATCGTCAACAATTGCTGGCGCGTCTCGCTATCCATAGCGCCGTGTCCGTGGCGTTCCATCGGCTCGATCGGGCTTGGCAAGAGCGGGTGTAGTCGCTTCCCGCAGATTCGATCGATGCCTCCCAAACCGACGACGAGAGCAGCGCGCACCTCATCACCGTAAGCCCGCCGCCCCGGCCGAGGACCACTCTTCGCCGGCGCGCAGTCTCTTCGCAGCAGTCGCATCGCATCCTTGCGATGAAAGCACGTGAGGGCCACGAATTCGTCCAACGGCTTTTCGGTCCGCCCGCGAAACCGTCCACCGATCGCCGCCACCAATTCCGCTCGTGTCGCCATGCTCCCCATCACAGCTCCCGAAGTTGCTGATTCGGGAGCAAATTAGAGAGGCAACAAACCAATTTTTAGGGAGCAGTTCAGGCGAGGCAATGCCCTTCTCATCCAGATCGTCGCGCGACAGCGCAATCCGACTACTTCGCCGCTGCGCATGCCATGACTGCAAGCAGCAGCAGGATTGCACGATCGCGGATGTCCCGCAGCTTGTCGGTCTCGGCATCGGCCAACATGCGCTGCACCTCTGACCATTCCGGGCGTACGGCAGAGATTCCTGCAGGTAGAGCCGGGGACGGCAAATCGATCCGGCCAGGCTGCGTGCGCACATTCCTCGCTTTGCTGCGTAGCACAGAAATCTGCGCAGAGCGGAAGCAGTGTTGGCGACGGACACGCGGGATCATTGTCCCGTTGCCTGTGTAACTAAATAAGCGTCCATGTCCCCGGCCTGAAGATCTCCGAGTTGCCGCTTGGTCTGGTCGCACCGACGCTTCTAGCCACGGGCGGAACTAATCCGGAGAGCGCCGCGAGCGCATCAGCAGACAACGACCATAACGACTGACCGGCGCGGTAGCCGGCCGAGGCGAGGTGCACGAAACAGACGATGATTGCACCTACGAAACTCCCGAGGCGAGAGAGGCCAGCGCGAGAATGCGCTTCGATCGCGTTTGTTTGATCAGTCAATCGCTCGCGGACTTCATCGAGGCCAGCGGTCCACAGAACCGCGCTCATAGGCCGGACATATTGCCGCACCGTTCCCGCGCGAAGAAACGATGAAAAACCCCTTGCCAAGCGGGTCGTTCCGCGTGTCTCGCGCCGAACCACGTTCCATGTGCAGCGATTCGATAATCGAAAGGCGGCTTCTCTCTGGCACCGCTGACCTGCGGCGCCAGACCCACCAAGATTGACAGTTGAGCCACCGAGAATATCGCTTTAGGACTTTCCCAGGACAGCGACAAACACGGGAGTTTGTCGCAAAGAGTGGTTCTTACAAGGTGCACAATGCACTCGTTAGAACGCGAACCACTCGCCGTATGCTCATGTGCGCAGGTGCGCTCGATCGGTTGTGAACCGGCGGGTCTCGAAACAGCATACATTGGAAAGGGACCTCAGAAATGACCAACTCAAGTTGGTGGCATCCACAAGCGACACACAATTACTTTTTGCTGTTTCTCGAAGAATTCGGGTGGACAACAGTTCTGTCTTAAACAACGCTACCGAACCAGCCGGTTGGGTGTGGCACCCGATGTACAAGAAGAATCTTGACGTTTTCACACGCTAGGCCAGACATGACTGCACATTTGAAGAATTGACAGGGTTAACATGGCTCCCAAGCATTTCCTCGATCTTTCGACCGTTTCCGCAGATGACCTGGGCGGCATCATGAATGATGCGACGTCCCGTAAGGCCGCAACCAAGGCAGGCACCGCAGATAAACCGCTTGCAGGCAAGACGCTGGCGATGATCTTCGAGAAACCGTCCACCCGAACCCGCGTTTCGTTCGATATCGGCATGCGCCAGCTCGGTGGCGAGACCCTGTTCCTGTCAGGTACTGAAATGCAGCTCGGCCGCGCTGAAACGATCGGGGACACGGCAAAGGTCCTGTCGCGCTACGTCGACGCGATCATGATTCGGACGACCGATCACAAGCGGCTTCTGGAACTAGCGGAGCACAGCGCCGTGCCGGTCATCAACGGCCTGACTGACGACACGCATCCTTGTCAGATTGTGGCGGACATCATGACCTTCGAGGAGCATCGTGGTCCGGTTCGAGGGAAGACGTTTGCCTGGACGGGTGATGGGAACAATGTGCTGCATTCCTTTGTTGAGGGCGCGGCCCGGTTTGGCTACCGTCTGAAATTGGCCGTCCCGCCCGGTTCGGAACCCAAAGATAAGTTCCTGAATTGGGCCCGCAACGAAGGCGCCAGCATCATGATGTGCCATGATGCTGAGAACGCGGTGGCCGGCGCCGACTGCGTGATAACGGATACGTGGGTATCCATGCATCAGGAGCACAAGGTGCACGGACACAACGTCCTCCAGCCCTTCCAGGTGAACAAACAGTTGATGATGCGGGCCAAAAGCAATGCACTCTTCATGCATTGCCTGCCGGCCCATCGCGGCCAGGAAGTGACCGAGGAGGTCATTGACGGACCGCAGTCGGTCGTCTTTGACGAGGCCGAGAATCGCCTGCACGCGCAGAAATCCGTACTGGCCTGGTGCCTCGGCGCTATATAATCTGCGGCCCTGCCGCCGATTCGAAGATTTGAGGAATATTTGCAACGTGAAAAAGCCATCTGAGCATTCAAAGCTTCAGGTGAGCAGTGGATGCACTGGCGTCGGTCGATGAACGTCGGTAGGCTCGGTTGGGGCGGCGGGCCGAGGATTCTTTTTTCCCTCACGCTTGTTTGAGGCGGCGAGATTGCAAGAAGGCGTAGGCGATCTTCGTCATCGGCGCGTGCCGGTGCAGGCCCGTCCATGAGCGCCCCTTGAAGTGGTCGAGGCCAAGTTCCTGAGCTGCTGATGCGAATGTTCGCAGACCCAGCGTGCCTTGATGGCTCCTGCGATCTGCTTGAGCGAGGTCTCGGCGGGCAAGTTGGAGAGGTAGTATTTGCGCTCGCCGGTGCGAGCGGTGCTCGCGGATTACCCATACCTCCTCGGCGGGCAGATGCTGAGCGCCCATGTCGCGGATGGGCTGGGGTGGGCCATCTGCAACCCGGACACGGACAGCGGCGAAGCGGGCCGAGAGGCGGCCTTTGGTGCCACGCCGCCAACTGACCGTCCGCCATTGGGCTTTTTCCCCATCGCCTGCGCGGTCATCGACTTCACATCGGGGATATGCCGGCGGCGCGGGCGGCCGTGTCCGGCAACGGGGAAGATCATCGCCACGTCGGCGGCATAGACCTTCTGCTTGAACGGGATACCGACGGCCCAGGTAAGGCCGCGCTCGGTGAGCGCCTGCCGGAAGGGGGCGCTCAAGCCATATCCGGCATCGGCGAGCACGCAGCCAAAGCGTAAGCCGGCTGCGCGAGCCCGGTCGATCTCGGCCACCGCGATTCCGGGCTTGGTCCTGTAGGCACGATGGTCCTCGGGCACACCGGCACGGTCGAGCCGGGCGGGATCGGAAGTCCAGCTCTCGGGCAGAAACAGTCGCAGCCCCACCATGACCGGCACTTCGCCAGAGGCCAGCGTCAGCGACACCAGCGTCTGCCAGTTGGCGTTCTTGCCAAGCGCCGAGGCATATTGCGGCGCGACGCCGACCGAGTGGCGCCCCTTCTTGGGGAGCGCGGTGTCGTCCACGATCAGCCACGCATCGTTCCCGCCAACTTGTCTGTCGGCCTCCGCGAGCAGCACCTTCTCCAGCGGCGCACATCCCACACGCCGCTCGCGATGAAGTGGTGCAGCTGGTCATAGTTGACGGCTGCGTCGCGCGCCGCCATCGGTTGGACGCTCTTGCGATCCCCAAGGCCAATCAGCCCAGCAATATAGGCCGGACACATCCGCGCACGCGTCTTGTGCCTCAACGCCGAGACGAACGGCTCAAGCCACCGCTCCAGATCGAGTTGCCAATCCCGCCCTCCAACAGCCAACCCCTCATGAATCACGCAAAACCGCTCTTGGGAATCTGGAGGCTTCTGTGAGGTCCGCCATGCTCGACGGAGTGGGCGGACTGGTTGTCGGACCTCATTGCAAGCCGGATTGAACGAAGCCGCGGGACGATCTGGCGCTATGGGGATTGTAGCCTGGAGGAGCGGTCGGGATCGTCTTCGCCATGCTGATGAAGGGCGTTCACGACGCGGCCACAGCGAAGGAATGGCACGGTGGAAGGCGGAACCCTGATGGCGCGAGTCGTCGGATAGGCTGCAGTGCCTTCTATCGCCGGGCTGTCTGCTTGCGGCTTTGTGCGGCGGGACAAGGTCGGGGTGCCGGCGCGCATGGCGACGGGTACCGTACCGGGTGATGTGGACGCACCCGGCGTGGTCATGAGGTGTCGTTCCAGAAGGGGCGCGGCGGCGCCTGGCCGCACCGCCAGATGGCGAGCGTGATCATTGGCTCTCCGCAGCATGGGCAGCGATGCGCCATAGCAAGGCGCTCGGCGGCGACAGCGGCGCTTTCAGCATCCGGTTTGAGCTCGTTCTGCTGCGATCCGGCCAGCAGCCTGTGGCACAGGTCGAGCTTGGCGGCGCGATTGCCGTTGGCGAGGAAGCCGTAGTGGCGGATGCGATGGAAACCGTCGGGCAGCGTGTGCAGGAGAAAGCGACGGATGAACTCGTGCGCGTCGAGCGTCATGACCTTGGTCTTGCCGCGCTGGCCATAGTCCCGCCAGCGGAACGCGACCCGATCGTCGGCCGTGCTGATCAGTCGGGAATTGGCGATCGGGACGCGATGGGTGTAGCGGCCGAGATAGGCCAGCACCTGCTTCGGCCCGCCGAAGGGCGGCTTGGCGTAGACGACCCATTGACGGCGACGAGCCTCGGCGAGCAAGCAGACGAAGGCATCAGGCTTTGCCAGGTAGGCGAGATCGCCGAAGAAGCCCAGCCCGCCCTCATCATAGGCCGCTCGGAGTTCCTCCAGAAAGAGACGGCGGAACAGGCGCGACAGCACGCGCACGGGCAGGAAGAACCCCGGCCGGCAGGCGACCCATCGCCCTCCATCGAGGGAGATGCCGCCGCCCGGGACGATGCAATGGAGGTGGGGATGATAGGTGAGGTTCTGGCCCCAACTGTGCAGCACCGCGATGAGACCGATCCCGGCGCCGAGATGTCTGGGATCTGCGGCGACCGTGCGCAGCGTCTCGGCGGCCGCCTTGAACAGGATCGTGTACATCGCCGCCTTGTTCTGGAAGGCGATTGTGGCGATCTCGGCCGGCAGCGTGAACACCACGTGGAAGTAGGGAACCGGCAGAAGCTCGTTCTGCCGCGCGGCGAGCCATTCCCGGCAGGTCTTTCCCTGGCACTTGGGGCAATGCCGGTTGCGACAGGAATTGTAGGCCACGCGGATCGCCCCGCAGGACCGGCAGCCCTCGACATGGCCGCCCAGTTCGGCGGTCCGGCACAGTTCGATGGCGCTCATCGTGCGGCGCTCGACGCGTCCGAGATGACCGTCATGAGCCTGCCGATACGCCTCGCCATGGCGGCGGAAGATATCCGCCACCTCCAGTCTCGCCGACATGGGCGGAACCGATCAGCCCGACGGCACGACTTCGATGTTCAACCGGTCGAGCGGGCTTGTCGTGCGCCGGATGAGGCCGTTCGAGACCTTGGTGTAGCGCGCCGTCGAGGACAGATTGTTGTGGCCGAGCAGCCACGCGTCATAATGCTCACTTTCTATGTCATTGAAAATCAAAGCGCTGTTGAGCGGGATCGGCTGTTAGCGGACGC
>NZ_JAMYUA010000088.1:0-9519 GCF_040322715.1 Mesorhizobium sp. M0106 | reverse complement strand
TGGCCTCCACTCCAGCCAGCATCTTGAATCACAAAACCGACTGATCCGGAATCCCCTTCGATTCCGTCAAATCAGGAACCGCTCTCTAGGCAAGCTGACCGCCGTTGCCTTTCGGACTCATGAATTCACATTTTGCTGCCGTTTTTGCGGAAAGTGAATCCATCGGAATCGTAAGCACTTGCCAGCGAATCAACTCTCTGATTCTCTGCCCTGAAGCGTTTCCTGATTTGAGTCGTTTCGACGCGTTACTCGCGTTTCCGTCTGGGGGGGCAACCTGCCGGGAGACTCGGACTCAATGTTGCGGAAACACGGGAGCAAAGCTGCTCGGCGTATTTGAGTGCGCGCGATGCTTTTCGGGCCATGCATGATGGTGCAGGCCTGCTGTGAGAGGAAATGACGGGGAATGACAAGCAAGCACGTGGCCGTCCTTCTGGGGGGATTCTCGTCCGAGCGGCCCGTATCCCTGTCGTCGGGCAAAGCCTGCGCCGATACGCTGGAGGGGGAGGGCTACCAGGTCACCCGCGTCGACGTCTCGCGTGACATCGGCTCGGTGCTCGCCGAGCTCAAGCCTGACGTCGTCTTCAATGCGCTGCACGGCCCCTTCGGCGAGGACGGCACCATCCAGGGCATCCTCGAGTACCTCGCCATTCCGTACACCCATTCCGGCGTGCTTGCCTCGGCGCTCGCCATGAACAAGGAACAGGCCAAGAAGGTCGCGAAGGCGGCCGGCGTTCTGGTGGCGGAATCGAAGGTGGCCAATCGCTTCGCCATCCAGAACAAGCACCCGATGAAGCCGCCCTATGTCGTCAAGCCGGTCAACGAAGGATCGAGCTTCGGTGTCGTCATCGTCCATGAAGGCCAGTCGCATCCGCCGCAGATCATCGGCTCGTCCGAGTGGAGATATGGCGACGTGGTGATGGTCGAGCGCTATGTGCACGGGCGGGAATTGACGTGCGCGGTGATGGGCGATGTGGCGCTCGGTGTCTGCGAGATCATCCCGACCGGCCATTCCTTCTACGACTATGATTCAAAATACGTCGCGGGCGGATCAAAACACGAATGCCCGGCAAAACTTTCACCGAATATTTACCAAAAAATACAGACACTGGCGCTCAAGGCTCACCAAGCTATCGGGTGTCGGGGCGTTTCCCGGTCGGACTTCCGTTATGACGATCGTCACTCCGAAAACGGCGAAATTGTCTGGCTCGAGGTCAACACCCAGCCGGGCATGACGCCGACGTCTTTGGTGCCGGAAATCGCCGCGCAAGCGGGACACTCGTTCGGCGATTTGTTGAGTTGGATGGTGGAGGACGCTTCGTGTCTGCGTTGAAGTGGGGACAGGGCAAGGGGAAGGGCGCGGCCGGGCCGGCGCTGTTCGGCATGCCGTTGTCGTTCGACCATTTCGTGCTGCCGCGCCTGCTCCGCCGGCCGGTGCGCGTGCTGGCGCGCCTCGGCGAAGGCGACTTCGAAGCGCCGCCCTATTGCGCTGCCATGCTGTCGGCGGCACTGCTTGTTTCGAGCAGTGCCTATGGCGCCTATCTCGGCGGATATTCCGACGCTATCGTCCAGAGTGTCACCGCCCGCACCGGCTTTGCCGTCGACCAGGTCAAGGTCGTCGGCAACCGCGAAACGTCCGAGATAGATATTCTCGACAGGCTGGAACTCGACGGCTGGACCTCGCTGATCGGCTTCGATGCCGAAGCCGCGCGCGAACGCATCACCACGCTACCCTGGGTCGAAGCCGCGGCAGTGCGCAAGGTCTACCCGCATACGCTGGAAGTGCGCGTCGAGGAGCGCGAGCCGTTCGCGCTGTGGCAGCAAGGCAGCGCGCTTTCGGTCATCGAAAAATCCGGCACCGTCATTGCGCCGTTCTCCGGCGGCAAGCAGATATTGCTGCCGCTGATCATCGGCACCGACGCACCGGCCAAAGCGCCGGATTTCCTGGCCAAGATCAAGAATTATCCGGAGCTCGCCGCGCGGATCAAGGGCTACATCCGCATCGGCGAACGGCGCTGGGATCTCAAGCTTGAAAACGGCATCACGATCAAGCTTCCCGAAGACGGTGAGGATCAGGCGATTGCCGACCTGGTCAGGATGGATCACGAGAATGGGCTTTTGACGCGCGACATCGCCGCCGTCGACATGCGCCTTTCCGATCGTCTGGTCGTCCAGTTGACGCCGGAAGCGGCGACACAGCGCCAAGCCGCGCTCGACGAAAAGCCCAAGATGCTGAAGCGCAAGCCGGAGACGAAGATATGAGCTGGCTTGGCGGCAATAGCGATGCCTCGTCGCGCCGGTCCGGCATCCTGACGGTGCTGGATGTCGGCTCCAGCAAGGTCTGCTGCGTGGTGGCCAAACTCAAGCCGCGCGACGATGGCAAGCTGCTGCGCGGACGCTCGCATCGCGTCCAGGTGATCGGCATCGGCCACCAGAAATCGCAAGGCGTGAAATCGGGCGTCGTCATCGATCTCGACCGTGCCGAGCACGCCATCCGTCTTGCCGTCGACGCCGCCGAACGCATGGCGGGACTGACGGTCGATTCGCTGATCGTCAACATGACTGCCGGCCGGCTGAAGAGCGAGGCTTTTTCGGCCACCATCAATCTCGGCGGCCATGAGGCCGACGAGGCCGACATCAAGCGCGTACTTGCCGCCGGCGCCAAGCAGGCGTTGCGGGCCGAGCGCGAGGTGATCCATTCGCTTCCCGTAGCCTTTTCGCTGGATGCCGAGCGCGGTGTGCGCGATCCGCGCGGCATGGTTGGCGACCAGCTTGGCGTCGACATGCACGTGCTGACAGGCGACGCAGCGCCCTTGCGCAATCTGGAGCTCTGCATCAACCGCTCGCATCTGTCGGTCGAACGCATGGTGGCGACGCCCTATGCCAGTGGGCTTGCTGCGCTGGTCGACGACGAGCTCGAAATGGGCGCGGCCTGCATCGACATGGGCGGCGGCACGACGACGATCTCGGTGTTTTCGGAAGGCAAGTTCGTCCATGGCGATGCCATCGCGATCGGCGGCAACCACGTCACGCTGGATATGGCCAAGGGCCTGTCGACCTCGCTCGATGCCGCCGAAAGGCTGAAAGTGATGCATGGCTCGGCGCTGCCTGGCAGTGCCGACGACCGCGACCTGGTTTCCATCCATCCGATCGGCGAGGACGGCGAGGTGCCGTTGCAGATCCCGCGCTCGGTGATGACGCGCATCATCCGCGCTCGCATCGACGAGACGCTGGAATTGTTGCGCGACCGGCTGAACAAGTCCGGCTACGGCAATGCCGTCGGCAAGCGTGTGGTGCTGACCGGCGGCGCCAGCCAGCTTGCCGGCCTGCCAGAAGCAGCACGCCGCATTCTCGGCCGCAATGTGCGCATCGGACGCCCGCTTGGCGTGGCAGGCCTGCCCGAGGCGGCCAAGGGGCCGGCTTTTTCGACGCCCGTCGGGCTTCTGATCTACCCGCAGATGGCGAGCTTCGAGAGCCGCCCGGCGAAGGGAATTTCCGGTCTTCGGATGACCGGAACAGGCGGAAAACTGCATCGAATGAGTCAGTGGTTGAGAGACAGTTTTTAATTTGACGGGGACAGCCCCATAGGCGGCCGCGGCGGCGAAGCGGCGGGAAAGGCAAAGGACGAAGACAATGACCATCAATCTGCAGAAGCCGGACATCACCGAGCTCAAGCCGCGCATCACCGTATTCGGTGTCGGCGGCGGCGGCGGCAATGCCGTCAACAACATGATCACCGCCGGCTTGCGCGGCGTTGAGTTCGTGGTGGCCAACACCGACGCGCAGGCACTGACGATGTCGAAGGCCGAGCGGCTGATCCAGCTCGGCGCGCATGTCACCGAGGGTCTTGGCGCCGGATCGCAGCCTGAAGTCGGGCGCGCGGCGGCGGAAGAGTGCATCGACGAGATCATCGATCATCTCTCCAACACGCATATGTGCTTCGTCACCGCCGGCATGGGCGGCGGTACCGGCACCGGGGCGGCCCCCGTCGTCGCGCGCGCTGCCCGCGAAAAGGGTATCCTCACCGTCGGCGTCGTCACCAAGCCGTTCCACTTCGAAGGCCAGCGCCGCATGAAGACGGCCGACATGGGTATCGAGGAACTGCAGAAATGCGTCGATACCCTGATCGTTATTCCCAACCAGAACCTGTTCCGGCTGGCCAATGACAAGACCACCTTCGCCGATGCCTTCGCCATGGCCGACCAGGTGCTCTATTCGGGCGTTGCCTGCATTACCGACCTGATGGTCAAGGAAGGCCTGATCAATCTCGACTTCGCCGACGTCCGCTCGGTCATGCGCGAAATGGGCAAGGCGATGATGGGGACTGGCGAGGCTTCGGGCGAGGGCCGTGCAATGGCCGCGGCGGAAGCCGCCATCGCCAACCCGCTGCTCGACGAGACCTCGATGAAGGGCGCCAAGGGCCTGCTGATCTCGATCACCGGCGGCCGCGACCTGACCCTGTTCGAAGTCGATGAGGCGGCAACCCGCATTCGCGAAGAGGTCGACCAGGATGCCAACATCATTCTGGGCGCCACTTTCGATGAGGAACTCGAAGGCGTTATCCGCGTGTCGGTGGTCGCCACCGGCATCGACAAATCGGCGGCCGAAATCGCTGCCGCACCGATCGCCATCCGCACGGCTCCGCCGAAGCCGGTCAGCCGCCCGGCGGCTCAGGTCACGGAAATGCGCCCGGCGCCTGTCCAGCAGCCGATCTATGAACCACGTGCTGCCGATCCGGTCGCCGAGGCCATTCAGCTCGCCGAGGCGAATGCGGCAGCGATGGCGCAGGCCCGACCGGCACCGGTCGCCCATGCGGAAGACTTCCGCCCGCAGAGCAAGATCTTCCAGGCGCCTCCGGCTCAGCCGCAGCCGATGATGCAGCCAGCGGTTCAGCAAGCGATGCAGCCTGCTCCGCATCGTGAAATGCCGCAGCCGGTTGCCGCAGCACCCCAGCGCATGCCGCGGGTCGAGGATTTCCCGCCACAGGTGAAGGCCGAAGTGGAAGCCAAGGCGCGCCCGGCCGACCACGAAAACAGCGGCCCGATGGGCTTGCTCAAGCGCCTGACCAACGGCTTGACCCGCCGCGAAGAGGAGCCTGCAAGGCTGCAGCCGGCGCAGCCGCGCGAACCGAAACTGCGCCAGGCGCCGGCGGAAGTGCGCCGCCTTGCCAGCCAGGATCCGCAGCTTTACGCGCCGCGCCGCGGCCAGCTGGACGAGCAGGGCCGACTGACGCCGCAGAGCCGGGCTGTCCAGGAAGACGATCAGTTGGAGATTCCCGCCTTCCTGCGCCGACAGGCCAATTGATCTGTTAACGGTTCGTAACAGTCATTAACAGGCGAGCAGGAAACTGTTCGCCTGTTAACTTTAAAAGTGATTGTAAAACAAGGACTTATGGGGCAATCCCGCGCTGGACCGCAGTTACAAAGAGTAAGAAACCGTGATTTGGAGTCTCCCCGCGGGACCATTATCTTCGCCACCGACCAAAGTCGGTTTGCTGGGAGTCTCGGGGAAGTGGCCCTGCCTGCCGATCAATCAAGAGCCGCGCCCTCAGGGCAGACGAAGCGGACCTAGGCAGTACGGGCTATGGGGATTGTTTTGCACGACTATCAGACGACACTTAAATCGCGCGCGACGCTGACTGGCATCGGCGTTCACAGTGGCAATCCGGTCACCGTCCATTTCCTGCCGGCGGATGCCGATACGGGTGTCGTCTTCCAGCTTTCGAATGCAAGCGGAAGCCACGAATTTCGCGCGCTCGTCTCCGAGGTCGGTGCCACCGATCTCTGCACCATGCTTGGCGATCCGCAAGGCGAGCACATTGCCACGGTCGAGCATCTGATGGCGACGCTTTTCGGGCTTGGAATCGACAATCTCGTCATCGAAATCGACGGCCATGAGGTGCCTATCCTCGACGGCAGCGCAGTGATGTTCGTCGAGGCCATTGACCAGGCAGGCATCGAAACGCTGCCGGTCAAGCGTCGCTACATCAGGGTGGTCAAGCCGGTTCGTATCGAGAACGGCGCCTGCTGGGCGGAGTTCAGGCCCTATGACGGCACGCGCTTCGAGATCGAGATCGATTTCGAAAGCCCGGCGATCGGGCGCCAGCTTTTTGCATCCGACATGAACGCCGACATTTTCCGCCGCGACGTCGCGCGGGCCCGCACGTTCGGTTTCATGAAGGACGTCGAGCGGCTGTGGGCGGCCGGCTATGCGCTCGGCTCCTCGTTGGAAAACTCCCTGGTGATCGGCGACGACAACCGCGTGATCAACATGGGAGGCCTGCGCTATCCCAACGAGTTCGCGCGCCACAAGACGATGGATGCGATGGGCGACCTGGCGCTCGCCGGTGCCCGGTTCATCGGCTGCTTCCGCTCCTATCGTGGCGGCCACAGGCTGAACGCGGCTGCGCTGCGCCGTCTCTTGTCGGACCGTTCGGCTTTCGAGATCGTCGAGACGACGCGCCGCGAGCGCGGGCGTACCGCCGAGATGAGCGCCGTCAACGCACCCCTCTACGCACCCTGGATGATCTGATTCTTAAGGTCTTGCGGCTCCCGTTGCGGTCAAGCTGTGTTGCATGGATGCATCACCGGCCGGCCAAATTACACAGCTTTCCAGGTGGCGCCAAACCGCCACAAAAATGTGCGATTGGCCGGGGATAGCGTTGCCGGGCAAGGCAATTATGGTTTATGGCTGCTGCCGTCGACTGAAATGACGCCGAAAGGGCGGAATCCAAACATGTTTTTCAAGCGAGTTGGTCAATCGAAGGCGCTGCGGCGGGCTGTTTTCCTGGCGCTTTCGGTGGTCGTTCCATCGCTGTTTCTGTCGGCCTGCATGTCGTCCGAGAAGGACGTCGATCTGTCGACCTATGTCGATCAGACCGAGCCGGCCGACGTGCTCTACAATCAGGGTCTCGCCAATCTGAATGCCGGGCGACTGCAGGAGGCAAGCCGCAAGTTCGATGCCGTCGACCGCCAGCATCCCTATTCCGAATTCGCCCGCAAATCGATGGTGATGGGTGCCTTTGCCGACTACCGTCAGGGCAATTACGACGAGGCGATCGGTTCGGCCAAGCGCTACCTGACCCTCTACCCGTCGACCGACGATGCAGCCTATGCCCAGTACATTATCGGGCTGAGCTACTACCGTCAGATCAAGGACGTCACCCAGGACCAGAAGGAAGCGCGTCTTACCGTGCAGACGATGCAGGACCTCGTGACGCGCTGGCCCACGTCCGAATATGCCGACGACGCCAAGGAGAAGATCCGCTTCGCCAACGATCAGCTCGCCGGCAAAGAGATGCAGATCGGCCGCTATTATCTCGAGCGCCGCGAATACATCGCGGCCGTCAAACGGTTCCGTAACGTCGTGGAGAACTATTCCAACACACGTCATGTCGAGGAAGCGCTGGCGCGTCTTACCGAGAGCTACTATGCGATGGGGCTGACGTCGGAAGCGCAGACCGCTGCGGCCGTGCTCGGCACCAACTATCCCGATAGCCAGTGGTACAAGGACTCCTACAAGCTCCTGCAGAGTGGTGGGCTCGAGCCGCGCGAGAATGCCGGATCGTGGATCTCCAAGGCCGGGAAGCTGATCACCGGCGCCTGAGCGGCGCGTCCCCATGCTCTCCAGACTGTCGATCCGCGATATCGTTCTGATCGAGAAGCTGGACATCGACTTCTCGTCCGGCCTTTCGGTCCTTACCGGCGAAACCGGCGCCGGAAAGTCCATCCTGCTCGACGCCTTGTCGCTGGCGCTTGGCGCCCGCGGCGACGCCTCGCTGGTGCGGCATGGCGCGGCACAAGGCCAGATCATCGCCGTCTTCGACGTGCCGCGCAACCACCCGGCCCGTATGCTGCTCGCCGAGAACGCCATCGAGGACGACGGCGACATCATCCTGCGCCGCGTCCAGACGGCGGACGGCCGCACGCGCGTTTTCGTCAACGACCAGCCGTCCAGCGTGATGCTGATGCGCGACGTCGGCCATGCGCTGGTCGAGATCCACGGCCAGCACGACGAGCGCGCTTTGGTCGATCCCGGCGCCCATCGCGAGTTGCTCGACAGTTTCGGCGGCCATCTCGGCGCTGCTCGGGCAACAGGCGAGGCGTGGCGGCACTGGCGCGCCTGCGAGCAGGAATTTTCACGGCACCGGGCCAAAGTCGAGGCGGCTTCCCGCGAGGCCGATTATCTGCGTGCGGCGGTCGCCGAATTGACCAGGCTCGATCCGCAACCGGGCGAAGAGACCGAGCTCGCCGAACTGCGCGCCGCGATGATGCGGGCGGAAAAGATCGCCTCGGAAGTCCACGATGCCCAGGATGTGCTCTCGGGTCCGTCCTCGCCCTTGCCGCAACTGGCCAGCCTGCTCAGGCGGCTGCAGCGCAAGGTGACCGAAGCGCCCGGCTTGCTCGAGGATGTCGTCAAATCGCTCGACGAGGCGATGCTGTCGCTCGACGCGGCGCAGTCGGGCGTCGAAGCCGCACTGCGCGCCACCGAATATGATCCGCAGCGGCTGGAGAAAGCCGAGGAGCGGCTGTTTTCGCTGCGTGCCGCCTCGCGCAAGCACAGCGTCGCCGTCGACGACCTGGCGCAATTGCGTGACACCATGGCGGCCGACCTTGCCGATCTCGACGCCGGCGAAGAGCGCCTGCATGCGCTGGAGAAACAGGCTGCAACGGCGCGCCAGGCCTATGACACTACGGCGGCCCAGCTGTCGTCGCTTCGCCATGCGGCGGCCGTCGGGCTGACCAAGGCGGTAATGGCCGAACTGCCGGCGCTGAAGCTCGAACGGGCCGAATTCATCGTCGAGATCGCAAGCGATGCCGAGAGCCGCATGGAAGAAGGCATCGACCAGGTCGAGTTCTGGGTGCGCACCAATCCCGGCACCAGGCCCGGCCCAATGATGAAAGTCGCTTCCGGCGGCGAGCTTTCGCGCTTCCTGCTGGCGTTGAAGGTAGCACTCGCTGACCGGGGCTCGGCGCCGACCTTGGTCTTCGACGAAATCGACACCGGCGTCGGCGGTGCGGTTGCCGACGCCATCGGCCAGCGGCTGGCGCGGCTGGCAAAACGCGTGCAGGTGCTTTCGGTCACGCATGCACCACAAGTGGCGGCGCGCGCGGCGACGCATTTCCTGATCTCCAAATCAGGCGGGGCCGACCGGGTCTCGACCGGCATCGCCGAGATGGACCGGGCGGCGCGGCAGGAAGAGATCGCACGCATGCTCGCCGGTGCCACCATCACCGACGAGGCGCGCGCGGCGGCCGAGCGGCTGCTACGGGAGAACACCGCGGCAGCCTAGAGCGTTTCATCGTTTCACGGAAACGCCGAACCGCTCTACCTCTTTGTTTGCGCAATTCCGGACGGAAAACCGTTTCACGCTTTTCCTGGAATTGCTTGTCTTATGACTTTCGCTGCCGAATGGGTCAGAAAGGAACGCTGAGAGGGGGTAGCCGCCCTCCCTCAGCGGCGAGGGTCGGATCGGTGGAATTGCTGACCGTTTGACGGGTCGAGCTAGAGTCGGATCGCCCT
>NZ_JAMYUA010000087.1:0-9741 GCF_040322715.1 Mesorhizobium sp. M0106 | reverse complement strand
ACCTCAATGTCCTGGCGCGATAGCATGCAAAACTGTTCGCGATGTCCTCGCACATCTGTTCGCGATGTCCCCAGTCCAAACACCCTTGTGGGAGAAGGTGGCCGAGCGAAGCTCGGTCGGATGAGGGGTGTTCCAGCTTGGCAAAGACGGCGATCCTCCCAACACCCCTCAACCGTCTTGGCGCTGCGCGCCAATCCACCTTCTCCCACAAGGGGAGAAGGAAGAGCCGCACAGCCCTCAATCGTGGCCACGCCCGAAATGCCGGCTCGCCACCTCGACATGCGTGTCGTGCGCATGCGCTTCGAAGCGTTCGGTCTCGCCGAGATCGTCCACCGCCTCGTTCGGCCACCAGCTGCCGCCGACCACGATTCCGTCCGAGACCAGCCTTTGCTCGGCGACCAGCGAGGCGCCGACCGAATCGACAAAGGTGAAGCGGCCCGGACGCAGCCGCAACACCGCGATGTCGCCGACCGCACCCACCGCAAGCCTGCCGAGATCGGGCCTGGCGATCGCTTCGGCAGGGCGCTGCGTGGCGGCGCGCAGCACCTCGACCAGCGGCATGCCGAGCGCCAGCAGCTTCGACATGCAGACCAGGATGTCGAAGGCCGGCCCGTCGACGCAGTAGAGATGCACGTCGCTGCTGATCACGTCCGGCGCCAGCCCCTCGCTGAGCATCGCTTTCGCCACTTCGAAATCGAACGAGCCCATGCCGTGGCCGATGTCGAAGATGACGCCGCGCTCGCGCGCCAGCCGCATATCTGGCCGCACCGCCCCCGAGGCGAAGATCGGCGCGTTGGGAAACGGCCGGAAGCAGTGGGTGAGAATGTCGCCCTTGCGCAGCCGCGGCAGCACTTCCGAGCGGCCCGGCGGCGGCTCGTCTATGTGCGCCATCAGCGGCAGGCCGGCTTTGTCGGCGGCTTCGAGCGCGAGATCGACCGGCGCGATGCCGCTGGTGCCGCCGGCATGGCGACCCGAGCGGACCTTGACGCCGACAACCACGTCCGCGTGCTCGCGAGCCGCCGCTACCGTCTCGCGCGGTTCGCAGAGCCGGAGGTCGCTACACTCGCCGACCGCCACGGTCTGCGAGAAGCCGAATATGCCGGCAAAGGAAATGTTGACATAGGCCAGGATGCGGACTTTCGAGCGCTCGATGACGTGGCAGCGAAAGCCGAGGAAATTGCCGGCGCCGGCACTTCCGGCATCGATGAAGGTGGTGGTGCCGCTCTTTGCGGCGAGCCGGTCGGCATCGACGCCGAGCGACGTGCCGCCCCAATAGACATGGCTGTGCAGGTCGATCAGGCCGGGCGCGACGATGGAGCCCGTGGCATCGATGACGCGGGCGGCACGTTCGAAGGGGATTTCGGTGTCGATCGCGGCGATACGGCCGTCGGCAATCGCCAGATCGCGCTGCGCGTCGAGGCCGGATGCCGGATCGATGAGGCGGCCGCCTTTTATCAGGAGATCGAATTGCATCGCGCCTGTCTCCACTTTCCCGTCAGGCCGGCCTGTAGGCAACGGCCTCGGCCTCGATCTTGATGTCGATCATCAGCCGCGACTCCACTGTCGTGCGCGCCGGCGGGTCTTTCGGGAAATGCCTGGCATAGACGGTGTTGAAAATGCCGAAATCGCGGGCGTCTTCGAGCCAGACCGTCGTCTTGACTACGTCGTCGAGGGTACAGCCGGCCAGCGCCAGTGCCGCCTTGACGTTCGACAGCACCTGCTCGGTCTGTTCGGCGATGCCGCCCTTGACCACCAGCCCGTCTGTGCCGACCGGCACCTGGCCTGAGACATAGACGAAATCGCCGGCCCTGACCGCCGGCGACAACGGCACATGGGATTTTCCAAAACACTGCTTGGGCAAGGAGGCCTCCTATCTAGGTTCTTTGGGTGAACGCGCGATGCTGCGAGAGATAGGGGGCGGCTGCACGCCATCGATCCACATTTTGAAAGCCTATATCGCTTTGCTGCGGTAACGCCAGAACGATCACCGCCCTTGGTGATCCTTCGCGCCCCCCTCTGTCCTGCCCTCTTTGCGATCACTTGGCATCTCCCCCTCTAGTGGGGAGATCGGCAGCTTCGCCGATAGCATCCATTCAGCCACCTTGGAGATTGGCGAAAGCCGCGGTGACATCCAATCTCCCCTCTGGAGGGGGAGATGCCCGGCAGGGCAGAGGGGGACGCTGTCCCGCCAGCGTCTGGACCCGCGACACCAGCCGGCTCAGCGGTCGATCCGCGTCGACAGGATGATCGACGACGACGTGCGCTCGACTCCGTCCATGGCGCCGATCTGGTCGAGAAGCGTGTCGAGATCCCTGATCGAAGGCGCCTCGACGATGACGATCATGTCGAAATTGCCGCTGACCGAGTGCAGCGTGCGAACCGGTGCCAACGCCTGCAGGCTGCGCACCACCTTGTCGGCAAGCTTGGGGGTGACGGTGAGCAGGACATGCGCCCTGACCAGCCCCTGCTCGTAATCCGGCGACAGCCTGACCCCGTAGCCGGCGATGATGCCACGCTGTTCCAGCCGCTCGATCCGGCTTTGCACCGTGGTTCGTGAGACGCCGAGCCGCCGCGCCAGTTCGGCGGTCGAGGCGCGCGCATTGATACGCAGCAGGGAAAGCAGAGCCAGGTCGGCATCGCTGAGCATTTAGACGAACCCTGCCGGCACATTGCGCAAAGAGAGACTGCGTTTCGTACAATCTCACGCTTCCTTTCGACAGGCAAGCTGCGATTCTAACCGTGAATTTGGCATTGGTGCGAGGGACCGGTCATGAAGGAAATCATCGTCGGCGGCGCCGGCAAGATCGGCTCGACCATTGCCGAGATGCTGGCTTTCACGGGCGACTACCATGTCACGCTCATCGACCGCTCGGCGGCGCAGCTCGGCGCGGCCGAACTGTCTGAAACGGTCGAGACGCTGGAACTCGACATCGAGGCCGCCGGCACCCTCGAAGCGGCCTTGGCCGGCAAATTCGCGGTGCTCAGCGCCGCGCCTTTCCATCTGACCACGCGCATCGCGGAGGCGGCGGCCAGCGCCGGCGTGCACTATCTCGATCTGACCGAGGACGTCGTCAGCACCAGGCGGGTCAAGGAACTGGCTCGTTCCGGCAGCAGCGCCTTCATCCCGCAATGCGGCTTGGCGCCGGGCTTCATCTCGATCGTTGCCAACGATCTCGCCAGCCGCTTCGACACGCTGGAAAGCGTGCGCATGCGGGTCGGCGCGCTGCCCCAGTACCCGTCGAATGCGCTGAACTACAATCTGACCTGGAGCACCGACGGCGTCATCAACGAATATTGCGAGCCTTGCGAGGCGATCGTCGAAGGCGAGCTGATCGAAGTGCCGCCGCTCGAGGAGCGTGAAGAATTCTCGCTCGACGGCGTCACCTATGAGGCGTTCAACACCTCGGGCGGGCTGGGCACGCTGGCCGAAACGCTGAAGGGCAGAGTGCGCACGCTGAATTACCGCACCATCCGCTATCCCGGCCATGCCGCGATCATGAAGGCGCTGCTCAACGACCTCGGCCTGCGCCACCGCCGCGACGTGCTGAAAGACATTTTCGAAAGCGCCCTGCCGGCGACGCTGCAGGACGTCGTCATCGTTTTCGTCACCGTCAGCGGCCGCAAGAACGGCCGTCTGCTGCAGGAAACCTACGCCAACAAGATCTACGCCAGGCGCGACGGCGAAACGGTGCGCAGCGCCATCCAGATCACCACCGCATCGGCCATCTGCGCCGTGCTCGACATGCTCGCCGACGGCACCTTGCCGGCCAGAGGTTTCATCAAGCAGGAGGACATCGCGCTCGACGCGTTCCTGGCCAACCGCTTCGGCCGCGCCTATGCGCAGCACGAGATGGTTAGCCGGCTTGCAGGATGAGCTGCGTAATCTCCCCCCTCGAGGGGGAGATGTCGCCGAAGGCGACAGAGGGGGTCGCCTCGCGTAGAGCGCCAACCTCCATCTGTCGCAAGGGAGGTCGCATCCAGTCGAACCGACCCCCTCTGGCCTGCCGGCCATCTCCCCCTCAAGGGGGGAGAGCGCGAGCCCTCAGATATGCAGTGCGTGCCCCAGCGCCTTCAGCGCCGCTTCCTGAAAACCCTCGCCCTGTGTCGGATGGGCATGGATCGTCCCGGCGATATCCTCCAGCGTCGCGCCCATCTCCAGCGCCAGCCCAAACGCAGTGGACAGCTCCGACACGCCCTGGCCGACGGCCTGGATGCCAAGCACCAGATGGTTGTCCGCCCGCGCCACTACCCGAACGAATCCGTCCTCGCCCAACTTCGTCATCGCCCGGCCATTGGCGGTGAAGGGAAACTGTCCGACCTTGATCTCGCCACGGGTCTTGGCCTCCTCCGGCGACAGGCCTGCGGTGACCAGCTCCGGGTCGGTGAAACAGACAGCCGGGATCGCTCGTCTGTCCCAGCTGCGCTTGTGGCCGGCAACGATCTCGGCGACCATTTCGCCTTGCGCCATGGCCCGATGCGCCAGCATCGGCTCGCCGGTGACGTCGCCAATGGCAAAGATGCCGCGCATCGAGCTGCGGCACTGGTCGTCGATGCGGATGAAGGGTCCGGCCATGTCGAGGTCGATCTGCTCTAACCCCCAGCCTTCGGTCACCGGCTTGCGACCGACCGTGACCAGCATCTTGTCGGCAGCGATCTTGCCGTTCTTGCCGCCATTCGTCTCGACCAGCAGCGCGTCGCGCTTAGTGGACAGCCCCTTGGCCTTGGCGTTCACGAGCACCTCGATGTCGAGTTCGGCCAGCCGCTTCACCACCGGCCGGGTCAGTTCCGCATCATATTGCGCCAGCACGCGCGGCAACGCCTCGACCACGGTCACCTTGGCGCCCAGCTTGGCAAAGGCGATGCCGAGTTCCAGCCCGATATAGCCGCCGCCGACCACCGCCAGCCTCTCCGGAACTTCGCTCAGCGCCAGCGCCTCGGTCGACGAAATGACAGGACCGCCGAACGGCAGCGATGGCAGCTCGACCGGCGCCGAGCCGGTCGCTATCACCACCGTTTCGGCGCGGATCACCTGCATGCCGATCTCGGTCTCGACGGCAACGGTCTTGCCGTCGCGAAATGTCGCCCAGCCATGCACCGTCTTCACTCCCGCTTTCTTCAGCAGGCCGGCGACGCCGTTGTTCAGCCGGCTAACGATGCCGTCTTTCCAGGCAATGGTCGCCGCGAGATCAAGCGACGGTGCCGCGACCGTTATGCCGAGTGGACTTTTGCCGCCGGCCATGTGCGAGAGCTTTTCGAACTCTTCGGCTGCATGGATCAGCGCCTTTGACGGGATGCAGCCGACATTGAGGCAAGTGCCGCCCGGTTTGCCTGCCTCGACGATCACCGTGTCGATGCCAAGCTGCCCGGCGCGGATGGCACAGACATAGCCGCCCGGACCGGCGCCGATGACCAGCAGCTTGCAGGAGATTTCCTTCATCATTGCACCTTAGTTCGACGAGCCGGCGGGGCAGCGCCCCCCTCTGTCCTGCCGGACATCTCCCCCTCAAGGGGGGAGATTGGCAGCTTTCGCGTTCGGCTTAGTCCTGCAAGGCTGGAGATTGGCGAAAGGCGGGATGACGGCCGATCTCCCCCCTTGAGGGGGAGATGCCCGGTAGGGCAGAGGGGGGCGCGAAGGATCACTACTGCTCTCATCCCGCGCCCCTGCGATCCTCTGTTCATCTCCTCAATCCACAAAAATCAGCGCCGGCGTTTCCAGCAGCGCCTTTATCCGCTGGATGAACACCGCCGCGTCCCAGCCGTCGACGACGCGGTGGTCGAAGCTGGAGGACAGGTTCATCATCTTGCGCGGGATGAACTGGGTGCCGTCCCATACCGGCCGCACCATCATCTTGTTGACGCCGACGATCGCCACTTCCGGATGATTGATCACCGGCGTCGTCGCCACGCCGCCCATGGCGCCCAGCGAAGTGATGGTGATGGTCGAGCCCGAGAGCTCGTCGCGCGTCGCCGTGCCGGACTTTGCCGCCTCGGCCAGCCTGACAACCTCGGCTGCACAGTCCCAGATGTCGCGCGCCTCGGCGTGCTTGACCACCGGCACCATCAGCCCGGAAGCCGTCTGCGCGGCGATGCCGATATGGACGCCGCCATGCTGGTGGACGATGCCGGCTTCGTCGTCGAACAGTGCGTTGACATTGGGCTGGTCGGCGATTGCCTTGACCATCGCCCGCATCAAGAACGGCAGCAGCGTCAGCTTCGGCCTGTCCCCGCCCGGCCGCTTCTCCTTGTTGAGCGCGGCGCGCAAATCCTCGAGCGCGGTGACGTCGATCTCCTCGACATAGGTGATATGCGGGATGCGCGACTTGGCCAGCGTCATCTTCTCGGCGATCTTTCGCCTGAGCCCGACTATCTTGATGTCCTCGACCGCCTCGTTGCGGGCAAGGCCGGAAACCTTGGCGAGCCGGGGTCCGCGCGCCAGGAAAGCCTCGATATCCTCGTGCCGGATGCGCCCGGCCGCGCCGGTTCCCGGGACCTGCCGAAGGTCGATGCCGGCCTCTTTCGCCCTCAAGCGGACGGCCGGCGAGGCCAGTGGCTTTTCGCCCTCGGGGCGCGGCGCGCCGACCGGGGCTATACCCCCGAAAGCCGGCGCAGTACCCCCACCCCTAACCCCTCCCCACAAGGGGGAGGGGGATTCCGCCGGCCCACTTCCACCCTCATGCGTTGAAACTTTTCTGGATGATGGCGAAATGGGTTTGGCATCGGCTTTGGCGGCCGTGACGCGTCCCCCTCCCCCTTGTGGGGAGGGGTTAGGGGTGGGGGTACTGCGCCCGGTGGGGGTATTCTTGGCGCCCGCCTCAGTGGCCTGCGACGCAGCATCGCTGACGTTACCCTCGCCCGCCACCTTCAACCTGACAATCGGCGAGCCGATCGCCACCGTGTCGCCGATCTCGGCGCCCAACCAGACGATTTCGCCATCGACGGGCGAAGGAATTTCGACCGTCGCCTTGTCGGTCATGACAGCGGCCAGCACGGCATCCTCGCGCACGAGGTCGCCGACCTTGACCTGCCATTCGACGAGCTCGGCCTCGGCTACGCCTTCGCCGACATCGGGCAGCTTGATGACATATTCGCCCATCGTTCCCCCTTCAGGCTTCCACCGTTTCGACGAGCGCGCGGCCTAGCCGGGCAGGACCGGGAAAATAGTCCCACTCCTGCGCATGCGGATAGGGCGTGTCCCAGCCGGTGACCCGCGCCACAGGCGCTTCCAGATAGTAGAAGCAGCTCTCCTGAACCAGCGCCGAAAGTTCGGCGCCGAACCCCGATGTCAGCGTCGCCTCATGCACGATGACGCAGCGCCCCGTCTTGTTGACCGAGGCGACGATCGTCTCGAGATCGAGCGGCAGCAGTGTCCTCAGATCGATGATCTCGGCATCGATGCCGGTCTCCTCGGCTGCCGCCTGGGCGACATAGACCATCGTGCCGTAGGCAAGCACGGTGACTGCCGCGCCCTGCCTGCGGATCACCGCCTTGCCGAGCGGCACCGTGTAATGGCCGTCGGCGACTTCGCCGAGCTCATGTTTCGACCATGGCGTTACCGGGCGCTCGTGATGACCGTCGAAGGGGCCGTTGTAGAGCCGCTTCGGCTCCAGAAAGATCACCGGGTCCGGATCCTCTATCGCCGCGATCAAAAGGCCCTTGGCGTCATGCGGGTTCGACGGCACGACGACCTTCAGGCCGGAGACGTGGGTGAACAGCGCCTCCGGGCTCTGGCTGTGGGTCTGGCCGCCGAAAATGCCGCCGCCGGTCGGCATTCTCACGACGATCGGGCAGGTGAAATCGCCGTTCGACCGGTAGCGCAGCCGCGCGGCTTCCGAGACGATCTGGTCATAGGCCGGATATACATAGTCGGCAAACTGCACCTCGACGCAAGGCTTCAGCCCGTAGGCGGCCATGCCGATGGCCGCGCCGACAATCCCGGATTCGCTGATCGGCGCATCGAAGCAGCGGCTCTTGCCGTATTTCGCCTGCAGGCCCTGGGTGCAGCGGAAGACGCCGCCGAAGAAGCCGACATCCTCACCGAACACGATGACTTGGCTGTCGCGCGCCATCGACACGTCCATGGCGTCGCGGATCGCCTCGATCATGGTCCGCCGCGGCATGGTCAGACCCCTGCCTGTTGGCGCTGGCGCCTGAGATGCGGCGGCATCTCGGCATAGACGCCCTCGAACATGTCGCGCGCCGAGGGCTTGCCGCCGGCATGCAGCGTGCCGTGGCGCTCGGCCTCCCGCTGCGCCGAAATCACCGTGTCGAGGATTTCGGCCTCGGCCTGGGCGTGGCGTTCGTCCGACCAGACGCCGCGCTGGATGAGATGGTTCTTCAGCCTGACGATCGGGTCGCCGAGCGGCCAGGCATCGGACTCGGCCTTCGGCCGGTAGGCCGACGGGTCGTCGGAGCTCGAATGGGCGCCGACGCGGTAAGTGACGTATTCGACCAGCGTCGGCCCGAGATTGCTGCGCGCCCGTTCCGCCGCCCATTTGGCCACCGCATGGACGGCGAGATAGTCGTTGCCGTCGACGCGCAGCGACGGAATACCGAAGCCGAGCCCACGGGCGGCAAAAGTGCCGGAACCGCCGCGGGCGATGCCCTGGAAGGTCGAGATCGCCCATTGGTTGTTGACGACGTTGAGCACGACCGGCGCCTTGTAGGTCGAGGCGAACACCAGCGCCGAATGGAAGTCGGACTCGGCGGTCGAGCCGTCGCCGATCCAGGCGGCGGCGATCTTTGAATCGTTGCTGATTGCCGAGGCCATCGCCCAGCCGACCGCCTGGATGTACTGCGTCGCCAGATTGCCGGAGATCGAGAAGAAGCCGTGCTCCTTCGATGAATACATGATCGGCAATTGCCGCCCTTTCAGCGGATCGGCCTCGTTCGAATAGATCTGGTTCATCATCGTGACCATCGGGTAGCCGTCGGCGATGAGCAGGCCGGCCTGCCGATAGGTCGGAAAATTCATGTCGCCCCGCGACAGCGCCTTGCGGAAGGCGCAGCTCACTGCCTCTTCGCCGAGATGCTGCATGTAGAAAGAGGTCTTGCCCTGGCGCTGCGCCATCTGCATGCGCGCATCGAAGCTGCGCAGCGTCATCATATGGCGCAGCCCCTCCAGCAACTCGTCGTCCGAAAGCAGTCCTGCCCACGGCCCGACCGCCTCGCCGGCGCGGTTGAGCACGCGGATGATCGAGAAGGCCAGATCGCGGATGTCGCGCGGGTCGACGTCGATCTTCGGGCGCGGCACCGAGCCAGCTTTTGGAATGCTCACATTAGAGAAATCCGGCGTCCCGCCCGGCCGCACTTCCGGTTCCGGAACATGGAAGCGCAGCATTCCGGCATCGGCCATGATCTCGGTCCTCCACTGTTGCCCGGCCAGGATATTTGCACACCGCCAGAGCAGTGCCAATTCGTCGGGCGAGGCTTCGCTGCCGCTGGCTGCTGCCCGCGGCCGACAGGATGGAGATATGTCGGCGAAATTTCTTGTCGATCTTCCGCGCCGGCGCGCAATTTGGCGAATGCCCGGGCCAGTCTGGCGCAAGAGCAGGAACTTCCTGCGGGAAGATCGCTCGGTCGAGTTCCTTCGCGCCCCCCTCTGTCCTGCCGGAGGATCGCGGCATCATCCCAGCTCCGGTTCCTCGCCCCCACGGAAGTGGCTAGGGGATGCACACATCTTTTCGTTGCGTCGATGACTCATCTGTGAGTTGCGGCGTCGGGTTGGTGTGTGATTCTGTAGGC
>NZ_JAMYUA010000086.1:0-9793 GCF_040322715.1 Mesorhizobium sp. M0106 | reverse complement strand
TTCACGCAAATCGAGCGAATAGGGCTTGGGCATGGCAAATCACCTCCTACAGGAAGTGAATCATGAACCACGCCTCACTGGAATCCCTCGCGATTCAAACTGAACGTCCGACGCTCTAGGTGGCGCTTTCAGGCATCGAACTCCTCAACGACGCGCACCGCCTCGGCAGCTTCGATTGCAGCAAAGCCGCGCTCGACGCCTGGCTGGCCGGCTTCGCCCGAACGAACCAGGCCCGCGGGTTTACCCGCGTCCAGATCGTTCACGACCAGGACGCAGTCGTCGGCTATTACGGCCTCGCGCCAGGCGTGATCCAGCCAAACAGCGCACCGCGCGCCATCCGCACCGGCCGGCGGCCGCCGCAGGGATTCATTCCCGCGCGACAATCAGTCATCGATCGCCCGCACCACCACCGCGCGGCCCACCACGATGTCGGCGCCGGCGACGCAGCGATGCAGCGCGTCCTTGACCGGGCCGCTGCCGACGCCTTGCCCGGCATCGCGGTGGTCGAGGGCGAGTTGTCCGATCAACAGGGTCGGATCGTGCCGGAGGCGTTACGCGCGTGGAGCTAGTGGCTTTTGTCGGCCAGCCAGAAGCTCACTCCTGGATCGAGCGCATGAGCACCAGCGGCAGGGTCCGGGCGCGGGGGGGGGGGGGGGGCGGGGGGCGGGGGGGAGCCGGGCCCGGCGGCCCCCCCCCGCGGCAGGGGCCGGGCGCGCCGGCCACCGGCCGGCCGGGCTCTAGTCGCGGCGCCTCGCCGCTCCCCGGGCCGGCTTTCGCCGTCTCGGCCTTCGGGTGACGATCCCTCTCGCAGGGGCGAGGGAGAGGGCGGCCGGCGCGGGGCGGGGGGCGCTAGAGAGAAGGGAAAGTCACGATATCGATGATATTCATAGGTGGATCACGCGAGATATTCGAGCTGCCGGAACCTGCCATCGCTCGCATCGGCGCGATCGTCGCTGCAGAGCACGGCGTGCTGATTGGCGACGCGTCTGGGGCCGATGCCGAGGCGCAGGGCCTGCTCGCTGGCTACGGCTACGAACATGTCGGGGTCTTCCATGCGGGCAAGGAACCTCGCAACAATCTGGGCGACTGGGCTGCCTACCATGTCCCGTCTCCTGAAGGCGCTCACGGGTATTGGTTCCACGCTGCCAAAGACCGGGAGATGGCGCGGCGCGCCGACTTTGGCATGATGATCTGGGATGGCGCATCACCCGGGACGGCCGTCAACGTGCTTCGGCTCGCCATCGCGAACAAGCCGTGCGTCATTTACGATCTGGCCAGGGGCAGCATGGCGACGACGTACAATGTGGAAGACTGGTGCGCCATGCTCCGCCATGTCGGTCCGGACATTCGCCGCCAAGCCGAAGCCCGCATGACGCCGGACGAGCGTCGGGCGTTGCCAGGATGATGTACGGGCGGTCCCCCTGACAGCCCGGCGGGTCCGATTCGATATGCTTGATCCTGCCCCGCCCCCCAACTCCACTTTATAAACGGCCGGGGCCGGCCTCTCTCAAAACCGGCCCACGCGCAGAGCCGCGAGGCGTTGTGCAAGATGATCATCTTGATCTGTCTCGCATCTGAAGCGGGTGCAAGCGTGCCGAACATCCTGGCTTACTTGGTCATCCAACCTGGTTGCGAGGCCTCGCCGAGAGGGGCGTGAAGTTCGCTGCCAGTCGGTTCCGAACTCGAAACCGCTGTGCCGCCATGCCGAACACGCAAGGCGGTTCACGCGCCAGGCTGCTGTTCGAGGTCTTTGACGACGCAGACGATGACCCGAGAGGCTGGCGGGGTAAGCCTTTTCCTGAGATCCGGCAGCGTTGCGTCGGCGGTCAAGCGATGGCGGCCTGAGTTCTTGTCCATCTGCCGCATCCGGGGCCATTCCCGTTTCATGTCGCCTTTGTAGACGACCGCCTGCTTTGTGCGGTCAACCCCCGTTGGGGGTACATCTCGGCGAATATTCAGGAAAATTCGATTTCTGTTTTTGTCTGCGGACAGGCGAAGGGCCTGCACGCTGTTTTTTCGGCAAATAGAATTTTCCAGAATTTTCGCCGAGATGACCGCAGCAGGACGGCCCTCTCCTTTGGCGCCATCGGGAATGGTCCCGATGCAAGCGAAGGAGAACTACCATGGCCACCACGATCGCAAACCTCACCACCAAGGCCGACGGCTCGATGGAAGGCGTCTTTGCCACGCTCCGGGTCAACGCCCCGATCACCCTGATCCCGAACACCAACAAGTCGCGCGAGGACGCGCCCGACTACCGGATCGTCAACAAGCGCACTGGCTTCGAGATCGGAGCCGGCTGGCACCGCACCTCCCAGCGTTCGGGCGAGGAATACCTCTCCGTCAAGCTGGAAGCGCCTGAGATCGGCGTCATCTTCGGCAACCTCGCACCCGCCCCGGGCGGCGAGGAGAACAAGAAGGTCATCCTCTGGAACAACCCCCAGTGAGGCATCGGTGGCCGGCCCCGCAAGGGGCCGGCTCCCCACCGGCAAAAGGAGGTTGCAATGAGCCGCTACACTATCACTATCACTGGCACCGTCACCGGAAAGGGCCACTCCGATCCAGACGCTGTCATCGGCTACGACCCACCGCTTCGGACCTACTTCCTGCAAGCGTTCCCGCACCAGGAAACCGACGAGCCCCGTCTTTGGCTTGGCACCCGCGATCGCGCGTTCGAAGCGCTTGACGATCTTCGCCATGCAGCCATCTCACACGGCTACGACTTCATGCCGTTGTCGCCCAAACTGGCGGCAAAGCTGGTCGGCGACAAAGCGGCAGCCAGTGCGCTTCCGGACCGGGACGACTTCCTTGGTCAACTGCTGAAACACCTCAACCAATCCAAGTAGGCAAACATCTCAGGGCCCGCGACGAAGTATCGTCGCGGGCCCTTTTTTTCGCACATAGCAAGAGCCACGAACATCACCTGTCGCAACAGGCGATAGCGGCTCCATACCGTCGGTCATTCCTTCGGCAGTTTGTGCTTATGAATGCGGATATAATCCTGCACAGCCTTTCGCAGCAGTTCGGTCATGCTGTGGCCGTTGCTGATCGCCAGCAGCTTGAAATGGCGCTGCTCCGCAGCCGTCAGGTAATACCCGCAGCGGATCATCTCCTCGTCGCGAATCTTCTTGCCGGCTATCGGATCCTTTTTCTGACCCTGCCGCAGCAGCTTGCGAAAGTCAGGGCTTGCACCCGATGCCGGCTCGGGCGTCTGCGACATCGCCGATCCGACATTCGGCTCCAGCTTCTGCGCCTCGATCTTCGGCGATGAAATGAACATGCTCGGCAGTGCCGGCGGCTGCGTGGAAATCGCCTTCATCATGCGGGCTTTCTTGTCGTGACCGGGTTTCGGTGCGGTTTCTTCACTCATGCCGCGTTCCTTGTGGCTTCGATGAAGGTTTGCAGAAGGTCGTCGAAGACCCCTTCGCTCTCGGCAATCGCCTTCGCATCAGGCACCCCATGGCTGTAAAGGGTCTGCCCGGTCTGAAGATCGCGGTAGGCAACACGATTGTGCAGGACGTGTTCTGCAATCGGCGTGCCGTTGGCCTGGATGATGGCGCGCAGTTCGGTCAGGGCTCGCGCCCTGCCATCGATGATGGTCTGCTTGGTCAGCACGAATATCGCAGGCAGCGGTCTACCCCGGCTCTCGACCGCCAGCGGGATGTAGTGGTCAGTGATCTGGATGGCGGCGGTCACATCGTCGAGGGCAAAATAGACCGGCACGACAACAATGTCGGCGGCGTAGAGCCCGGCCATGAGGTTGTCATTTGTGGTGCCTTCCGTATCGATCAATACGACGGAGCGCTCACCGTTGTGAATGGCTGCGGCGTCAAGGACTTCCTGCGGGGTCATCGCGCTCACCAGTTGCAGCCTGTCAGGACGATTGCCAGCCTCACCCAGCATCTGGAACCAGCGGTTCATGTTCTGCCGCCGGTCGCCGTCGATGAGAGTGACCGAATAGCCCCGATGCAGCGCGACGGATGCGAGCGCGCGCAGCATCGTCGATTTGCCAGTGCCGCCCTTGGGGATCGCAGCGGAGATGATCATGGGGCCTCTTTCCGGCGTGGGCTCCCTGTGTCCATGTTAACAAGGACATAAGTCATCATGGACACAGGGAACGATATCACGGTCAAAACATGGTGACATAGTCAACGGGGAAGACTGGTTTGGCAACCCAGGCGCGCACCGATAAGGGCTCGTTCAGGGTGCAGTCACCAACGCGGCGGTTGCCATCTTCATGCGAGGAATGATCTGCCGGGCTGACCGGAGTGCAGACCGCCCTGATGTTTCCATGTTAACATGGAAACAAGTCTTCAACGCCACATCACAACAAATCACGATGGAGACATTGCGACGCTTGAGTCGGGCTGTGCCGTCGACAACTGCGCTGGTGAGAAAACACGCCCTCAATCATTTCTGCTTCTTCCTGGCAGGATAGCCTATTTTGTGATACACACAAAATAGGCGGCGCAGCCCTGGCGGGCCTTAGCGCCCGCAACGGGCTTGAGAGATGGATGCAGACGCCCAGAAAGCCGCGGTGAAGAGTGCGTCACGACGCTATGGCGAGGTGACGCACATCCGGTTTTCGGCTGACGAGCTGGCCAGCCTCAAAGCCATTGCGGAGCGGGACGGCGTGACCGTCAGCGAAGTCGTGCGGCGTCTTGTGCAGGCAGAGGCCGGGCATCTGCCTATCGCGTCAGAGGCGTTGCGGCCGGCGATCGTGGAGATGACTGATCAGCTGCGGCGCGTCGGCGTCAATTTCAATCAAGCCGTGCGTGCCATGAACGACGGCCGCATTCCTTCTGACGAGAATCTTGAGCAGGCGCTGATCGCCGTGGGAGACCTGGTGCGGCATTTTCGCGAGGAACTGAAGGCGATGACTGGCGGGTCACGCAAGGCGAGGGAGGCCAGGCCATGAGCGGTCGTCTTGCTGGCTACGCGGCCGAAATCGAACGCTATCTGCGGGGCGAGTCGGGAGCGAAGCGCGAGGACCTGGACAACGACGAGTCTCTGACGAGCGCCCGACGCGAGGCCGGTGAATTCCAGGCGATGAACAGTCATGAGCGGGCCGGCGGCGGCGGACGCCTCGGGCAAGGACAAGCAGGCTCGATGGGAGGTGGCGGCAGGAACGCCCCTCGTTCGTCGCCGGGAGGGACAGGAGTGGCGGGGAGCTCCATGTCGAGCAGGGCACCGAAGTCCACTGCTGCTGCGAGTTTGCCCAGGGCCGCTAGCGCCCCGATCATGGTCTATGGCGCCACGCTCGCCGGTTTCCGGCCGGAAGAGGAGGAGGAAGACTGGAAGCGGCGCGGCGGCGGCGGCCGTGGTACCGATCGCGCGAGCGCTACAGGACGAGCGGCGCGGGCGGGCTATCGGGCGCGCGCCGTGGCGGCACGGGCAGGCTATGCGGCGGGTGCGCAGCCTGCCGTGTTTAAGGTCATGCCCAATCCTCCGTCGACCAAGGAAGCCGCCGCCCGGCTGCTCAATTACATCGGTAAGCGCGACGACGAAAAAGGCGAGAAACACGACATCGAGATTTTCGACGAGGATGGGCAGGTGCTTGCGACAGGTGCCGCACGAAAGGCGTTCCTGGAGACGTTTTGCGAAACGTTCGAACCGCCCTTGGAAAATACCAATTTTATCGAAGCTCGTTTCGACCTCGCCGGCGAGGTCAGCGATGCCGCCTTGAGCGAGGCGTTGAACAAGGCCTTCGGTGCAAAACCGTTCCTCTATGCGCAGGATGGACAGACGGTGCAGGTATACGCGCACACCGATGAGCGGGCCGGACCGCTCGCCAAGGTGCTGGCCGGCGGTCGGGAAAATTCGCGCAGCAAGGCGCTCGACAAGATCGAGGCGCGCTTGTCCGAAGCAATGGGCGCGGCGGGGCTGGTAGCCAAGGCAGAGGTAACGGCGGCCGTGAGCCGTGAACCTAAAGCGAAATATTTCCTGCAGAAGTTCATCCGCACCAACAGCCACGTCCGCCACGCAAATGGCGAGCCCGTGCCTGGGGTGAAGAGTTCCACCAAGGCTGCGGCTGCGGTGTACGAACAATGGCGCCCGCAGTTTTCGGGGCGTGAACGCCGCAATGCCTATCACCTGCTTTTCTCGGCAAGAGCCGGCACCGATGCCAACGCCGTCATGGCCGCGGCGCGCGGCGTGCTCGAGGAGCGAGCGCCAGGATACAAGTTCGTCCTGGCGCATCACAACGACACCAAGCACGTCCATATCCATGCAATGGTGCAGGCACGGTCAGCCGACGGCGAGCGCCTGAAATTCTACAAGCCGGATCTCGCAGCCTGGCGCGAGACCTTTGCGGAAAAAGCACGCGAGAACGGCATTGCGATGGTGGCGACGCGGCGCATGGACCATGCGATGACGCGTCCGTTCACGAAGGAGCATGCCGGGGCTTATAGCCGCGCCCAGAGCGATCCGCGCTATCAGGTCAGCGCCAGGACGATCGAGCGAGTGGAGGCCAAGCGGCAACGCCGTTTGGATGGACAATCCCTAGTCGTGAACGGCGATGCAATCGCTGCCGCATGGCAAAAGACTGTGACGACGATGCGGACCGCGGGCATAGTCGGTCAGGCTCTCACGGCAGCGGAGTCGATCGGCAACAATTTTCTGCGGTTCCGTCGCGATCGGACAGGGGAGGGACAGCAGCCAGGTCCTGCCGCGGGTCGCGGAGCTGATCAATCGGGGCAAAAGTCTTTCCTGTCCCATCCCGGTATGAGAGAATTGAATGCACTGATAGGAGATTTGGACATGGCGCAGACCCCCTTGGAAATGCGGCGTCAGATGGCCCGCGTCAATCAGGCTCTGGACAACATGCGCGAGACGCTGCCGCCGGCGCATCAAGGACAGTTCGAACAGTATCGTGAAGAGGTGAACGACAAGATGCACGACCGTCTCGCGCGGCTGCAATTCGAGCGGCAGCAGCGTCGTGGTGGTGGCGGTGGCGAGCCGATCCCCGAGCGCGAGCCGCGAGGGCGAGACCTTCCAACTCGGGACGATCCCCGCGAGCCGGAGCAGCCGCGCACCGGCACCGAGCAGGAGAAGGTGGCAGCCAAGCAGAAGGACGCCAACAAACAGAAGGCACGGCAGTCGGAAGAGCAGGACCGCAAGACCCAGCGCTCAAATGATAACGATTACGAGCGCTGAGCCGAGCTCACTGCCGCCTGCGGCTAAAGAGACCGAGAGTGTTAGTGACCTCATGTGCCGAGGCCCATTTGGCGCCTACGAGGTTCAGGATGATGGCCACGCAGATCTCACGCCGCGCATGATCTTGAAATCTGCTTCGTGCCGCATTGCTGGATGGACTGAAGCTAAGGCTGGGACAGGCTGGTTTCAGGTCGGTCCAGGTAACCGCAGCGCCATAGGATCGATCGGTGACGGGCTCAAAGCCCGGTCGTAAGTTTGCTGATGGGTTAGGGTCCGGACTCATAACCGTCGGTCGACTGCGCTGGCGGCTCTGGTTGCCGTTAGTCGCGGGCGCTGAGCGGGGCTCGATAGGATCAACCGAACCTGCGATACTCAAGGCAATCTATTGGAGTGATGATGCGCATCGTAACCCGTCTCACTGATCGGCTTAAACTGCAGCATCCGATCATCAGCGCGCCGATGGCATTCGCATCGGGCGGGGAACTCGCAGGTGCGGTCAGTTCAGCCGGAGGGCTTGGGCTTATCGGCGGCGGCTATGGCGACGCTGATTGGCTGACGCGAGAGTTCGAGCGATCTGGCAACCGACCTGTCGGCTGCGGCTTCATAACTTGGTCACTCGCCAGGAACCCGCGCCTACTCGATAAGGCCCTGGAGCGGCGACCAAGTGCGATTTTCCTATCCTTTGGCGACCCGGCGCCTTTTTCGCCGGCAATACGGGCCGCCGGGGTCCCCTTGATCTGCCAGGTCCAGAGCCTCGACGACGCGCGCCGCGCTCTTGATGCCGGAGCCGACATTGTCGTCGCCCAAGGCGCGGAAGCCGGCGGTCACGGTGAGAAGCGAGCGACATTCACATTTGTTCCGGAGGTCGCGAACTTGGTACGGCGACGGGCGCCGGACACGCTCATCTGCGCGGCCGGCGGCATCGCCGATGGTCGTGGGCTTGCAGCGGCGCTGATGCTTGGCGCTGATGGCGTCGTGATGGGATCACGTTTCTGGGCCTCGTTGGAGGCTCTCGTTCATCCAAATCTGCACCAGGCTGCCCTTGCCGCGACCGGAGACGACACGGTTCGAACCTCGGTGATGGACCTAGCGCGCCGCCTGGATTGGCCATCGCGGTTTTCACTGCGCGTTCGGAAGAATGCTTTTACGGAAGCCTGGCACGGCAATGAGGCCCATCTCCTTGCCGACATTGACGCGCAGTCCGCTGCCTACCGGGAAGCGTGGGCAAGCGGCGATCCCACAATAGCCGCGATCATGATTGGTGAGGCCGCCGGCCTCATCCACGACATCGAGCCGGCGAGTGACATACTCCTTCGCACCGTTTCTGAAGCGATCACCCTGCTTCAGGGCGCAAGTTCGCTTCTGTTTGTCGAGGACAACTGTCACAGCCAGTAACTGACCGTAGCGGCTAGGCAGACGGCAGCGAGGAAGTTCGTGGCCGATCGATCGTATCTGGTGGCGATGCGGCGGAAATCCTTGAGCCGTCCGAACATGCGCTCGATGGCGTTGCGATCACGGTAGAGGAACGGGGAGAAGCAGTTCTTCCAGCGCCGGTTGGCTTCGGCGGAATGTTCGGCATCGCCCCTTTAGCCTAGACCTGTGGCGAATGGCATTGGTATCATAGTCCTTGTCGGCGTGCAGGATCGGGCTCTTGGGCATCTGCTCCAGAAGCAAATCTCCGGCGCTGCAATCGGCGACCTGGCCACCGGTCAAGAGGAAAGCGATCGGGCGGCACAGGCCATCGGTCAGGGCGTGGATCTTCGTGGTTCGCCCACCGCGCGACCGGCCGATCGCCTGATTTTGCTCCCCCCTTTGCCGCCAGAAGCGCAGCGATGCGCCTTCACGGCCGAAGAGTCGATCAGGACCTCAGCCGGAGGACCGCCAGCCGAGGCCAGGGCGTGGAAGATGTCGACCCAAACGCCTTTGGCAGCCCATCGGACAAAGCGATTGTAGAGCGTCTTTCTCGGCCCGTAGACTTGCGGGGCATCGACCCAGCGGCCGCCGGACTTGAGGACATGGACGATGCCGCCAATCGCTCGGCGGTCATCGATTCTTGGCTTGCCGCGCGTGTCGGTTGGCAGCAGCGCCTGCGGCCGCGAAACCTGCTCCCTCCGTCAGCCAGAAATAATCGCGATTCATCTGTGGCCTCCCTTTGGAGACCGTGACTCATAAAATCACCGTCAGTGGAATCCCTTGATGGGTCCGGATCCTAGCCTGAAAAATTCATGGGGGTTGGTGGATGTGGCGCAAGCCGTTGAAATGACGTAGGATTTGGTTGCTTAAGCCGATCCGAACCATTTCCCGGAGACCACACCCACCATGAACGATCTTGCGCTGCCGCTGAGCGGTTTGTCATCAGTCGGCGGCAAGTCCGTCGTCGCCCGTTTCGACGGCGGCATGCTGTCGTCCAACAGCGGCGTTCTGGCCTTGGCCGAGGTGGAAAAGCGGTTGCGGGTGGCCGAGCGTCTGGCGCGTTGCATCGACGATCCGCGCTGCCCGGACCAGGTCGTCCACAGCCTGGCGGACATGATCGGCTTTCGCATGAAGATGATTGCCGCCGGCTACGAGGACGGCAACGACGCCAACCGGCTGCGCCGCGATCCGGTCTTCAAGATGGCCCAGGATGCGCTGCCGTCGG
>NZ_JAMYUA010000085.1:0-10573 GCF_040322715.1 Mesorhizobium sp. M0106 | reverse complement strand
TCGGCCGAAGCGACCGCTCATGATCGCGTGAAATACGTGCTCACGATCGCCTGAAATGGCTGCTCACAATCAGCGAAATGCGCAGTCCCGCCACAACTGTTGGAGTTCCGACTCAGAGAGGAGGCCAAACGGGACCAAGCGCAGCGCCCTGGCGGTGATGGTCCACCTTAGGCTCTCGGTGATGAAGTGAGGACGGCAGTATCCACCCCGGCTCACCATCCGGTGGCACCCTTCGCAACGGCAAACGATGTCGCCGGTCATTTCACCTGCCCTCCGTTGGTCAGCGCGTCTATGAGTTCCCGTGCCCCCGGCTGTCTCGCTGCTCTCGACCTCTGGTTTTCAACAATGGCTCCAAGCGTGTCCCGCTGCCTGGCTTTGACAAGGGGCTGTAGCTCCGGGTTCTCCTGGATGAGGACCTTCTTCGCCGCCTCCCGGTAGGCCTGAACCTTCTTCCCAAGCACGTTTAGCCGGGTGCCCTGCACATCGCTGTCGCCATCGGGGAGGTCCTGGTAGGCCTCCGACTGGATGATGTCCTTAAGCACCTCCTTGAGGCTCGGTGCCCCATTAGGCAGATGCCCCGAGAGTTCCTGGAGACGCTGATAGGCGTTCTTGCCAGTCGTGAGCGTGATGTCGCGGAGGTCCAAGCCTTCGAACTTTGCAGATGGCTTGCCGATGCCGGTGTCCGTCTGGAGCATGATGCGATTGTGCTCGGCCTCCACGATGTCATTGTCCTGGGAGTCCGTGAGGCCCACATGGCGCTCAATCGGGTCACCCCAGACATCCATGGAAAGCGGGAGACCCTCAGAGAGCCCAGGGACACCCCGGATGGCATTGTCCACGAAGGTCCGCGCCTCACGGAGGTACGGGTCGGGATTGGCACCGCGCATTAGGGAGGACATGGGGAGCATGGAGCCCGCCGTCCGCCCCAGGAACTTGGGAAGCTTGTTCTCCGGGTCGAGCGCCGCGTCCATCGTGTTGTTGAGGTTGAGGAGGAACGTCTTCTCGCCCAGGTTCTTTGCGACCGCGATGGCAACCGCAAGGATGAGGTCCGAACGGTCCTGGTCGGGGTTCTTCCTCTGGAGGGCCACGATGTCGGCCACTATGCCCATGGCGGTGGCAGCGGGGTCGAACCTTCCGAGCTGGAAGTATTGCCGCTTGCCGTCTGCCCCCATCCAGGTGACCGAATAGGGCTTCCATCCGGTCGAGATAAGCTCCTGCTTGAGCTTGTAGTCGGAGGGTCCCGAGCCTGTGAACTGGTCGTTTGCCGCAAGGTGAGCCGCGAGACCCAGGAACATCGACCCCATGGCCATCTGTCCGATAGCGTGGGCCTGCGCCTCCGCTCCCACCGACCCCATGAGGGCGTCCCGGAACTCCTTCTGGAGGACATTCAGGCCCGGTGACAGCTTGATGCCGTACCGGATGACGTTCACGGGGGTCTTCACGAAGGGCAGCACGATGGCGAGGATTGGTGCCGTCTTCCTGGCGTTCTGCATGGCCCGCCCGATGCTCCCCCCGAAGGTGACCTCGTAGTTGAGGTCCTGCTGGAAGGTGGTCATCTGGGCTTCCCGCACCGCATTGGCATCGAGCGCCCTGCCGGTAGCCGGATCGATGGCCTTGTCCAGGGCCTTCTGCACATAGTCTTTGAAGTCCTGCCCGGTGAGACCAACGTCCATGGCATCGGTGGCAGCTTTGGACTGCACCACGGCACGATAGCGGAGCGTCTTGAAGAACTCATCGGCTCCGCCCAGTGCCCGCGTAGGCAGGCCCACGATGGTCCTGTAGTTGGCCGACTGCCAGGCGTTGTGCGCCACATCCCAGATGCTGTTCCAGGGCTTCCACTGTAGCGGTTGCGTCTGGAGGCCCGTCATGGAGCCGTCGAAGAACTCGGTGTTCTGCGGATTGAGGATGGAGTCGCCCCGCCTGAAGGCTTCGACCGCATCGGACCAGCCGTCTGCCAAGGAGGCGATGGTGTAGTGGTACTCCCGCAGGCCCTGCCTAGAGAGCGAGGACAGCTCCGCCCTCTTCCCCGCATCCTTGGTGACGAGACGGAGGGCCGCGGACCCAAAGGTCTTCTCGAAGGGTCGTGCAGCCAGCATGAAGGCGTTGGTCGTCATGTTGACCACATGGGTTGGCCACATCCAGAGGAGGCCGTTGGTCAGGTGCCAGGTAGCCTCGTTCATGACGCGCTTGTCCCACCTCTCGTTGAGGATCATGGCGACCTTCTTGGGGTCTCCACCGGCCTTGCGCATGACCATGACGACCTTGTTGGGGTCCATGCCTTTGAGCCGCGCGATGTCGGCGGGCCTGAAGCGGAACTGGGAGCGAGCGAAGCGAAGGGTGCGCCCCGAGTTGGCGAGCATTGAGTTGGCTGAGGCCATGGTGTCGAAGGCGACCCCGAGCCGCGCCATGAACTCCTGGGACGCGGTGGCCACGTCGCCGCCGAACTCCTGGAGGTTGCCGTTGGAAATCTTGGTGGCCAGGTCGTCCGCGTCGATGAACATTCGGTTGCCGAGGCGGAGCGCGGCCTCCATGCGGGGAGCCATGAGCTTGGCCTGCTCTCCGGCCTCCGCGAACTGCCCGATGATGAGTGCCGGGTCCTCGTTGAACTGGGCTCCAAGTTCGTTGGCCAGGGACTTCACGCGGGCATCCGTCACGACGTTGCCGCCCTTTGCAACATTGAAACGGTCCTCCAGGACCTGAGCAGAGCGCTGTAGGAGCGACTCCACGTTGCCTGGGGTATGCAGCTTCTGCCACGGCAGAGGGACCTTCTTGCCCAAATCGTGACCGGCCTCCTGGGCCTTGAAGCGGGAGCCGTAGGTCTTGATCGCCTGGGCGTCCGCAGCGCTCTCCTTGAGGATGGCTTGGAGGTCAGCGTCCGGTATCTCCTCGGTGGAGACGATCTTAGTGGCTACCTTCTCGGTCGGGAGGACGGGGTGGCCAGTCTTAGGGTCGATGGTTGACCTGGTGCCGGTCTGCTCGATGGTCCCATCAGCTCGGCCTGCCGCTTCCGATGGAGTTCCCCCATCTGTCGGCTTCGCCTGAGGTTGGGCAAGGTCGGGGACTCCAGGAGAGCCTGAGGCGGGCACATCGACTGGGGTGTCCTTTCCGATTGGCTGGTTGCCTGGCCCGAAGTCCTGGCCGAACTCGTTGGCGTTGGCCTGGCGAGCCTTCTCCAGGTTGGCGATCTCCTTCGCCGCAGCCGCCTTGTCCCCATTGCGGAGGAACTTGATGACCTTGACGGCACCCACCAGGGCGAGGTCCGCGCCGATGGACTCCAAGGCATTCTTGAAGCGGCCCTCAGCGGCGGTGTCATCCGGGTCTGCCGCCAGGTAGTTGGTGACGGGGTTCTGGAGGTCAGGGAACTCCTCGACCAGGTTCGACAGGCGGTCCTCGTGGGGGTCCAGGACGGTGTAACCGGCGAGCGCACCCTTGGCCATCTCGTAGCCGGTCTTCAGGACGGCGCTGCCCTTGGTGAAAGCCTTGACGGGGGCCAGGAGCTTGCCTGCCCCGATGAGACCCACGGAGAGCTGGCCGATGCCTGAGGACAGGCTGTAGCCGATGCTTCTCTCGGCCGCCGCCCGGTCCTGGGCCTCAATGCTCTTGCGGAAGCCAGACTTGTCGGCCTCCTGCGGTTCACCAACCAGGAAGTCCTTGGTCTCGAAGACGGCCTTTGTGGCACCCCTGGCAGCGGCGTCGATGGTCCTGGTGATCGGATCATGGTGGCCTGTGCGGGCCTCCACAGCCTGGAGGACTGCCTCGTCGGAGGTTGTTCCTGCCGTCCGTGCAGTCAGCTTGGCATCGGCGGCTGCAAAGGCTGCATCCAGCTTGGCCTGCTCGTCGTCCGGGGCCGTGAGGCCGGTCTGGGTGGTAGATACGGTTGTGCTGTCCACGTTCGGTGGCTCCTTGCGTTTGAATTGTTACGGAGGCGCGAGGCCTGGCCTGTCGGCTTACGATTTGAGGGCGAAGTGGGGACGATCCTTGAAGCCCTTCCACTCGGCCCCGATGTCGAGCACGACGCCCATCTCTTTGGCCGCCTGCTTCATTGCCTTGACTATGAGGGCCTGCCGCCTGGGGTCAAACACGACAGCGCCGTCTTCATCCAGAGGCCAGAGGTCCAGGGCGCTGCCATCGAGGTGGTCGCTGTCTTCGGTCTTCGACCAGCCCCACTTCACGGCCTTGGCCTGGAGCGCTGCATCCCGCCTGCCTGAGCCGACAACGAAGCCGGTGCCAGAGACGAGGGTCTTCGCCCGCCTCACCACATCAGCCAGCTTGGGGTCTACGGACGTGAGGTTCTTCTCCTCGTTGCCAACTGGGTCAGGGTTCCACTCCATGAACTGCTGCCTCTGGTTGGTGAGCCCGAGGGAGTCCTTTTCCGGTATCTTGGAGTAGGCATGGGGGACCTCCCCGCCGAGAGCCTCAGCGACACCGGCAGACGGGTCCAGGGACGCCACCTGGACGCCCTTCCCGCTCTTCACCTGGCCCAGGACATCCCGGAGTCCCGCCGCATTGACGCCCGTGCGCTGGCCCTTGTAGGCACCCTTGCCCGAAGCGTTCGGCAGCGAGGCCCACTCCTTGGAGAGACCTGACATGAACGCCTCGTCGGACATCTCGCCGGCCTGCCACTGGGACAGACCACGGCGCTCCAGGAGGACCATCGCAAGACGGTCCTGCATGTCCTCGTCGAAGAGTTCGTCACCACCCAGGCCCAGCTCTCGGCGGAGACCACGGAGGGTCTTCCTGATGATCTGGTAGCGGCCTGACGCTGAGGAGTCATGCTTGTTGTCAGGGTGGGACAGCATCCTGGTCTGCATCTGGTCGATCTCATCCAGGGTCATGCCAGTGAGGTTGGTATCGCCCCCGGTGAATGCCCCGTAGCCCAGAGTCTCATTGTAGCCGTCCCCCTTGTCGGTGCCCTCAGTGCGCCCGATGAGGTGGAGGAGAGGTCCGACGGGAGTATTGCCTGCCGAGGAAGATCCATCCGCGAGCATTGGAGGCGCCTTGAGGAGGTTGGTCAGCCTGTTGCGTGTCTCCTCGGGGATGGTCCCGCGGTCGTCTGGGGAAGTCCCCTGGAGGAGGGCCTCGGGTGGTGTGGCAAGTGCGGCCTTGTGGGCTTCACTGGGCTTAAACATCCCGCCGATGTCCGGAAGGTAGTGACCGTCCTCGATTGCCCCGATGACCCCCTTGTCCTGCTTGGAGTAGAAGGCATCCTGGCTTTCGTGGAGCGACTTCGCGTAGGCATCAGCATCAGCCGGGTTGTCGAAGATGCCGAGGTGCTTGCCAGTCCGACCATACTGTTCCTTCGCCTCCTGGTCTGAGAGGATGCGAGAGCCGTCGTCCGCCACCGTGGGGATGAGGACTTCCTGGCCCTTGTCGTTCTCGAAGGACATGGAGCGAACCGTGCTGATTGAGCCATCGGCGTTCTTGACCACCGGACGCTTGGTTAGGTTCGATGTTCCCAGGCTCGATCAGCCCGGTGACAGGGCCTGTAGGTCCGGCTGCTGGCGGAGGCGTGTCGTCACCCCCGAAGAGGCTCTTCAAAGTCCCCCATAGGCCTTCGTCTGGATGACCCTCGGGAACGGCTGCTGGTGCTGCTGGCGTCGGTGCTCCTTCGTCTATTAGGAACTGCGCTGCATCGGTCTCGGAGATGTTGTGCTTCTTGGCCAGCTCTGTGATCTTAGCCTGCATTGCTGGGGAGACCCCTGGAACTGGCACGGCTGTGGCCTGGACCGGAGCGACTTCGGGTGTCGCTGCTCCCTGAGATGCCGGCACTGGGGCTGCTCCCAACGGGACAACTGGTTTGGAGGGTGCATCGGGATCGTCATACTTGGCCTTGCTGCCAAAGGCGGTGCCCGCCGGGGTAATCCTCTGGAGAATGCCTTGGCCTATCTCGTTGGCAGCCTTCTCCCGTGCCATCCCGTTGTCCTTCAGGTCCGGGTTGTTGATCTCCCACTGGAGGAGCTGAGTCCGGTAGTCGTAGAGCGCCGCCGCGCCCTCATCGGTTATGCCCCGAGTACCTTCGAAGATGTTGGTGAACTCACCGACGCCAGCCGCATTGGTGATGCGCTTCACGGTGTCCTTGTAGGTTGGGCTGTCGAAGGTTCCGCCAGGCTTGTTGGCGTTCTTCAGCTTCTCCACCCGGTCCATCATCTTGGTGTAGGTCTCAGGCTCTTTAATGACCCCGGACTGCCGCATCTGGTTGACGTACTCGACGCCACGGCCACCATCGATCTGGGAGTAGACCTCCAGGATTGCGTCCGGGTTCTCCGGTGCCCCATCCGAGATGAGGGCCTTACGCCAGCCGGTGAGCTTGGTGCGGAACTCCGGGTCCCTGCGAGTCAGCTCCTTGATGGTCTCCTCGGGGATTACGTAGTTTGGGTCGTCATGTATCTTCTTCAGCTCACCGGCAGCCAGGACGTTGTGGTGCTCCTTGTCGGCCTTCTCCTCCGCAGCCGCCTTGGTAGTTGCCATGGAGGCCTGACCGGATTGGATACGGGCGATGGTGGCGTCCCTCTTCTCCCGGACCTTGAGGTCGTAGGACATCGGGTGTTCCTGGCCTGGCAGCGTCTTCTCCAGGAGCCCCAGGACATCCTCGTTTCCCGCCTCTTCGGCCTGGAGAAGGATGGCATCCACGAAGAACGGGTCGTAGTCCGCCGCTAGGTTCCGCTTCAGGGCTTCATCGCGCTCGGCCAGCATGGTGGTCCAGAGGCCGTCATAGTCGACTTTGCCCGTCGCCCGCCCATCCGCCTCGGCTCGCTCGATGTGGTCAGTGAGTGAGGCTCCGGCAGTTGACAAAGCGCCGCCCTTGACGGCTGCCGTCCTGTCGGTGGTGAACTGGGTGAAGGCCTCGTTGTGGAGTGCCTCGATGTGCGGGTTGAGACCGGCCAAGACATCTGGGTCAGTCTCCCCGGCGACATTCTCCTTGAGGAATGACCCCACGAAATCCTGGAAGGCTTTGGGGTCGCCCGCGTTGCGGCCATCCCAGGTCTGATACTTGAGGGCGAACTGGTCTCGAAGCTTCCGACCCTCAACGTCGCCCTGGGTCTTCTTGTACCAGGTCATGTAGGCGGGCGACTCCGGGGGAGGGATCAGTCCGCGCTTGGTGCCCTCATCGAACCCGGTGGTGTTGCCCACGTAGGCGTCATGGATGGCCCGCTGCTTGTCGGCCTCGTCGGTCTTGACCTTACGCTTGGCCATGAAGGAGCCCAGGCCGGAGTCAAGAGCCGCTAGGCCCTCGGCCAATTGGTTCAGACTTGAGGGTGCGGCCTGGGCTGGACGCTCATAGGTGTCAACTGGAGCAGAGACGGCTTGAATTTGGGAGGGCGCGGAGACTGGTCGCACTGGAGTACGGGCCATGGCGGGCTTGGTCCTTTCGGGGTGGGGTGAGAACGGGAGTCCAGACGCGCGGCGGCATCCTCCAAGTCATGGCGACAAGGAGGTCTGGCAAGCGTGGGGACGGGCCGGATGGTGGTGGTGAAGAGCGGCGCGGGCGCTATGCTCTCATCAAGTAGAAGGCCATTGAGCGCGGCTCATTAAGATCAATGCTTTAGACGGTTTCTGGTGCGCTTTGCTCGGATCGGTCTGGCGTAGATCGGATGGTGAGTCCGTTCGGGATCGGCGGCGTTTATCTGCCCGATGCAATCCTCGTAGGAGGTCGGAATGGGCAGTATGACGAGCGCCTGATGCTGGACATTGGACATAGCTTGGAGGGGAACCTGCCAGCCGGCGAAAGGCCGAAACCGCACTCCATTCCCCGGTTGGTCACGGCGGACCTTGAGGACCCCTGAGAGGTAGTGCTCGCCGCAGCATTCCCGGTACGCCAGAGGCCTATCACATCCCCGGTCTCGACATGAAGCCGGCAATGGGTGGGACGCCACCTTCGCGTCGAAGTCCGCCTTGGCCTTGATGGCGGCTGCCTTCTGTGCGGCGGCTTCGGCGTCTGCTCTACGAGATGCGGCCTCCTCTCCCTCATGCCACCGGTGCGGGGTGTAGGCAGGGGTCGGCCTGGGCGTGTCTGGACGAGTTAGGACATCGACGGCAGGAACCTCGGTGGTTTCGCCGGTGGTGAAATTCCTCTTGCGTACAAACGCTGGCTGCACATCACTCCTCTCCGTCATCGCTGCTCCTTGGGGTCGTTACGCTATGCTATCTATCAAGTAAGTGCCTTATTGAGCGCGGCTAAGGCAAATCAATACCTTAGTCGGTATCTGCTCTCGCACCATCTACTGAGCCTTGGAAAATATGAACTGGAGTTGGTTGACCAGTCCTCTCCCTTTCGGGGTCAGGAAAAAGACCTTCTTTCTGTGATTGTCCGTGTTCTCCGCCGTCGCGACCAGCCCGAGACCTGGAGTACCCTCGCGGTATCCATAGGACAGGTATCGTAGGTGCTGGCTGATAGTCGTGGGCGAGACACCAATTCTGACTCCCAGGTCTTCAAGGGTTAGCGGGTCGGTCGTGTCGTGGCGGTCCTGACCCCAGAGGGCCGCTCCAAGAAAAGCTAAGGTTACGCCGATGGGCATGTCTTTCGCGACGGTCTTCATGTGCTTGTTGGCCTCAAAGTACGCTCGGATTACAGGATCATTCATCATCGCATTTACTCCGGAACTGACTGTGAATTGGGAGGAGGAGGCCTACTGCCTCCCCCGCCGTGCGGCCTCCGGGATGCGGGCTTATGGAGCCATATCCGCTGCGTCCTGCCGGACATCATGCACATGCTGGACCCAAGCGGTTATGTCCTTGCCGGCGCGACGGTCCTTCAGAAACTCAAGGCCTTCAAAGGGCTGGAGGTCGTCAAGTGCGTATGCAATGGCCGCTCCATCGTCCTCCAGCTTTTTCAGGTCCAGCGCGATGGCCGTAACGGATCGTCCATCTTGGATGTCGGAGAGTAGGAAAAGACTCCGCAGGTTTCCCACGTACGTTGCGATGGTGAGGTAGCCTGGTAGGCAGCGCCCGTAGTTCGGCGGGTTGGCGGCTTCGAACGCCAGTCCTCTGGCTTCCACATGGGCAATGGCTTCCTCCCGTGCTGCCCCCTCGGGGACGTAGGCGAAGATGGTGGAGCCGGGGAAGCGGTTAAGCTCGTATAGGAGGCCCTTCTGGTAATGGTTGAGCCCGTCCACAGGGCCGATCCCATCCGGTGCGACGCTCAAGGCGCTGACCGGGTTGTCCACGATCCTTGCGCCCGTGATGAGGTTTGTGTCGATGAATGCCGTTCTAGCGGTGGCCGATGTAGAGGACATGCGCGTCTCCTTGTTGGGGTGCGCCTTGTAGTAACCTCATAATCATTCATCAAGCAACAGCCAAATTAATGTGCAGATGCGCAGTGTCAGTACTCGATTATTAATCGAATATATGGGCCACCGACCAAATATATTAAGCGGCCCTAAGGATGCGGAAGACACTAGCCCTCCCGATCCCCAGCTCTTGGGCGATACCGTCCGCAGTCTTGCCCTCGGCCTTCAGCCTGATGACCTCGGTCGCCTTGCTACGGGCGGTAGGAGCCCTACCCTTGTATTTCCCCGCTGCCTTGGCTTTTGCGATCCCCTCACGCTGCCGCTCTAGCATCAGTTCCCGTTCGAACTCCGCAATGGAGCCCAGTAGGTTCACCATGAGCTTTCCCGTTGAGGTTCCGGTGTCCAGGTTCATCGAGAGGATGCGGAGGGCCACACCCTTGGCTTGGAGCTTCGCGGTGATCCCCACGAGGTCGGCCACTGAGCGGGCCAGCCGGTCGAGCTTGGTCACTACGAGGGTGTCGCCCTCTCGCACGTAGTCCAGGGCCCTCTCAAGCTCCGGTCGCTTGGTGGCCACGGAGGACAGCTCCTCGCGGAACACCTTCGCGCACCCCGCTCCGGTGAGGTCCCTGAGCTGGGCCTCAAGCCCTGCCTTCTGGTTGGTGGTGGAGGTGCGGGCGTAGCCGACGAGATGCCCGTTCAGTGTGGCGGTAGATGTGGTGTGCTCCGGTGCTTGCATGGCGGCTCCCCTTCGGATCATTAGACCCTTTGAGGATGTGATCCATCCGTATCAAAAAGTCAATCCATATTCGTGTGAGACTCCAAATCGCCCTTTCTGGCTGACTCACTGGGGCAAGCCCTATTGATACCGCAGGGTTTCCGCCGAAGCCCCCGCAAGTTTCTCGCGGATAGTATCATTATCTCTTTGACTTCAATGATACAGCTGCTATTGTGGCTTGTCTCGATCACATCAATCAACCTGAAGGAAACCACCATGTACGACTACACCAGCCAGACCCCGTTCCAGGTCAAGTTCAACGACGCCGAGTACCGCTTTGTCGTGGACAATCTTCGGGCCGACGAGATAGGCGACGAGTTCGAAACTGACTGGCAAACGCGGCATGTGACGGGCGTACAGTTCTGGCTTGACACAGTAGCTGAGCAGAAAGGCCTCCCCTGCCGTTGGCATGTCACCGCCTAACGCTTCGCAGCACCGCCGCTATGAAAGCCCCAGTGTCGCCGCTGGGGCTTTTTGCTGTGGGTATAGGCCGAGGCGCTGGAGGTGGAGGCCGCTAGGCCGAGGCGCTGGAGGTGGAGGCCGCTAGGCCGAGGCGCTGGAGGTGGAGGCC
>NZ_JAMYUA010000084.1:0-11348 GCF_040322715.1 Mesorhizobium sp. M0106 | reverse complement strand
CGCGCAAAAGCGCAAAACTGTTCGCGATGTCCTCGCACATCTGTTCGCGATGTCCCCAGTCCAAACACCCTTGTGGGAGAAGGTGTCGCCGAAGGCGACGGATGAGGGGTGTTCCAGGGAACGCCAGCCTCTCACTCCGCTGGAACACCCCTCATCCGTCTCGGCGCTGCGCGCCGATCCACCTTCTCCCACAAGGGGAGAAGGGAAGACGCGCCAAGGCTATGCCAACTCCTCGCTGTGGCTGATCTCGACGCCATACTCGGCGGCAGCGTCCAGCATCGTATGCCACAGGCTTTCCGCGAAGGTGGCGAACACCAGAAGATTGAACACCGCCTGTCCGTCCGGCCGGTCATTGCCGCGCCACAGATTGACGCCGGTATGGTCGATCGATGTCGCGGCAGCGGTGCCGGCCGGGAACGCCGCGGGGTGCAGGTCTAGCGACGACAGTTTGGCCAGCATCGCGCGCGCCTTTTCTCCGGAAACGCTGATCAGCGCGCGGGCATGCGACTGGTCGGACAACGAGGCGGATTGCGCAAACGCCTGGCTCAGCGGTTCGCTCGCGTGCTTGCCGCCATTGGACAGGACCAGGAACTGATCCGGTCCCGACCAGATCAGCGTAGCGTCGGGAGCTCGGGTCGCCTTCGGCGTTTCCGGGGCGGCAACGCCGAAGCGGGTTTCGGCGGCCTTCGCCAGTTCTGCCGCTTTGCCGCGCCGCGCCATCACCTGGATCAGGTCGAAATTGCGGATCTCGGTGAGCGATACGCCGGCCGCCGTGCCGCGCGCGCCACAGGCGCCGACAACAAGCGCTTTCTCCAGCGGACTGCGGGCAATCCAGGAAAACTCAGCCACGCTGGCGCCCTCCATCCGGATCGTAGAAGACGGGACTGCACAGCTCGACATCGTAGTCTTCGCCGCGCAGCGGGTCTTGCGCATGGACGATTTCGCCGATGCGCTCGCGCCCGCGCTCAACCAGTGCCAACCCAATCCACTGGTCGAGCGTCGGCGAGAAGCAGACCGAGGTGACGTAGCCCTGGTCGTTATCGGGACCGGGCGTCTCGCCCTTCGGGATGATATGCGCGCCGGAACGCAGGCGGCGCGTCTTGTCGACCGGCTTGATGCCGACGACGACCTGCCGGTCTGGGGCAATCAGCGCCTCGCGCCCGGCCATGACGCGGCCGATGAAATCTTTTTTGGTCGACATCATCTTGCCGAGGCCGAGGTCGGCGGCCGTCGTCGTGCCGTTCAGCTCCGGTCCGGCGACATGGCCCTTTTCGATGCGCATGACGCCGAGCGCCTCGGTACCGTAGGGCGTAACGCCGAACGGCTTGCCGGCCAGCATCAAATTGCGCACCAGCGCCTCGCCATAGCGGGCGGGAACCGAAATCTCGAACGCCATTTCGCCCGAAAACGAGATGCGGAACAGCCGCGCTCTGATGCCGCCGCGAAGCGCGACTTCCCGCGCCCCCATGAAGGGAAAGCCCTCGTTCGACAAATCCTCCGCCGGATCGACCATTTCCCGAAGCAGGTCCCGGGTCTTCGGCCCGGCGATCGAGAACTGCGCCCATTGATCGGAGACGGATGTCAGCTGCACGTCGAATTCGGGGAACAGCACCTGCCGGCAGAATTCGAGATGCTGCATCACCAGCCCGGCCTTGGCGGTGGTGGTGGTCAGGAAATAGTGGTCCTCGGCCAGCCGTGACGTCGTGCCGTCGTCATAGACGATGCCGTCCTCGCGCAGCATCAGCCCGTAGCGGGCTTTGCCGACGGCGAGACTGGAGAAGGTGTTGATGTAGACGCGGTCGAGAAAGGCGCCGGCATCCGGGCCGTGCACGTCGATCTTGCCGAGCGTCGAGACATCGCAGAAGCCGACGCCGGAGCGCACCGCCTTGACCTCGCGGGTGACCGAGTCCAGCCAGTCCTTTTCGCCGGCGCGCGGATACCATTGCGCGCGCTTCCACAGGCCGGTGTCGACGAACACCGCGCCCTGTTCGGCTGCCCAGTGATGCGATGCCGTCAGCCTCGTCGCATGAAAATTCTCGTCGCGATGATGGCCGGCGAAGGCACCGATGGCGACCGGCACATAGGGCGGGCGATAGATCGTCGTGCCCGTCTCGGGGATCGACTTGCCCGATACCGCCGCCATGATGGCGAGACCGGCGACGTTCGAGGTCTTGCCCTGGTCGGTGGCCATGCCGAGCGTCGTATAGCGCTTGAGATGCTCGACCGATTCGAAACCTTCGCGCTGCGCCAGTTCGATGTCGGACGCGGTCACGTCATGCTGGTAATCGACGAAGGCTTTCCCTTTGCCGGCCACATACCAAAGCGGTGTCAGCGAAAACGCCTCGCTGTCGGCGACCGGCGACGTTCCGGCATTGCCGCTGCGTCCAGCACTCTGCGCTGCCGCAGCACCCGCGGCAAAGCCCTGGCGCAGGCAGTCGCCCAGCCCGAAGGCGCCGTTGGCGGCGCCGGCGGCCACCATGCCGGGCGGTGCACCATCCGGCACGAAGGCTGCGATATCGTCCTGCCATTTCGGCCGGCGGCGATGATAGGAGGTCAGCCCGACCGCCGGATTCCAGCCGCCGGACACGGCAAGCCCGTCGGCTTCGACTTCCGCCCGTGCGCCGCCGGTCAGCGCCACCACGATTTTCCGGACCCCGTCCTTGCCGCCTTCGACGCCGCTGACCGAGCCGTTGAGCACGGCAAAGCCGCCTTTGGCGGCAAGCGCGCGATGCGCGGCGGAGACGTCCGGGCGCGCGTCGACGACCGCCGCGATCTGCAAACCGGCGCCAAGCGCGGTCTCGACCGTGCGCCAGCCATCCTCATTGTTGGTGAACAGCGCGATCCTCTTGGCAGGGGTAACCGCGTAGCGCGCGACATAGGTCCGCATCGCCGAAGCCATCATCACGCCCGGCGTGTCGTTACCGGCAAAGACGATCGGCCGCTCGATGGCGCCGGCGGCGACGACGCAGCGCTTGGCCACGATCCGCCACAGCCGCTGGCGCACCTGGTGCTCGGGCGGCGAGGGCAGGTGGTCGTTGACCCGCTCGATGGCGCCATAGGTGCCGCCATCATAGACGCCGAACAATGTCGTGCGGGTCATGATGCGGACATCGGGCAGTGCGGCGAGTTCGGCCAGCGTGCGCGTAATCCATTCGGCCGCCGGCGCGCCGTCGATCATGCCGCCGTCGGCGAGCAGACGGCCGCCAAGCGCAAAATCTTCCTCGCACAGGATGACGCGGGCGCCGCCGCGCCCGGCCGCCAGTGCCGCAGCCAGCCCGGCCGGGCCGGACCCGGCAATCAGCACGTCGCAATGCGCCCACGCCTTGTCGTAATGGTCGGGATCGGCGACGCCTGCAGCGCGGCCGAGGCCGGCGGCGCGGCGAATCGTTGGCTCGTAGATCGTTTCCCAGAATTTCGCCGGCCACATGAAGGTCTTGTAGTAGAAGCCGGCGACGAAGATCGGCGCGAACAGCTGATTGACCGCCATCAGGTCGTGGCGCAGCGACGGCCAGCGGTTCTGGCTGGCGGCTTCGAGCCCGTCATAGAGTTCGGCCGTGGTCGCCTTGGTGTTCGGCTCGCGCCGCGCTCCGCTGCGCAGTTCGACCAGCGCGTTGGGCTCCTCCGAACCAGCGGTCAGGATGCCGCGCGGCCGATGGTATTTGAACGAGCGGCCGACCAGCTTGACGCCATTGGCGATCAGCGCCGAGGCCAGCGTGTCGCCTTGGAAGCCGGCAAAGCTCTTGCCGTCGAAGCGGAAGGCCAGCGGCACGGCGCGATCGATGAGACCGCCTGATACGAGACGATAGGGCTGGCTGGAGGTCACGTTTGCTGGCCCTTAAGCAGGAGCGCCGCGCTGCCCCTCATCGCCCTGCCGGGCACTTCTCCCCGTATAGTGACGGGGAGAAGGGGGCTGGCCGCAACCTCGGCGCCTTTCAGGGAACGTCGATGATTGGCGAAACAATCGATGACGGCGCCCCTCTCCCCGTCTCTATACGGGGAGAGGAGGCCGGCAGGCAGGTGAGGGGCGGCGCTAACCTGGACAGAATTCATCTTGCAGCCTGCCTTGCACCAACGCCTGCAGCCGGTTCGACCGCCGAAATCTCATGCGTCAGCGTGTTGCGGGCGACCTTCAGCCAGGCCCGGCAGCCGCCGCCATGATACCAGAATTCGCTCATCGGCCCGGCGACATTGTCGCGCAGATAGACGTAGTCGAAGACCTCGTCTTCGGTGGCGCCGGCCGCCGGACGCACCGGCTTGGCGTCGCTCAGATAGGTGAACTCACCGAGTTCGCGTTCGCCGCAGAAGGGACAGACAATGCGCATTGCTTCTTCAGCCAGCCTTCAATGCAGGTTCGGTTGGGCGCCCTGGCCCTTTTCGTCGATCATCGCACCTCGCCGGAAGCGGTCGAGGCGAAAGCGGATAGCCTCCTTGTGCGGCTCGTCGCGCGCCAGAAGATGGGCAAAGACCAGGCCGGAGCCGGGCGTCGCCTTGAAGCCGCCATAGCACCAGCCGGCGTTGAGATAGAGCCCGTCGACCGGTGTTTTGTCGATGATCGGCGAGCCGTCCATCGACATGTCCATGATGCCGCCCCACTGACGCAGCAGCCGTATCCGGCCGATCATCGGCATCAGCGCCATGCCGCCTTCGCAGACGTCTTCCATGACAGGCAGATTGCCGCGCTGGGCGTAGGAATTGTAGCCGTCTATATCGCCGCCGAAGACCAGGCCGCCCTTGTCGGACTGACTGACGTAGAAATGCCCGGCGCCGAACGTCATGACATTGGGGATCAGCGGCTTGATCGCCTCGGAGACGAAGGCCTGAAGCACATTGCTTTCGATCGGCAGCCGCATGCCGGCCATCGCCGCGACGCGCGACGAGGAGCCGGCGACGGCCATGCCGACCTTGGCCGCGCCGATCCTGCCGCGGCTCGTCTCGACGCCGGTCACCTTGCCGCTGCCATCGCGGACAAAGCCGGTCACTTCGCAATTCTGGATGATGTCGACGCCGAGCGCGCTCGCCGCATGCGCGTAGCCCCAGACCACGGCATCGTGCCGTGCCGTGCCGCCGCGTCGCTGCAAGAGGCCGCCCTGCACCGGGAAACGTGCGTTGTCGAAGTTCAGGAACGGCATCATCTTCCTGACCGCCGCCAGATCGAGCAGTTCGGCATCGATGCCGTTGATGCGCATGGTGTTGCCGCGCCGCGCATAGGCGTCGCGCTGCGCGTCGGAATGGTAGAGGTTGATGACACCGCGCTGGCTGACCATGGTGTTGTAGTTGAGGTCCTGCTCCATCCGCTCCCACAGCTTCATCGACAGCTCGTAGAAGCCGGTATTGCCGGGCAGCCCGTAATTGGAGCGGATGATGGTGGTGTTGCGGCCGGCATTGCCGGAGCCGATCCAGCCCTTTTCCAGCACCGCGACATTCCTGATGCCGTATTCGCTGGCGAGGAACCATGCCGTCGCCAGGCCATGGCCGCCGCCGCCGATGATCACCACGTCGTAGTGGCTCTTCGGGCTGGCGTCGCGCCAGGTGCGCTGCCAGTTCTTGTGGCCGGAAAATGCCGCCCGGGCGAGGGAGAAGATCGAGTATTTCATGAACCTGTTTCGCGCCGGGCGTGCAACAATTCCGGATCAGATGTCGAGCGTGTGGTCGCGCTCCCACTGGGTGAAGTGGGAAGCATAGGAATTCCATTCCTGCTGCTTGAGCTTTAGATAGGCCGACGAGAATTCCTCACCCAGCGCCGTCTTGAGCGATTTGTCGTTGTCGAATTCGCGCAATGCGTCGAGCAGGTTGAGCGGCAGCTTCGGCGCGCCCTCGACCGTATGGCCGAACTGGTACATGTCGATATCGTAGCGCCTGCCGGGGTCGGCCTTCGAGCGGACGCCGTCAAGGCCGGCGGCGATGATGACGGCCTGCAGAAGATAGGGGTTTGCCGCGCCGTCCGGCAGGCGCAGCTCGAAGCGGCCTGGCCCAGGTACGCGCACCATGTGGGTGCGGTTGTTGCCCGTCCAGGTCACCGTGTTCGGCGCCCAGGTGGCGCCGGAGATGGTGCGCGGTGCGTTGATGCGCTTGTAGGAATTGACCGTCGGGTTGGTGATGGCGGCAAGCGCGGACGCATGTTTCATGATGCCGCCGAGGAAATTCCTGCCCTTGGCCGACAGGCCGAGCTCCATCGCATTATCGGCAAAGACATTGGTCTTGCCGTCTTTGTCCCACACCGAGATATGCGCATGGCAGCCATTGCCGGTCAGGCCCTGGAAGGGTTTAGGCATGAAGGTTGCGCGCAGGCCGTGCTTTTCGGCGACCGATTTCACCATGAATTTGAAGAAGGAATGCTTGTCGGCGGTCGCCAGCGCGTCGTCGAAGGCCCAGTTCATCTCGAACTGGCCGTTGGCGTCCTCGTGGTCGTTCTGGTAGGCGCCCCAGCCGAGCGCCAACATGTGGTCGCAGATCTCGGCGATCACGTCGTAGCGGCGCATCACCGCCTGCTGGTCGTAGCAGGGCTTCGACGCCGTGTCATATTCGTCGGAAATCGTCTTGCCATCCGGCGAGATCAGGAAGAATTCGGCCTCAACGCCGGTCTTGATGTGCATGCCGTCGCCAGCGGCCTCCGCGATCAACCGCTTCAGCGTGTTGCGCGGCGCCTGCTCGACCGATTTGTCGTCCATGATGCAGTTCGCGGCGACCCAGGCGACCTCCGGCTTCCAAGGCAACTGGATCACCGAGGCCGGATCCGGCACCGCCAGCATGTCGGGATGTGCCGGCGTCAGGTCGAGCCAGGTGGCAAAACCGGCAAAGCCGGCACCGTCCCGCTGCATGTCGGCGATCGCCTGCGCCGGCACCAGCTTGGCGCGCTGCCCACCGAACAGGTCGGTGTAGGATATCATGAAATATTTGACGCCCTTTTCCTTGGCGAAGGCGGCGAGATCGTTCCCCATTATAGTTCCTCGCTTACTGGCATTTGGTTTGTTTTAGAAGCCGTTCTTGCCCGGTATCCAGTTGGTGCCGGCCAGCGGCACGCCGGCCATGGCGGCGGCTTCGATCGTCAAGGCCACAAGATCCTCGGGCTCGAGATTGTGCAGGCTGTTCTTGCCGCACGCGCGGGCGATTGTCTGAGCCTCAAGTGTCATCACCTTAAGATAATTCGCCAGCCGTCGTCCGGCCGCAATCGGATCGACCCGTTTCATTAGCTCGGGATCCTGCGTGGTGATGCCGGCCGGGTCGCGACCCTCATGCCAGTCGTCATAAGCGCCGGCGGTGGTGCCGAGTTCGTTGTATTCCGCCTCCCAGCGCGGGTCGTTGTCGCCGAGCGCGACAAGCGCTGCCGTGCCGATCGACACCGCATCGACGCCGAGCGCCAGCGCCTTGGCGACGTCGGCCCCGTTGCGTATGCCGCCCGAGACGATCAGCTGCACCTTGCGGTGCATGCCGAGATCCTGCAGCGCCTGCACCGCCGGCCTGATACAGGCAAGCGTCGGCTGGCCGACATTTTCAATGAACACTTCCTGGGTTGCCGCCGTGCCGCCCTGCATGCCGTCGACGACGACGACATCGGCGCCCGATTTCACCGCAAGCGCGGTGTCGTAATACGGCCGCGCGCCGCCGACCTTGACGTAGATCGGCTTTTCCCAGTCGGTGATCTCGCGCAGTTCCAGGATCTTGATCTCGAGGTCGTCCGGCCCGGTCCAGTCGGGGTGGCGCGAAGCCGAGCGCTGGTCGATGCCCTTCGGCAGCGTGCGCATTTCGGCGACGCGGTCGGAGATCTTCTGGCCGAGCAGCATGCCGCCGCCGCCTGGCTTGGCGCCCTGGCCGACGACAACCTCGATCGCGTCGGCACGGCGCAGATCGCGCGGGTTCATGCCGTAGCGCGACGGCAGATACTGGTAGACCAGCGTCTTCGAATGGCCGCGCTCTTCCTCAGTCATGCCGCCGTCGCCGGTGGTCGTCGAGGTGCCGGACAGCGTCGCGCCGCGGCCGAGCGCTTCCTTCGCCGGGCCGGACAGCGAGCCGAAGCTCATGCCCGCAATGGTGATCGGGATTTTCAATTCGATCGGTTTCTTCGCATAGCGCGAGCCGAGCACGACGCTGGTGTCGCAGCGCTCGCGATAGCCTTCGAGCGGATAGCGCGAGATCGAAGCACCGAGGAACAGAAGGTCGTCGAAATGCGGCAGCTTGCGCTTGGCGCCGGCGCCGCGGATGTCATAGATGCCGGTCGCCGCGGCGCGGCGGATCTCGGAAAGCGTGTAGTCGTCGAAGGTCGCGGATTTGCGCGGCGTCGTCGGCGGGTTGCGATAGGTCATTGAGCCTCAATACGCGTCGGCGTTGTCGATATTGAAATTGTAGAGGGTACGAGCCGAGCCATAACGCTTGAACTCCGCCGCCTTGACGCCGGTCACGCCGGCGCGGTCGAGCAAGCCTTGCAGCAATTCGAGATGCTCGGGCCGCATCTCCTTGGCGATGCAGTCGGCGCCGAGGCTTTCGACCTTGCCGCGCACGAAAAGCCGCGCCTCGTAAATGGAATCGCCGAGCGCATCGCCGGCGTCGCCCAGCACCACGAGGTTGCCGGACTGCGCCATGAAGGCCGACATGTGGCCGATATTGCCATGGACGACGATGTCGATGCCTTTCATCGAGATGCCGCAGCGCGACGACGCGTTGCCTTCGATGACGAGCAACCCGCCCCGGCCGGTGGCGCCGGCATACTGGCTGGCATCGCCTTTGACGACGATCTGGCCGGACATCATGTTCTCGCCGACGCCGGGCCCGGCCGAGCCATGCACGGTGATGGTGCCGCCGTCGTTCATGCCGCCGCAATAATAGCCGACGCTGCCGCGCACATCGATGGCGACCGGCTGGTCGACGCCGACGGCGACCGAATGGCTGCCTCGCGGGTGGAGCACCTCCCAGGCGGTCTCGTTCGAACCGGGCGCCAGATCGTGCAGCGCCTGGTTGAGCTCGCGCAGCGACATTTCGGCCAGATCGAAGACCCGTGACGCATGGCCCGGCTCGCGAGCCGCCTTGGAGAGGTTAATTGCCGGCATTGGTTCAATGCTCCCAGAAATAGACGGTTGCGGGCTCGGGTTCCCAGACCTTCGCATTGTCTATGCCGGGCAGTTTGGTGAGCGCACGATATTCCGAGCCGAAGGCGACATACTGGTCGGTTTCGGCCATTACTGCGGGCTTGCAGGCGATCGGGTCGCGCACCACGCCGAAGCCGTTCTTGGTGCCGACGACGAAGGTGAAAAAGCCGTCGAGATCGCTCAGCGTGCCTTCCAGCGCCTCGCCGAGATTCTTGCCATGCGCCATCTGCGAGGAGAGATAGGCGGCAGCGACCTCGGTGTCGTTCTCGGTCTCGAATGTCATGCCTTCGCGGATCAGCTCGCGGCGGACATTGTTGTGGTTGGACAGCGAGCCATTGTGCACCAGGCACTGGTCGGCGCCGGTCGAGAACGGATGCGCGCCCATCGTCGTCACCGCCGATTCGGTCGCCATGCGGGTATGGCCGATGCCGTGGGTGCCGGTCATCTCGCGGACGCCGAAACGGTCGACGACCGCTTCGGGCAAGCCGACTTCCTTGTAGATTTCGACGACGTCGCCGGCGCCCATGATGCGGATGTCGGGGCGCAGCGTCTGGATCGCCTCGCGCGCTTCGTCGATCTTGGCAGGCGTCGTCCGGACCACCGCATGCGTCGACTTCGCAGCAATGCTCACCGGCGCGCCGATCGCCTCGGCGAGTTCGGCGTCGAGGCCGCGGAAATCGCGCTCCGGCTTGGCCGACTGGATGGTGATCTTGGCTTCATTGGAGGACGCGCCATAGATGGCGATGCCGGCACTGTCGGGACCGCGATCGCTGAGCGAGATCAGCATCTCCGACAGCATCGCGCCAAGCTGGGGCTCGAGCGACTTGTCCTTCAAAAACAGTCCGACGATTCCGCACATGTCAGCCTCCGCGAGTTTGTTCCCTCCGAGATGTATCGAATGAGTCCCGGGAATTCAATTGGTATGAAAAAAATTTTCCTGTCGTTATATATCGGCTGAGGCGCTGCCGGCCGCACTGTCGCTGCGCTGGCCGCCATTGTGGACCCATTTGGCATAGCGGATGCGGGCGATCTTGTAGGCATCCAGGATCGACAGGGCATAGATCAGGAAGCCGCCGGCATGGCGTCCGACGAAGCTGGCGTCTGGCGGCGCGATCTTGGCGGTGACCCAGGCGAGGATCACCATGAAGAACAGGAATTGCAGGCCGCGCACCGGCACCCCGAGCACGACATGCCCGCTCGCCGGCAAGACAATCGCAGCGCCCAGAACCAGATAGGGGCTCGGTGGTGCGGGGGAGGTGGTGATCTGGCTGGTCATGCCGCTTGCCGTTCGCTTTGATTGATGGCATCGCGCAGCGCCGAAGCCGACGACAGCAGCCTCTCGATCAGCACCGGATCGAGCCTGACCGTGCCGAATTCGGCTTGCCGGAATACGCCGTAGCGCGCCCGCTCGGCCTCGGCCAGAAGCCAGACGATGCGCACGCCGTTCGGCGTGATCAACAATTCCTTGGCGCGCTCCTCAGCAAAGACATCGAGGTGGCCGGCGATGACGGTTTCGGGGAAGCGCACGCCCTTGCGGTCGCTCCGCAGCACCGCCTCGGCCGGAAATCCCGCCGCCTTCGGCAGCGTATGGTCGAGATGATCGAAATTGGAAAAGGTCGTCGGCGATCCCGGCCGCATCATCATATCGAAAGTGCCTGGTATCGCGACCTTTTCGGTGATCGAAACGCTCAGCCAGCGCGCCGGCAGCTTCCTGATCGCCAGCGTGTCGACGATGGTCCGCACCTGCACCCGCCGGCCGTTCCACGAGCCGGCGAAGGTGACGACGCCGGCAGTGCCGTCCGAGACGTTGGCCGCGTCGGGGACGACGGCGCGGACGCCGGCTTCGTCGGCGGCAAGCCCGGTCGAAGCCTTGGCGCGGCTGGCCCGCGCAAGCCAGGCTATATGGAGGACGAGAGCCAGGGCAACCGCCCCGGCGAGCAATGCTGAGATCATTTCAGATATCTCGTCATGCACAGGCGCGCCCCATCCTGGGGCAGGGCTCTTCTATAGGAAGTCCCCCTTATCCGGCCGCGGAGCCTGTCCTCGGGCTTGCCGGAGGCAAGACCCGTGGGCGGCCACCTTCTCCCCGCTGGGGAGAAGAGGCTGGCATCAACGCCGGCGATCTCCTCTCCCCTCGGGGAGAGGTCGGATTGCCCCGAATTGGCCGTGGGAATTCGGGTGGGCATGCGGGTGAGGGGGGAATTTACCAAATTCGGTTGGGCGGCGGTTTTGGGGGGGGCTCCTGTTCTACGGTGAGTAGCCCGGCGG
>NZ_JAMYUA010000083.1:0-11440 GCF_040322715.1 Mesorhizobium sp. M0106 | reverse complement strand
CCCCCACCAACAACAACCCATTATATTCTGGGTCTTTTTTTATTTTTTTAATACCCCCCGCTTTTTTTTTTTTGTTGTCGGGTGGTGCCGTGGTGTTTCCCCGTCATTATAAATTGGCGGCAACCCCCGCTTTTCGCGAAGCCGGTAGCTGTCGCCACGGATGGTTATCACTGTCGAATGATGAAGCAGGCGATCAAGGATCGCCGTTGCCACCACGGGATCGCCAAACACGCTGCCCCATTCGCCCACCGAGCGGTTGGAGGTGATCAGGATCGATCCCCGCTCATAACGCCGCGACACCAGCTGGAAGAACAGATGCGCGGCATTGGCTTCGAACGGGAGATAGCCGAGCTCGTCGATGATCAACAGTTTCGGCCGCGACAGGGTCGTCAGCTGCTTTTCGAGTGAACCGTCGTCATGGGCCTTGGCCAGCATCGCCACGAGCGTGGCCGCCGTGACGAACTGGACGCTATGGTTCTGCCGGATCGCCTCGCGCCCGAGAGCCACCGCCAGATGTGTCTTGCCCGTACCCGGAGGTCCAAGGAACAGGACCGTGTCGCCATGGGCAATCCAGCGGCAGGTCGCCAGTTCCCGGACTTGGCGCTGATCCAGCGACGGCTGCGCGTCGAAGTCGAAGCCATCGAGTTCGCGCACAAACGGGAACTGCGCGATCTTGCCTGCCATGGAGATGCGCCGCTCGTCGCGCCGCGCGATCTCGCGCGTCACGAGGAAGGCCAAAGCCTCGCGCAAGGTCATTTGCGAACGCGCCGCTTCGTCCAGGAGCGTATCGAGCTGGTCCCGGATCGCGGTCAGCTTCAGCCGGTCGAGCTGAGCCACCAGCATCTCGTGATCGACCGTCGTCATCACCAGCTGCCTCCCACCAGTGCCTCATATTCGGCCAGCGGCCGCAACAGAGCGGAAGGCGCAACAATATCCGCCGGCGCCGATTGCACCGGCGCAGCAGCGCCGACCACGCCGGCAAGATGCGCGCGCTCGACAATCCGTTGGCGACGTCCGCGGCACAAGGCATGATCCGCCACCACCTCGCCCGCATGACGCACGATAACGCGGCCGCCCAGCACCACGACCTGGACGCTCTCCCCGATCAGCCGCCAGGGAACCGAGTAACTGTTCGTGTCCAGGTCGATTGCGCAATCTGCCTGGACCTTGCGCACGAGATCCCGCAGCTGCCCGAACGGCGCCCGTCCGCCCAGAGGGCGAAGCGCCACGGCCTCTTCGGCAAAGCGTTCCGCAGGAGCCACGCCGGTCGTGCCATGCACACGCTGATCGGCAATCTCGCGCGTCCACCGGTCCAGATGCGCCTCGAACGCCGCCCAGTTCTCGAACCGGCGGCCGGCAATCGCATTGTGCTTGACGTAGCCGACCCCGCGTTCGTCCTTTCCCTTCGTACGCGCCCGGTAGGGCGCACAAGCCCGTGGCGTAAATCCCCAGTAGCGGGCAAAGGCGTGCAGCCGCACATTGAAGCGCACCTCCCGCGTCGCCGCATCGTGATGTTCGACCAGCGCCTTCGGATTATCGAACAGCACTTCCGTTGGAACCCCGCCGAAGCGAAGGAAGGCTCCTTCCATCCCCTCCAACCAGTCCGCCTGGCGCTCCCGAAGCGAGGGACGGATATGCAGCCGACGCGAGTAACCCAGCGTCGCCACAAACAGGTGCACCCGAACACGCTCGCCGCCGATCCACGCCCGCGTGTCGCCAAAGTCGATCTGCATTTGATGTCCCGGCGCCGTCTCAAACCGAACCGTCGCGCGCTTCTGCACCCTCAACTCCCGACGCCAACCCTGCACCCGAAGCTCCACCGACCGAAGCCCTATAACGATCCCATGTTCGCTCTCCAGTTCCTGGCGCACCACATCGGCGTTGCCGCCATGGCGGAAGAAGCGCTCCCGCAGCCAATCGTCCAGCCCGTCAAACGCGGTCCGCCGCACAGGCTTGCGAAACGGAAAAGTCCCGCCCTCGCGCAGATACCGACGCACCGTGTTGCGCGCGCACCCGAATTCCTTCGCCAGCCGCTTCGCTCCCCAGCCAAGCTCATGCAGCCGCAGCATCGCTGCCACTTCTTCAGGCTGAAGCATCTCCTCTCCCTGCATCGTTCTCGACAATGCAGGAATCGCCGAAATCTCAACCGTCATCCATGCCTCCTCTCATAACCGAGGGGGTCAGTTCTTCATTTCGTCAGGGGGTCAGTTTCTCAATTCGCCCGACACCAGAATAAGCCAGTGGTTTGGGTAGGTGGAAGGTGGAAAATTTCCTCTGCCATTTGGTCGTACCATCGGGTTTGTGACCACGCAAAAAAGCTTAGCGTGAACATGGTAAAGATGCAGTAGACGAAGCCGATACCAACAAAGCCGGCAAGCGTGTAGATGGTTAGATTTTGTTGGAGCAGTATGTCACCCCAAATCTTCACATTTTCACGTCCCGTGTGGGCTAATATCGTTCCTGGCATGTTGTCGAGTTTTGAAGGCCGCAATAAGCCAAATGATGGCACCAGTGCCAAAGGCGTCCCGACCAGTTTGCGCGAGTGATATAACCATTCGAACCGCTCATCGTCGCCAGCTACCACTACGAAGCCGGAGTAGAGCAACGAACCCATCCCAAGAGTGGCGCTGGAACACCTTGGCAGATGAGAGCCCGTTGACGCCTCGGGCACATGTTACGGCTAACTAATGGAAGATCAATGTGCAATTCCTGTGGAATGATGGGGCAGGAATGTTTGGTAGAAAATTCTGAGCGGGTGATCGGATGACTGGCTCCCGCGACGCCCCCCCGGGTGCCACCTTCGTTTTCCTCACGTCCTGCCGCTCGGGTCGCCTTCCGTCCCAGAATCATAGCTCCGCGCGCGTATACGTAGGGGGTGCCAGTGGCGGTGGCGGGCATTTCGTGGGATTGATGCACTGAATCTGGGGCCGCGCCGGCCAGGGGGGGAAAAGACCATGAAAACCGCCATCACAGTACTCATTGTTCTGCAAGTCGCCAATTTGGCGGCCACGCTTGGGGCCGATTACTTTGGTCGTCGCCGCGCCACGGCTATTCGTTGCCTGATCTATGCCACGCACGCCATGGGCGAGCCGAAGGCTTGCACGGAGGCATTTCCACGGCCCGAGCTGCCATAGGACGCGCGTGCCTAGGCGCGACCCATTGCGGCGAGCGTCCCGAGGAAACAGGCCACAAATAAGCCCGCGCGCATGGTTTCCCTTCAGTGGGACGACAGTCACCAGAGCGCGTTCATGTCAGCCAGCATAACCGCACGGGCAGCCCTTCGGCGGTTGCCACTATCCAACCGCACTCCCTTGACCGTGTACCTGCTACTCAGGGGAGAGGTACATCTTGGCTTCCTTAGCGGCAGCCTCAAAGGCCTTTCGCACCACCTGAGGGTCAATCGGATCGCCCTCTAAATCTGACAGGCAGAGGGTCACCGCCTTTTGCCAGCGAGGTCCTCTCCGGGTCCACCTCTTGAGTTGCTCAAGGGCTGTCCTCGCATTGTTGCAGCCATGCCTGACGCCGGTTTCAGTCTTCACGAACACCGGAGGGACGAACCAATGGGTTGCCATGAGGGAACTTAGGGCGGCAGGAGCCGGTCGACCAACCGATCGGCTACGACACGCCGCCTGTCGCGGGGGACCAAGGTTTGGTCGCGTGAAGCAAAATAGCTCATGTGACTATCACGGTGAAATTCGATCCGGCTCACCATTATCCATTCGTATGCCATACGCCATATACTGTGTATTGAATGCGGCACCCGGTCGACCATCACCATCAACGATAATGATGCCTCCGTAGGCTTTGAGTCGACCTAGGAATGAAACTGCTGCCTCCGCCGCTGCGGGAGCCGGCATTCCACCTTGGACCAGCAAAGTTGCTCGATAGGACCAAAGTAAGCGGGTAAGCAGTTCGCCCCTGCCGGTAACTGAAATGGCAGCTACGTTGTCCTCCGCATACAGCCCAGCTCCAATGAGCGGTGAGTCACCTACGCGGCCGGGTGGCTTACAGGGCGGACCGCCTGTTGACGTTGCAGCGGCAAGACGACCATTCGAATCGCGCGCTACTGCACCCACAGTCCCGCGTGGACCCGCAGGCGCGGTCGGCTCCTCCTTACTGCATTCGCGCCATCGTTGGATCTCGCGTTCAACTTGGAACCACTCTTCAGGACAGCTTTCCAGCCCCGCGTCCAATGCAAATTCTCGAGCCCCTTCTCCTACGAGAAACGTATACTCACTTTCGAGTACCTTGCGGGCGGCTCGCACTGGGTTTCGGATGCTCCGCATACCGGCAACCGCGCCGTAACTGAGTTCTGAGCCGTCCATTATCGAGGCATCGAGCTCAACAAAGCCGGCGCGATTTATACAAGAACCCCGACCTGCATCAAACGCCGGATAATCTTCTAGGAAGCAGACAGCGGCTTCGACCACGTCTAAAGCACTTTTCCCGGCTTGAAGCATTGGCCAGGCGTGATTCAGCGCGCCAATAACACCTTCTCGATGAGCCGCATGCTCTGACTCTGGAATGTTTCCAGAACCACCATGAACTACCAGCGTGATACCAGCGGAGCTATGCTTAGGCCGCATTTCCCTCTCCACGAACCTTTGCGTTATGTCGGCATTAACAGCGCCAAACCGTAGAGCCTGAGAGGTCAAATTGCTCAAAGGGGCGGCAACCAAATTTGATTGTGAGCCTCTTTATGACGGGACGCAATCGTCGCGAATATTTGGTAGAAACTTCTGAGCGAGGGATCGGATAACTGGCTCGCGCGAAGCCCCCCGTGCCCCCTTCGGTTCCACCACACACCATCCTCAGGGACGCTTAGACAGCCTCGCTTCACCCGACGGTTGACGCGCCAGAGCCGTTTCTCGGTGTGGCTGGGGATTGCACCCTCGCGAGACCGAACGTGGGCTGGGGTTGCAATGGTCGGGATACCTGAGATCGGTTCTTATGTCAGTCGCACCCCATGGCACTTCGATCACCATGTTTCGCCGCAGCATGGCGGTACATCCTGATGAGAACGCGCGGATAATGTGTTGGCCTTGTAACCTGGAGAAGTTGAACAACTAAGCCCTCACACGCTGGGCGTCTCAAAATGTATAAACTGTGAGACGGTCCATTGACACGCCTCTTTTCATGTCTCATAAGTGCAGTCTCACAACGTTTAGACATTGGAAAGACCGCAGCACATGACCGACCTCGCATACATCCGGGTTTCATCTGTTGGCCAGTCTCTTGAGGTCCAGCGGGACAAGATGGTCGCGGCTGGGGTCGAGCCGAAGAACCTGTTCGAGGAGAAGCGGTCAGGGCTGGACACCGGTAGACCGGAGCTGAAGGCCTGCCTCAGGGCTCTTCGCAGGGGTGACACGCTCATCATTACGCGCATTGATCGGCTTGCTCGGTCAGCGACAGACCTCCTTAATATCGTGAAGGGGCTGGAGAAGGACGGCGTTGCCCTTCGGGTCCTCGACCAGCAGATTGACACCTCCACCCCAGCAGGCCGCGCCATGCTGCAGATGCTGGCCGTGTTCGCTGAGTTTGAGACCGCCATTCGGTCTGAGAGGCAGATGGACGGTATTGCTAAGGCCAAGGCCATCGGCACCAAGTTCGGACGCAAGGTCAAGGCGACCCCTGAGAGGGCAGCCGAGATCGTGACCATGCGCGCCGATGGCAAGACCGTCCCCGAGATCATGCGGGCCACGGGGTTGTCTAAGGCGTCGGTCTATCGGGCTCTGGGGCTGGCTGCGGCGGGTTAGGGTGAACAGTGGCATTACGGAGCCGAATAGGGTGACCACTACCCTATGAAGCGGCATTTGACTGCCAGCGGAACCCCAAGGTCTGGATAGGGACCACAGTGGCATTACGAAGCCGAAATCTCCTGACGCGTTTCTCCTAAGCCGAGCCGCAGAGTTCTCCCCTGTTGCGACAATCCGTTGCCTGTTTCGCTCCTTTCCGGGCGTGGAAGTGGCGCTTGACGGCTCGGCTTTGGTGAGATGCGACACCCAAGAATGTCTACTCGCTCGTCTGCGGGTCAGTGTCTTTCGGGGCGACAGTCGATTAGCTCGTTACGCGCGCCAGCGCACCCCAACCGCACCCTCAGTCGACCCCAACGGCACCGCAAGGACAGCCCGAGGGGATATTTTGCGGAAGCGACAGCCAAACCCACGAAAGGACCAGCTTGGAATACACCTCAGAAACCCTCGACAGCACCACGGGCGAAGTCGTCCAGGCATCGATAGGATCATGGATTACCATTACCGAATATGGAGTCGCCAAAGGGGTCGGTCGCAAACAGGTCCGCGATGTCCTGTCTCGGCTGGGCATTCTCCAAGATGAGATTGAAGACCACACTCCAAAACAGGCCTCGTTCACTGACAGGAGGCTCGTCACCCGTCGCCGGCTGACCACGAAGTCGGTTCGCGATGGCCTCGGGAAGCGTGTCTTCTCAGTCGTCGGTCGACCATTCGATGTCATATCACCCAAAGGGCAGGCATGGATCGACCATCGCTGGGCGGATGCTGTCCAGACAATCAAGACCGACATCACTTCCAGCCCGGTGGCGGTTGCTGCTCAGGTGGCGCTTGTCGAGTTCATGGTCGGTCGTCGACACAAGTTAGACGCGGAGGGACAGGTCAGATGGCTTGTCGACCATTTCCCGAGTGTCGCTCAGGCTGACATGAGCAGGATCACGGGAGCATCTGCTCGGATGGTGTCCCACTATGTCAGCAATCGTACTGACCAGATCAGCAAAGCCAAAGCTCAAATTAAGGTCACACTTAAGGTTCCCCGCAGGATGTCTTAGCAGACCGATATAATCGACATAGCATGTTGATCATACACAGGAGCGGACGGAAGTCCCTCCCCCTGATGTCTCAGCCTTCAGGCTACCTTCTGATGAACACCTTAGCTCTGTGGTCTGACACCTTAGAGTAATGGCCAGAAGTGAACCTGAAGGTGGGATGTTAAGGGGAGGCTTCCGCCTCTTTCTTCTGGTGGTCTCAGTCTGATGTCTCCAGCTCAGGGGAACCCCGGAGGTAACCTGAAGTGTCGTACACGGCACCTATTACACATGACGTTACACCGGCTGAAAATGACCATGCCAGCCTACCCTTTTCCAAGCGACAACCGAACAACAATCCCGAGAGGAACACGCATGAAATGACCGACGACGCACGACCGTTCGACAGGGCTCTGTTCCTGCATGAACGCGAGATCACCCAAGACGATCAGCACCACGACCCCGACGACGAGGGCAACGCCCTTGCCATCGCGACCGTCACGGCCAAGCGGCAAGCCAAGATAGCGCTTAGGGCAACCCAGGGCGACCGTACCGACTGGAAACAGCACCTAGTCAACGCCCCCGGCTATCGCAACATCCCCGACACCAAGCTCTCGCTTCGGATCAAACAGGCCCGCACCCATTCCATCAGGGCGGCGGCAGAGCGACGTGAGAAGCGGCGTGAGTTAGGTGTTGCCATCCACTACGGCCAGTTCGCGTGGAAGCGGCTGGGTAACGCCAAACGCGACCAGTTCGACCTAATCCGCAAGTCACTGGCTTGGCTTGGCCCGAGGTGGGACGCTAACCGGGACTTCGGCTGGTATGATGACGAGCGTAATGGCGGCCAGCACCTCGATCACCTCTTCCGCTTCGGGGCCGCCAAAGCACACCCGAGGACCCCTTGGGCTCAACACTGCAGGGAAGGCCTGTGAGGCAGTTTCTCCCCGCTCCCGCTGATTGGCCGACCCGAGATCAAGCGCTCGCCATCGTGGCGGCTTTGGACAAAATGGAGGAAGGTCGACCGTCCGAATTGGATCGTCATTCCGGCATCCCCGATGCCCTAATCGTGGCGGGGCGATGCTACGCCGTCTACGGCTACCGTGAGCTTGAGGCTGGGAATTTGATGAGGCGAATGGCCGAGCTGTACATGCGTCCGCGCAAGGCCAGCCGAGCCCCAGCCGTCGCGTTTCCCGAGGCCGACCACAACCCAATCCCACCCGTTCACAGCTACGGCCTCCAGCCGCGCCGCTGAGCCCCTAACACCGTCCCAACCACTACCAGAACCTCGCAACAATCCGTCGCGGGGACCACCACCTTTGAGGGGAACAACCATGTCCAGATACAGCGAAGACCAGATGAATGAGAGTGCCAGCCACAAGCCCACAGCCGCGCCGACCGCAGCCGAGTTGGCGATAATGAATATGACCACGGCCGAGCGTGAGACGCATATTGACAAGATGCGCCATGCCGCGGCGGTGGCCAACCACAATGACAAAGAGGCCCGGATGAAGGCCCAGATCGCAGCGGCGACCGAGGTCTCGTTAGCAGGCAACCAGTGGTATCAGGCGCAGCAGCGTGGTCAGCTCAGCCAGCGGGTCTCGATCAGCAATGGCAAGACGACCGTGGAGCAGCTTAATGCCAAGGCGGACCGCTCCAGCAGCGCCTTTGCCATTCCTCCTCGCGCGCTGGTCGACAGCCTTCCGGTGACCATCGGCGGCATTCAACTCGGCCCTAAGCAGGCCCGCCAGATGGTCGAGGCCGGCGAGATCAGCCCAGAGGATTATGGGGCTGCGGTTGAGCGGGCCGTTGCGCCCTACGGCTACGGGTCTTTCCGCTAAGCTCAATCGTCCAAGAACAGCCTTCGGGGGAAACCCCGGAGGTGGCGGTTGAGCAGGAAGACGACGATCCAGACCTTGATGAAGATCAGCGCCGGGAGAAAGCGGAGCAGAAGGAATACGACCAAATGGTCGCCACCTCAGACAAGGTCCTGAATGACTGGATGGCATCCCATCCTGAGGACGCGCGGCAAGAGGTGATCGACAGCTACATCGAAGGTGGAGAGATCGATGCCGCGACGGCCGGTGTTCAGGATGTTGAAGTCCAAATCATCGAAGCGAGCTTCACCAAGCACATCGAACGCAGCATCCTCTCTCCGCTGGGCCTGACCATGGCCCAGTGGCAAGAACATATCGACGAAGCCGATTTGCCAGCGTTCCGCAGGGCAGTCGTCAAAGGCGATTGGCAGCTCCTGACTACCCATGCCCGAGCAGCCGCCAAGATGCGTCTGGACCTCGGCATATAGCACCACCCCGGAGAGGGTTAGGTCGCCGCCCCGGTGAACCATTGCCCCAAGCTCAAGGCCCTCTCCGGGCTCCCTAAACACCCTTAGAACACCCCAACGGTCTGACCGTGGATCGGCTTCACAGCCCTCCCCGGCACAATCCCCTATCCGGGCACTTCCGCCCTCTACCAGCAGAAATGGAGAATATGCACCACATCGAACTAATCGGATCGTACACTTCCGCCGCGACATTATCCGGCGAGGAAATCAAGATCACTACAACGCGCAAAGATCCCGTGCCTGTCTTGTGTCGGGAACTGATCAAGCGAGGCATCGATCCCCAGGAGCGCGTCAAAGTGACTCGGGCAGGGCAGCCAGTTTGGAAGATTGATCTGACGGCCGGATATTGGGCCGGCATCGACATAACCGAACACGACCGCGACGGGCTGCGAACGGTGAAGTACCGGCCGTTCCCAGAGGGCATTTAAAGCCCAACGGAGAGACCACTGGACCGCTGCTGGGGTTTCGACTGGCCATTGTGCCAGCCGGCCTTAGCGGCGCTCCTGTCGTCTCGTAACTAAGGCTTGACGCATGAGGTACACCGCTGCTACCCATAGAGGTACACCATCATGGTGGCACCTCGCAAGAGGCGAACAACTTAAGCAACTGGAATATAACGGATTTCAGGCATTAGTTTTTCCCCGGTTCGATTTGACAAGTTGTCCGGCCCGGGGAGCCACCGCCTCTTCTACGCCATAGCGCGATATTGCGCGCCAGCGTGCAATTTCTCCCTACGCGCCGATCTCGTAGTCCTGCTTCCAGAGTGTCAGAGCATGGAGGACCGATGAAATCAGGCGTAGAATAGCAGGCTCGCCCGCCCACGCCTATTCGGCGGCCACCGCGCGGAAATACTGATGACCGGCGGCTTCGCGCCCGAGTGCGCCGTTCAGTTCGCCGCGGCGGCGTCCGAACGTTGCCGCCCGTTATTACTTGCCGTCGCTGCCTCAACGACAGCAGCTTACAGACGGGCGCGAGGTGTTCGTGGACGGCGGATTGCATAGCTTTGAGCCTGCGCGCGCGAGGCGTCGCTGGGACAAAGCGGAGAGGCCTCGCGCCAGATCTGCACATGCAAGATCTCAACGCCTACTCGGTTGAACATGATCCGCGTGGACGTCGCGCCTGCGGCGTTGCCTGGAGAATTTACCCCCGTGCCTCCTGCCGGTGGGGAGGCTTCGCACCGTTCGTGTCCTAGCTGTCGAGACCCCAAAGTTCCGGGTTCCGTTTGAAATACTCAGTTAGCATTTCGGTGAGCACCCGGACTTTCCGCGTAGGATGCTGACCCGGCGGGCGTACGACATACGCGGCCCCCGGAGGTACCGGATAGCGTGTCATGATCGGGACCAGCGCGCCCGAGGCCACATATTCATGTGTGATGCAATCGGGGAGCCAGGCGATGCCGAGACCTGCCGCCGCCGCCGCAGCAAGCGCCGTGGCGCTGTCGGCCTTGAACTGGCCCTGCGGCTGGACCGTGACAATCTTTCTGCCATCCAGGAACTGCCAGGTTTCTGTTCCCTGCATGAGGGCCTGATGGGTGACGAGTTCGTCCAGGGTCTCAGGTGACCCGTGCACCTCGATATAATCCGGGCTTGCGACAAGCTTTCCATGGATCGGCCCAACGCGCTTCGCGATCAAGTTGGAGTCCTGAAGGTAGGCGCCCCGGATCGCGCAATCGAAACCTTCGGCGATCAGATCGACGAAGCGATCGCTGTAGGAGGTATGGATTTGAAGCTTCGGGTGCAGACGCGCCATTTCCGCGAGCACGGGGGCGAAGTGGGTTGGGCCGAAAGTAAGCGGCATGGCAACCCTCAGGCGGCCGCGCAGCTCACCGGTGGGGAGGATCGTTTCCCTGGCCGTATCGATCTCCGCGCTAGCTCGGGCCGCATGGTCTCTGAACGTGATCCCCGCTTCCGTAAGCGCCGCGCCGCGGGTCGTTCGTGCAAGAAGCTGGACGCCAAGTTCCGCTTCAACCCGAAAGAGCCGCCGACTGACGATTGACTTGGAGACGCCGAGGCGGCGCGCAGCGGCCGATACGCCCCCTGCATCGGCCACTGCGACGAATGTCTGTAGATCTTCTATGTCCAATTCGGCGTTCCTCGTTTCGCGACACAGCTTGCCTGACTATGGCACTACCGCATCACCAAAAGGAACAGCAAATTGCGTCCAGGCAACGCCCGCCCGCTGGCGCATGTCTCCCATGAACCCGTCGCCGTCCATGGCGGCAGAGAAAGATTGCCGTCTGCGCATTTCGCTGATTGTGAGCAGCCATTTCAGGCGATCGTGAGCACGTATTTCACGCGATCATGAGCGGTCGCTTCGGCCGA
>NZ_JAMYUA010000082.1:0-13390 GCF_040322715.1 Mesorhizobium sp. M0106 | reverse complement strand
GCTCAACTGCCTCTCCAAAGAATCCTTTCTCAGCCTAAACTCAACCCCAAAATCGCCATATGCGATTCCCCTGCCCTCGAGGGGGAGATGGCCGGCAGGCCAGAGGGGGTAGCGGCGCGTCGAGCGCCGACCTCATCTGTCGCCGGGCGTCGCGCCCGGTCGAACCGACCCCCTCTGTCGCCTTCGGCAACATCTCCCCCTCAAGGGGGGAGATTAGCGCCTACGCATTATCGCCCCAGTTCTCCCAGAGCAGCGTGATGGTGCCCGACACCGCCAGCGTGCCGTCGGCGTCGATATCGGTGCCGGTGGCAAACGCCAGGTTGAGATAGAGGTCGACCGGCGTCACGGTGCCGTCGAGCGTCAAGGCTGCGGCAACATCGGCAATCGATGCGCTCGACGGCGCGGCACCCGCGCCATCCAGCGTACGGCCGGTCGCGCCCAGCACATTGACCATGGTGCCGGCAAGCACCGCGCTCGATGCTGCCGTCGAGCCGAGCGACCAGGTCAGCGCGGCATTGTCGTTGACGGTCGAGGCGCGCGGCGTCAGCACGGCGAACTGCAGTCTTGCCGTGCCGCCCTTGACGCGGACCTTGCCATCGAGAAAGTCGAAGAGCTTCTGGCTGGCAAAGCCCTGCGCATCGGTGACCGGCACCGGCATGGCATTGAACGAAAAGACGGTGCGGTAGGCGCCGCCCTGTCCGGTCGTCCTGGCTATCAGCCCTGCCCTGGGTGGGGCAAGGCCGGCTTCTCTGGCGGCGGCACGCGAAAGCGTCCGGGCAAGACCTCGGGTCATTTGGTATCTCCATTCTTGCGGGATTGAAAACGGGGTCGGCTGGGCCGCCGCACGCAACAGCGGCAAAAGCTCATGGACATTTGGATCAGTTATGTGTATCTATACACAACATGAAGAGCGCCGATGTCATCCACAGGCTGTTGGCGGATGGCTGGTACGAAGTGGCTCGAAAAGGAAGTCACGCCCAGTTCAAGCACAAATCCAGGCCGGGCCGGCTGACAGTTCCGCATTCCAAGCGCGACATCCCGATCGGCACTCTCAAGAGTATTGAAAAACAATCCGGCGTGAAGCTGAGGTAGAGAAATGCGGAACTATATCGGATTGATCCACAAGCAAGCGGACAGCGACTTCGGCGTCTCCTTTCCCGATTTTCCGGGCCTGGTGACAGCTGGCGTCAGCCTGGATGATGCCCGCGCCATGGCCGGGGAAGCACTGGCCTTTCATGTCGAGGGGCTGGTCGAGGATGGCGAAGCCATTCCCGAGCCGTCCTCCCTCGAGGAAGTGATGTCGGACAAGGACAATCTGAGCGGTGTCGCCATCCTGGTTCCCTTGAAAGCTGAAGCTGCGAAGGTCGTGCGTGTCAATGTCACCATTCCGGAAGATGTCCTCGATCAGATTGACCGATATGCGGAGCGCCACGGCTACAGCCGATCCGGATTTCTGGCCGCTGCGGCGAAAAAGGTAATGCAGATCGAGGCAGCGTAGCGCTCTCGAAGGTCGACTGGAGATGAAGCTCTTTGGGTCTTGTTCGGTTACTTTCTTTGCGGATCAGGCCGTCAGACAAAAACAACCATGTCTTATTTCGTGAGGCACGGTGCCTATGTTCCGCCGCAAATGCGACCGTACTTGGCAAAATCGGCCCGTGTATTAGCTCATAGGTTTCAAGGGAGTACCAGACGATGACCATGTCCAGAGCCATTGCCGCCATGCTGGTGACTGCCGCATTGGCAGGCTGCGCGCAGACCGAAGCACAGCAGAGAACCAGCACCGGTGCGCTGCTCGGCGCCGGCGCCGGCGCGCTTGCCGGCCAGGCGATCGGCGGCAACACCAAGAGCACGGTCATCGGTGCCGGAGCCGGCGCCTTGCTGGGCGCCGTCGTCGGCAACGCCACCACGCCGCAGCCGCGCAGCGAACAGCTTTGCCGCTATCAGGATCGCACCAGCGGCCGCATCTACACCGCCCCCTGCGACGACCGGTACTACAACGGCGATTATTGATCGTAGAATGCGGTTGGCGCGGTGGAGCCAGCTTCAGCGGCTAGTGCATGTCGCCCAAAAGTTTGCAGCGGTTCTGGGACAACGACATGGATGAACAAAGACCTAAAGGCGCGTCGATACGCGACGCCCTTTAAGGGACGATCTGTCAGGCCAAGCCGGGTGTACGGCAGGGCAGAATTAGGGGCATCATCACCTCAATTCGCAATTCCAATCACAAGAACGTTCAACCCACGAAATTTTCGTCCACGAACATCTCCGCAAATTTCTGCGGTGTGAGAGTTACATCATTGTCGCGGGCGATTTTGAGGTTCCTTGCCCACATATCCCGGATTGCTGCCGGCATTCCCTCAGGCATGTGCATAGACTGGGCTATTGCGTCATGCCATTGTCCATCGCCGCCATAGATAGATTGCAGTTTGGGGCCCATCTTTTTCAAGCCATCCTCCGACTCCTGAGAAAGTTCTCCGATGGCCCAGAGCACATAAAGCTCCAGTAGCCTAAGCAGCGGCTGTCCATCATAACGTGGGTCAGTCGACATTTTTACTTCCTACGCATCATTTTCGGCGTAATAAATGAGCCTTTCACAGATGGCCGACAGGCTGGGCTTTTCCTTCAACGACGCAACCCAGGCCTCGGTAATTTCGATCGCAATGAATATCTCGATAAAGTATGTCAGGCCCGCTTTGGCTGCCTCCGCTGGCACCAATCCCTCTTCCGGCTCGGTCGCAACCATTGCATCTGAACCCTCGGTCCAACGCTCCGACACATAAATTGTATCCTCTTCGTCAAAATCTGACAGCCGTCCAACGATATCCAATAACTTGATTATTCTCCCCACAAAGAAAATCCGCCTCGGCGATTCGGGTGCAGCGTCTTCTGGAAGATAGTCCCAGCATCATGTTGGGATCTAGGGACGAGTTGCATTACACCGGGTTCGTAAACTTGCACAATGATCAGCCGAAGTGGGTCATGGCCTCCGCAAGGTCAGTGCTCCCCGCACCCTACCCCTCCAGCCTCGCCGCCTTCTCCAGTGCCGCCAGTTGCGCCTCGTCCAGCGTCAGGAACCCCATAATATGCTGCACCACTTCGGCCCGCGCATTGCTGAGCGCGCTGTGCAGCTCGAAGCCGTTCGGCGTCTTGGTCTTGGCCAGCCACTCGCCATAGGACGGGCGGCGGTAATAGCCGGTTGCGGCCGCCAGGTCGGCCAGCACCATTTCGCCGTCCTGGCCTGAGAACACTCTGAGATAGGCCTTGGCCAGGACATCCTGCGCCTTGGCCGGGCCGCCGGCCTGGCTGGAATGGGCGAAGCGTTTGCCGCTCATGCGCCCTGCCCGCCCGAAGTATCTTGCACACCCTGCGGCATCAGTCCGCCGAGCCCGTCGAGCAGGCCGCTGTCGCGCGCCTGCACTGCCGCCGGCACGGCATCCCTGGCGACCTTGCCGGCGGCAGCCATCGCCGCTATGCCGGCCTGTTCAGCTTGAGCCTTGGCTCTGGCATCGCGTATTCCCGCCACTTCGTCCTGGCGGCGAAAAATGCGCTGCGGACTGCGGCCGGCGCCCTGCACGATCTTCAGCGCCGCGTCGCCGTCGATATTGTCCATCACGCCGGGATCGAACTGCGCCATCTGCATGGCGGTGGTGACAACCTGGATGGTGTCGCGCGCCTCGGCGGAACGGCGCAGCACGTCGAGCGGACCGGTGAAGGTCGGCCGCAACGCTTTGCCGGCAAGGCTCGCCGGCGGCAGGAAGCGGCTGTCTTCCTCGTAAAGTCCCTTGTCTTCCAGAATACCCAGCTCGCGGTCGAGATTAGAGGCAAAGCCGGCCTGGATGATCGAGCCGGAGGGGCCGAGCAGCGCGCCCTTCTCCTCCTGCCGGATCAAGGCTTCGGTCGCCGTCATCTGCGGGTTCTGTACCAGCGTCTGGAACAGGTTGACGAACATCATGTCGCGGATCTCCTCGGCCCGGCTGTCGGCATAATTGAACGCATAGGTCGGGTTCTGGCCGGTGGCGATCGGCGCGATCAGCGGCCGGCCGGCATCGTCGATCAGCCCGGGATAGTTCTCGCCGGGATTGAGCACCGGCACATAGTCTAGCCTTGCCTTGGAGGCCGTCGCCGGATCGGTGATCTGCTGCAGCGCGCGCAGGCCGGAGCGCCGCACGGCGTTCTCCTCGCGCACCGTCGTCAGCGCCTCGATGGTCGGCGAGATGCCGTAGGGATCGCCCTCGTAGCGGCGCCAGTTGAAGCACGACACCGGGAACGAGCGAAAACCGCTTTCCCTGACGACCGCCTCCTCGTCCTCGATGACGTGATAGGAAGCGAACGCCGTATCGAGATACTGGTAGGAGCCGCTCAAGCTGTACATCTTGCGCTCGTCGCGCGGCTGGATGCACTGGATCAGCGAGATCTTCGTCTCGCATTTGGCGGGGTCGTCGACCAGGATTTTGATCCGCGCCGGCAGTCTGTCATAGCCGAGCAGTTGCGCGGCCTGTCTTGCCGTGCGCTCGTAGCGGCGGTGGAAAATGTCGACCTGGCCCCAGCGGTTGCGCGAGAGATAGCCCTCGACCACCGGGATCGAGGCATAGCGGATCAGCGTGCCGCCAAAACCTTCCTCGGCATAGAGATAGGCCGGGCCGTAGCGCACGACATTGCGCAGGCAGGCCTGCGTTGCCGGCACGAAGTTCGAATTGGCGGAGTAGCGCAGCGAGAAAAGGAAATCGCGCAGCGCTTCCGCCCATTCCTTTTCCTCGTCGATCTCCTCGTCGTTGATGGCCGCGGTCGACAACCCATGCCATTTCTCCGACTGCGGAATGATCAGGCTCTCCAGCCCCGCGGCCAGCCGGTTGGCGGCCGAGTTTATGGTATTGGCATAGACCCGCGCACCGCGCCGCTCCTGCCGCTCGGCCTGCGAATCGACGCCGGCCTGGCGGCGGCCACTCCACATATCGGGCGCGTCGGGATCGCAGAATTCGGACACCGCCTCCCAGACATGCTCGTACTGGCTGCGCTCGCTCTCCAGTTCAGCCTGTCGCGACAGAATATCGCGAGCACGGGAATCGCTCATGGTCAGCCTCGCTTGATGAACTCAATGGGAAAAAGAAAGATGGCGGGACGTCGAAACTGCCAATCTCCCCACTTGAGGGGGAGATGTCCGGTAGGACAGAGGGGGTCGTCTCGCGTGGATCGGCGACCCCCTCTGTCGCCTTCGGCGACATCTCCCCCTCAAGGGGGGAGATCGGCAGCGCCTTATTCCGCCGGCGTCGTCTCCAGCGCGGCTTTGCGCCCAAAGCGCTGCACCACGAAACGGCCCATCTTCTGGCCGGGCACTTCGATCAGCGTGTAGGTGATCCAGGACAGCAGGCACACCACCGGCAAGACGACGACAACAACGACCGCGAAGCGCAACGGCGCCGACAGCTCGTGGCCGAACTGGGTGATGACCAGAGCCGCCACCGGCTGGAGAACCAGCAGATGGATCAAATAGATGCTGAAGGAAAGCTCACCCATCAAATGAAAGAACCTGTTGGCGAGCGTCATGGCGATCTTTCTGGCCACGATGCCCATCGTTCCCGGCAGCATCCGGTAGAGAACCAGGGCAAAGAACCCCAGGACGAGCGCTTCCCGCATCAACAGCTTGCTCAGCCCATAGCCGCCGCCGAAGGGCAGCGCCGCCAGCAGCATGGCCAGTGTCAGATGCACGAAAGGCCGCTTCTGCCTTTGATGGACGACGCCCGCCAGCAGCATCCCGCACAGGAAAATCTGCATCTTCAACGGCAGGAACGACGGCATCGGAAAGTGGACCGACAATTGTCCCATCAAGAACACGATCGCGCTGCCGATCGCCGCGACCAGCATGGCCGCCCATAGCCAGTCAAGCCTGCGCACCAGCAGCATAATGGCCGGGAACAGCGCATAGAACTGCATCTCCAAGCCTAGGCTCCAATCGGGCAGCGGCGTGCGATAGGCGAAATTCGGCACCAGGCCGAACAGGAACAGCAGATGGGCGCCGATATTCTTCAGGCCGCTGTCGAGATAACGCTCGGGAGCCTGCGGCGACCGCAGCAGGAACTCGTCGATGACCATTCTCGACCCGTAGAGATAGGGGCCAAGCGCCAGGGCAGCGAACAGCATGACGTAGAACAGCGGCGCTATCCTGAAATAGCGGCGGGTCCAGAATTTCAGCCAGGTTTCCGGCCTTTGCCAGGGCTCCTTGTCCTGGCGCAGCTGGTAGTGGAACACCATCAGGAAGCCGGACAGCATGATGAACAGATCGACGCCGAGGTCCGGTTCGCCGAGAATAGGAATCTGCCAGCCGGTCAACAACAAGCAGTGCCCGATGAGCACCCAGATCGCGGCGAGCGCCCGAAGCCCGTCCAGGCACTCGATGCGCGATGACCGGGCTTCTGTCATGCCGAACTCCTCGATTGCCATGTTGCAATGCAGCATGGCGGCTGAGGGAGGAATGTCAACCGTGCGGAAGGAACACGATTTGCGCTGTGCTGTTACGGAAAACGCGGAAGATCTCCCCCCTCGTGGGGGAGATTGGCAGCGTCACCCGCCTCGGCGCTTCAACAACCTTGCGTGCCGGCGCCAGTACCACCAGACCAGCACCCGGTTGCGGAACACTCTTCTCATGGCGCCCATGTCACACCCCCAGCAGCACGCGGCGCTGGCCGGTGAGCTCACTGGCCGACAGATCGGTCTTCACGGTTCCTGCGGTGCCGTCATTGGCCGCAAGCTGGGCCCGCAACGCGGCTTCGCGCGCCTGCACATCCTTGTCGGCAATGGTCGGTGTCGGCGGCAACGGCTTCAGCGCCGGCGGCTTTTGAAAAAGGCACATGGTTTTCTCCAAAGTGAGAGGCTCTTGTCCAGTCGTAGAGCAGAAAATCCTCGCCGTTCCTGCCATAGCCCGGCAGGCGGCAGCGTTGCGTCGCGCCGAGCCGGCCTAGCCAGCGCAGCGCCAAATCATTGGCGGCCAGCGCTCGCGCCTCGACCCGCCAGGCGCCGCGCGCCGCAACCTGCGGCCCGAGCACGGCATGAAAGAATTCCGTAATCCCAGGCACGCAGCGCCTCATGCGGCGCGTGCCCCAGCTCCAGGCGATCCACAGCCCGCTGCGCTGCTCGGCAGCGCCGAAGCCGGCCTCCGGGTTGCCGTTTAGCTCGGCGACGTAGGCAAAACCCTGCAGCGCCGTCAGGGCCAGCAGCGCCGGCGACCACTCGTCGAACTGGCAATCGATCTCGGCCCGGTCCTCGAGCCGGAGGTTGGCAGCGATGTAGGAGAGGTCGCGCAAAGTGGCGGGAATGATGCGGAGGGTCACCGAAATGCCCCCAGCGGATCGCTCTGCCCCGCCTTCCGCCGCGCGGCCTTGAACACCGCCGGGTCGACCACCGCTTCCCTCAGCATCATCACGCCGTAGCGGGTCGCCGCCATCAAATCGTCGCGCAGCTTCACCACCTGGCCATCCCGGCGGTGATAGAGCCGGAACTCCTCGAACCACGGCAAAAGCGTCGAAAACACCTTGAAGCGGCCTGATTGCATGCGATCGAGCATTTCCATCAGCCCGGCCTCGACCGAGACCGAACCGTCGGCGAACTGCGCATGGCCGGCGAGCATGTTCAGCCCATGTGCGGAATATTGCCTGGCAAGTGCGGTACCGGCGCCTTCCAGCGTCTCGCGGCGGCCGTCGCGCGGCCATGCCCATGGCAGCCATTCGCCCCATGGTTTCAAGGTCAGCGCCTGCATGGCGGGAGTCTGCTGCGAGGCGCGGCAGGCTTTCGTGACATAGACGACATCGGCCTCCGTATCCCAGGCGAGCTCTACCGCCGCCGAGGGATGGTCCCAGCCGAAATCGAGCGCGCCGAGCCGCGGCCAATAGCGCGGCGGCGGGAACGGCTCGCAGGCGATCAGCTCCTCGGTCACTGGAAAGATGCGGCCGGAGCCCAGCACCGGAATGCCTTTTGCCCTGGCTTCCCGCTCATGCGCCGGATAGGCGGCAACGATCTCGGCGCGCTGCTGCGGCGTATAATGTTCGGCATCGTCGATGGTCATGAAGGTGACGTGGCGGGTCATTGTGCGCCCTCGCGGCATTGAATCGTGGTGGCAGGCGCCGGACGGTTGATGTTGTCCGGCAAAGAATATGACGCGGTCGGTCAAAAGCTTGGGTTCCTCGCCCCACGGAGTGGGGAGAGGTGGCTCGGCGAAGCCGAGACGGAGAGGGGAATTGCGCCGACCTGTGCAGACAACAATCGAGGGAGCCAGCGTCTGGTGCTTGCCAAAGTCCCCTCTCCGGCCGCTGCGCGGCCACCTCTCCCCACTTTGTGGGGCGAGGAACCCAAGTTCTGCAATGCTAGCCCTTCCCCATCCCTCACACCTCCTCTGCCGACAAGAACAGCAGCACCACGTCCGACATGCCGAGCAGCGGCGTGAAGGTGACGATGGTGATGCCGCCGGTGGCGTTGGTGCGGGTCAGCCCTTCGGAATAGATGTCGAGCGGCGGTTCCTCGTCGAACCAGACGCCGTGCAGTGTTTCGCCCTGCCATTTCTCGCGGCCCTTCTCGTAGCTCTTGAACGACAGCACCGATTCGCCGGCCTGGACGTCGCCACCGCCGCCCCAGCGCACCACGACGCTGTCGAGCGCGCCCGGCGCCCGCCCCGCCATCGTGCTGAGGATCGCGTCGGCCGGGATCATGCCGGTGCCCCAGGCCGCCTGCTGCTGCGGCGGGCCGATCAGGATGCGCTGCGGGTTGTCGCGCGTGCTTTCGCCGGTGACGCCGGCCGCCCACATCCGAACCGGACAATCGAAAACCTTGCCTTGCCACCAGTCGGGATAGCGGCCGGTGAGGTGCATCGCCCATTCGGCGCCGCCGGCCCTGGTCTTGCCGAGCTGGTTGCCGGCCATGAACAGGCGCTCTCGATTGGTCGCGCCGGCTGCATGGAACTCGGCCTGCCTGGGATAGGGCCGATAGGCGGCAAGCTGGTTAGTGCGGCGCCTGCGGTCCAGCTCCGCCAGCAGGCTGAGATATTCCGTCCTTGCCGCCCGGCTGTGCGAGGCCTTTTGCGAAGCCCGGCTTCTCGAGGAACGGCCTAAGGACGGCTTCGAGGCCGCGGATGCGCTGCCTGATTTCGTCATCGCTCAATGCATCCAGATTGTTGATGTTGACATTAAGGTCCTTGGGCAGCACCGACAGCACGAGCTTCAGGTACTGATCGGGCTTTTCGGCGCGCACCTCGGCGATGACGCCGGCGCCATGGGCGCGAAAATCGGCGCGGATCGCTTCGAGGAAACCATCGGCCAGCGTCTTCTTCGCCCGCTTGGTTCGGCCGGGCTTGCCGGGTGCCTGATCGTGCGGCTGCGGATCGCCGGTGGAAGGAGCCTTGGCCATGCCCTACTCCGCCGTCCCGGCGGACATCGGCTTCTTGTTGCCTGGCCGCACGATGCGCTTGCGCGGCCTGGCCTTCTTGCCGGCGCGTGCCGATTTCGGCTTCCGCGGCTGGCTTGCGGGTTTCGCATCAGTCGTCGTGCCGGGCTTCATCGCACCGGCGTCAGGCAAAGCATTCAGCCTTGCCCTGAGAATTGCCACCGCGTTGCCGTCGAGTGCTCCCGACGGAAAGCCGAAGCCGCCGACCGCATCGACGCTACCGCCGCGCACCATGCCGATCCGCACGCCGGCGGCGACCGCCTCGAAGCGGCCATGGCGTGCATAGGGTGCGGCGCCGGCGAACTCGCCAATAGCGCTGACGACCTCTCGGCCGTCATCGTCGGTGATGATGGTGGCGTAACGGTTGGACATGGGGTGTCTCTGAAATGGGCGCACGGGCGCGTTGGGAAATCTATGGACGATAGGTGGTTGCGGACCGGCATAGTCGGTCGCGTTCATTCGCGCCGACATACCTCGGCAGCACACGCAACATTCGGTCGAACAGGAGCCCGAAATGAAAAACCCGCCTCGGCGGGCGGGTCGTTGGAGCCAATTGGCAACATACCCAGATTAGTAGCATAGCTGCCGGCACAAAGCAAGAACAAAATGTGGCGCGGTGGAAGAAAATGCACTGACGACCTCGCACCATCGTCGGTGAACGGCTGGAAGGAGGGGCGAAAAAGGCGGGCATTGCGTGAGACTTGCGTTGATGGGATGGTGGTTGCGCTTGAGGGGAACGCGTCATGGGCAATGTCACCAGTCACTACGGCAGCGACGGCATCGTCGATCGCATATTGGCCGCGATCCCGGACGCCGACCCGGCCGGAAAACTCGCGGCCGCGCAACTCTATCCTTTCGATCAGCTCCATGGCCGCGAACTGATCGCCACGCGGGAGCATGCGGCCCGTCTTGCTCCTTCGCCGACAGATCGGATCCTGGATATCGGCTGCGGCATTGGCGGGCCGGCAAGGTTTCTGGCCTCGACCTATGGCTGCCAGGTCGACGGCATCGACCTGACACCAGCCTTTGTCGCCGCGTCGAGCCGACTGACCGCACTCAGCGGACTGGCAGACAAGGTTCGCTTCCATCAGGCCGACGCAACGAAACTGCCTTTTGGCGACAGCACCTTCGATGCGGCGATCTGCTTCTATGTCGGCATGAACATCGAGAACAAGGCCGCGGTCATCGACGAGGCCTGGCGCGTGCTGAAACCGCGAGGCAGGCTGATCTGGACCGAAGCCGTGCTCGCCGGCGGCGAGCCCTACTATCCCATGCCCTGGGCGGTTTCTGCGGCGACCAGCCACCTCGCCGATCGGGAAAAATTGAAAACCCTGTTCGTCGATGCCGGATTTCGCATCGACGAAATCGTCGACGAAACCGGCGAACATGTTGAGCTGGCGCTGAAGAGGGCCAATTCCGGCATCGTGCCCTCGCCGGCGCAGCAGCAGGCAAATGAAGTCGTCATGGGCGCGGAATTCCTGCAGCGCCGCCGCAACTACATCCGAAGCCTGAGTGACGGAAAACTCGCCTCTCTCGCCGTGATCGTCTCCAAACCGGCCTGAAACAAAAAACCCGCCTCGGCGGGCGGGTCGTTGGAGCCAATTGGCACCATACCTAGATTAGTAGCATAGCTGCCGGCACAAAGCAAGAACAAAATGTGGCATGGCGGCAGAAAAATGCGAATTCCGTTCAGCGCCTCGCCTTGTCCGCCTCCCGATTGACCTTCCAAGAAGAGCGCTAGGCTGCATTCCTTCGCGCCCCTCTCTGTCCTGCCGGACATCTCCCCGACTTGGGGGGAGATCGGCTTTCGCGCCGGCTTTCGCCAATCTCCAACGTTGCAGGAAGAGCGCAGCGCCGAAACCGCCAATCTCCCCACTTGAGGGGGAGATGGCCGGCAGGCCAGAGGGGGGTACTGTCCCGGGCGCTGTCCCGCCGACTTAAAGCCGGCAACACAAGCAACGTTCGATCGAAAAGAAGCCTGAAAACAAAAACCCGCCTCTGTGGGCGGGTCGTTGGAGCCAATTAGCACCATACCCAAATTAGTAGCATAGCTGCCGGCACAAAGCAAGAACAAAATGTGGCACGGCGACAAAAAATCCGAATTCTCTTCGGCGCCTCGCGCTGCCCGCCAGCCACTTTGTGGGCGCGAACGCAGCGTCGGCAATTGGCGCTTTCTCCATTTGCCGAGGCATCTCACCGGCCGACGAGCAGCCGCAGCCGCGGATCAGAACAGGCATTCGCGCGTTTGACCCGTAGCCAATGGGAGCAAAAATCACCATGAACGTCGCCAATCTGCAACTCGAAGGCCTGCTGATGGCCATCGCATCGATCAATCAGGTCCTGGTCCGCAAGGGCGTGGTCTCCGTCGAGGAGATAGACATCGCCTTGCGCAAGGCCGAAGCCAGCGAGACCAACGAGGAAAGGTCCGAAGGCATGTCGGCGTCGAGCCGCGACGCCGTCAACTTCCCGATCCGACTGCTGGAGTTGGCCAATCAATGCCAGCCGGAAACGGACATGCCGTCCTTTTCGAAACTGGCACGCATGGTCGGTCAGATCAAGGAACCTTACAACGCCCAGATGTGACGCGGCGATCATAACTGACGCCGCGACAACGGCTTACCGCGCCGGGGTCGCAAGACTGCTGGCGGTGCCTGCTAGCGGCCCTGCAGGATCTTTATCAACTTGCTGCTGTCGGCCCCCGGCGAGGAAAGCCTGCGGTAGTCCGCGTAAGTCAGCCTGCCATTAGCAAGGGCATTAAAGAGCCGGCTACAAAAGGCGCTGTCGTATTTTGCGACACTGACATTCATGATTGCTGCGTAAGTCTTTCTTTCGTTGAGCGGGGTGGACCTCTCGCGTGCAATGCATTCGTTGATCGCCACGCGCTTGGTGACAGGGCTGCCTTCAAGCGTGGTATGCATCGTGTTGAATTCGCCTTCGGTCAAGGTAGTGCAGCCGGCAAGCAGAGACGTGCCAATCATGGCGGCAGCAAAACGCGTGGCGATGTTCATGAATTCCCCCTCAAGACCCGTGTCTTGCTTAACCCGCCGAAAGTTGGAAGTACAGAGGGAATGCAGGCGCATCTACAAAAAGCATAAACCTCGAACGCTCGTACTTTAGCTGTCGCTTTTATTGCGCGCGACCTGCGGATGGCCGGAATGACGGTACGCGGCCGCTCTCGATCGTCACGACGATGCTGGTGCGGATCGTGCTGCCGATCTGGCCCTGGTCGCGGTCATAGACCCGACCGCCATTGTCGCAGCCACCCTTCTGAGCGCCTTTACGAGAACGCCGCCTCCGAGATTGGGGATCACCCCCTGCCAAGCCTCAGCGCCAGGACCCTGCCCGGCCCGTGCACGGCGGCAAACAGCAGCCCGGCCAGGAAGGTGAAGTGATCGACGAAGAAGCCGAACTCGGCCTGGTTGCCGGCCCAGTGCGACGGCCCGTGGAAGGCAATGCCGAGGAACAGCACATAGGCGCCGGCGACGAGTGCTGCCCAGGAGAAGAAGGCGCCGCTCAGGAAGCATAGGACGAGGACGACCTCGAGCAGGGCTGCGCACCAGGCCAGAAAGAGCGGGAACGGAAACCCGGCCGCCGCGATATAGCCGGCGGTGGCGCTGATATCGTTGAATTTGAAGATCACGGCCATCAGGAAGACGGCGGCGAAGATCAGGCGGGCGATAAGGATTGCTGCGGTCTGCCACGGCGACTGAACGGTTGATTGAGCGGTTTCCAAGGTCATGATGTCCTCCCAAGAGTTACGTTGGTTGTGCCCCAAGGACGCACCACCAGCCGCAAGCCCGACATCATCCCCCGAAAAACCTGCAGGATACAAGCGCGTAGCGGGCCTCGCAAGACCAGGGTTCCTCGCCCCCATTCATGGCTAGGGGATGCACACATCTTTTCGTTGCGTCGATGACTCATCTGTGAGTTGCGGCGTCGGGTTGGTGTGTGATTCTGTAGGCGA
>NZ_JAMYUA010000081.1:0-13948 GCF_040322715.1 Mesorhizobium sp. M0106 | reverse complement strand
ACATATGGACGCAAGCGATCGAAAACGACGCAAAACAACCGTTGCAGGCAGGGCGCCGTCCACATATGGATCCCAGGGTCTCCGCCGCGTCGCTTCGCTCCTTGCTCCGCCCAGGGATGACGAAGGGAGGGTTTCGGCTAATCTCCTAAATTTGCGATTTGCGACTAACGGGAATGATCGACGTTCGTTGCTGGTTGACCCGACTTACACGCAGTTGGCCGAGAAACGATCGAATCAGCGCCGAAACCGGCCGATAACGTCGGTATTGGCGAGAAGTCTGTGCACCAAAGCACGCGCACTTCCGATCGGAAGAAGCCAAAAACAAAAAAACCGCCTCGGGAGGCGGGTCGTTGGAGCCAATTAGCACCATACTAAAATTAGTAGCATAGCTGCCGGCACAAAGCAAGAACAAAATAGCTGCGACGGCAAAAAAAGTCCGAATTCCTTTCCCACCCGAGGTCGCCGCCCTCATTGCCTAGCGTTGATGATCAGCGAAAGCCGAAATGGCATCCAATCTCCCCCCTCGTGGGGGAGATGTCCGGCAGGACAGGGAGGGGCGCGAAGGAATGCGAGTTTTGCAATCGTTCGGAGCAACGACAGCCCTGGCGCATAAATCACCGCCGCGACCGGCCGATGACATCGTCGGTGTTGGCAAGAAGCCTGTGCACCGCGGCGCGGGCTGCGGCGGGCCGCTGCAGGCGGATGTTCTTCTCGATCGCTTCGTGCAGTGCCTGCGCCCGCCGCTGATCGCTGGTCTCGCGGGTGACGAACTGGAACAAATGGTCGAGCGCCGATTCGATCAGCACGCCGAGCGGCACCAGCAGATCGTTGCCCGAGGCGCGCAGGATGGCGAGGTGAAACCGCGTGTCGGCGCGCGTGCGCTCCTGCAGATTGGTTGCCTCGCCCATCTCCCGGCAGGCCTGGCTGATCTCGGCCATCTGCTCGTCGGTGCGCCGCATGGCGGCAAAGGCGCTGGCCTCCGGCTCGATGATGTGGCGGAACTCCTGCACGGTTCTGAGGAACACCTCGCGGTCCGGCGAGGTCGCGTACCAGGCCAGCACGTCGCGATCGAGCAGGTTCCAGCGCTCCTTCGGCTCGACCCAGCTGCCGATTTTCGGGCGTGACGCCAGCAGGCTCTTCGCCATCAGCATTTTTATGGCTTCGCGCACCGCCGAGCGGCTGACGTCGAAGGTCTCCGACCATTTGGCTTCGTTGGGCAGGATGGTTCCCGGCGGATAGTCGCCGCGCACGATCCTGAGCCCGATTTCATTGGCGAGCGAGGCATGCACGCTCGAGCCGGGAAAGTGTGCGGCGTCGGCACGCCGAACGCCGGCCGGCCGCTCAGCCTCTGCCTTGAATTTGGCGGGTCGCTTTTTTGATGTCGCGTCCGGCATTGGTATTCCCCGGCAGCTGCTTGTCGAAAGCCTGAACTCAGGGCACGGCAAAGCAGCGGCCTACGCTCCAAAGCAGCGTCGCCTCGTGCGTTTTGTATGGACAGTGCGAACGGGGCGCCCGTCGAAGGGCGCCCCGAAATTGCGAACCTACTTCTGGATGCAGGTGTCGACGGTGTCCTTGGTGCATTCGTCGAGGCCGGTGAACACCGGATCGGCGACCGGCTTGCCGCCGACCAGGTCGATCATCACCGAGGGCGCCTTGTAGCCCATCTCGAACGGCCGCTGGCCAACCAGCGCGGTCACCAGTCCGTCACGGGCAATCGCCACCTCGTCGCCGATCGTGTCGGCGGCGCCGATGACGAAGGCGTTGCTGGCGATCTTGTCGGCCATCGGCTTGAACAGGTCGCGGTAGGGCTGCGGAGCGCCGAACAGCGGCCAGCCGCCCATGATGCCGAAGGCGTCGAGATCGGGATTGGCGGCGAGGATGTCGGTCATCGCCTGCACGCCCTTGGCGCCGTCGTCATTGGTGAACACCGGGCAGCCGGCAACTTCCGTCCAGCCGCCTTCGCCCGCCAGCGCCGCGAGGCCGTCCTTGCCCGACAGCGCGTCACGCATGCCCTGCGCGCGGCGCAGGATGTTGTCGGCGGCCGGATTGCCTTCGATGGTGCAGATCTTGCCGCCATTCGGCTTGGCCTTCTTGATGTATTCGCCGATCTTGTGACCCATCAGGTAATTGTCGGTGCCGAGGTAGGTCTTGCGCAGCGCCGCATCTTCCTTGCTGAGGTCGGCGTCGAGGGTCATGATCGGGATCGACGGATTGGCGCTTTTGATCGTCTGCGCAATCAGCGGCGCGTTCGATGGCGAAATCGCCATTGCCACCGTGTCGGGCTTGCTCAGCATGTCCTGGACGATCTGGGCTTCACCGGCCTCATCCGAGGTCGACGCCGGTCCGGTGTAGAAGCACTCATATTCCGAGCTGGCGTTTTCCTTGTTCCATTTCTCGCAACCCTGGTGGATGGCCTCGAAGAATGGATTGTCCAGACCCTTCACCACGATGACGAGCTGTTTCTTGGCCATAGCCGGCCCGGCACCCAGCGCCATGACGGCGGCGGCAGCGAGCAATAGTGATTTCCTCATGTCAGTCCTCCCTTTGAAACAAACGGACACGGCGTGCCCGCCACACACAGATCGACCCGGAGCAAGATGACAGAGGACGTCGCACTCGTGTCGCCAAGCCAGGTCGATAAGCATTTTCATATTCAGTCTCAGACCGGCACCGACAGATATCGCTGGTTACCAAATCCCTGACCGACAAACCCTCACCGATTCCTTCCGGCAACCCGGGGCTCGGCGCAAGCTCCTCCGACACTTAGCTAATATCGCCTTGTCACCGACGTCAATGCTATTTGTCCTACAAAACTGATTTTTCGAAAGAAGCCGTGGTTGACGCCAAGGAGGCTTATGCGTAAATGGGCAAAATCGCTGCTTCCGGGAGGAACTGGGGAGAGCGAAAGGCCGCGGCAGAACCGCAGGCCGCAAAGCACGGGGAGGCAAGAAGGCTGGTGGCGGTTCTCGAACTCACCAACATCTCGAAGCATTTTGGCGCCATCCAGGCGGTCAACGACGTTTCGTTGTCGATCGAGGCCGGACAGGTTGTCGGCCTGATGGGCGACAACGGCGCCGGCAAGTCGACGCTGGTCAAGATGATCGCCGGCAATTTCCCGCCGAGCCATGGCACGATGCAAATGGACGGTAAGGAGCTGATCCTGCACAAGCCGGTCGAGGCGCGCCAGCACGGCATCGAAATCGTCCATCAGGACCTGGCACTGTGCAACAATCTGACGGCCGCCGCCAACGTCTATCTCGGCCGTGAATTGCGCCGCGGCCTCGGGCCGCTTCGCATCCTCGACTATGCCGCGATGTACAAGCGTGCCGGCCAGATCTTCGCCGAGCTGAAATCCGAAACCCGCCCGCGCGACCTGGTCAAGCAAATGTCGGGCGGCCAGCGGCAGGCGGTGGCGATCGCCCGCACCATGCTTTCGCAGGCCAAGATCGTGCTGATGGACGAGCCGACGGCGGCGATCTCAGTGCGCCAGGTCGCCGAGGTGCTGAACCTGATCCGCCATTTGCGCGACCAGGGCATCGCCGTCGTGCTGATCAGCCATCGCATGCCCGACGTCTTTGACGTCGCCGACCGCGTCATCGTCATGCGGCGCGGCCGCAAGGTCGCCGACAAGACGATCGCATCGAGTTCGCCGGAAGAAGTCACCGGACTCATCACCGGCGCCATCGAACAGGTATGATTGACGCCTCAACCATGAGTAAAAAAGGTCGATAATGGCAGTCACCCTTGATCAGACGATCGCGCACAAGCAGCACACCTTGCTGAGCAAGGTGTTTGCCAGCCAGACCTTCTGGGTGGTGATCGCGGTCATCCTCGCCTGCCTGTTCCTGTCGGTGGCAACGGATTCCTTCGCCACGACCAAGAACCTCTACAACATCACCCGCAACGTCACCTTCGTCGCCATCGTGGCGCTCGGCATGACCTTCGTCATCATCACCGGCGGTATCGACCTGTCGGTCGGCTCGGTGCTTTGCCTGTGCTCGATGGTGCTGGCCGTGACCATGCATGCCGGCTACGGCATCGAGATCGGCATTGGCGCTGCGATCGCGACAGCGCTGATCATCGGCGCCTTCAACGGGGTTCTGATCGCCTATCTCGGCTTTCCGCCTTTCGTGGTGACGCTCGGCATGCTGTCGATTGCGCGCAGCCTAGCCATGGTCGCCTCCAACAACACCGTCGTCTTCCAGTTCGGGCCGGATCACGACAAGCTGCTGGCGCTGGGCGGCGGCGCCTGGGTGTTCGGCATCGCCAATCCGGTGCTTTACATGATCGTGCTGGCGTTGATCACCGGCTTTGTGCTGCGCTGGACGAAATTCGGCCGGCACATCTTCGCCATCGGCGGCAACGAGCATGCGGCAACGCTGACCGGCGTTCCGGTGCGCCAGATCAAGGTCGTCGTCTACATGATCTCGGCAATGGCGGCTGGCCTTGCCGGCATCATCCAGACCGGCTGGCTGGGCGCGGTCACCACCAATCTCGGCAACGGCATGGAGCTTCAGGTGATCGCCGCCACCGTCATCGGCGGCGCCAACCTGGCCGGCGGCATGGGCACAGCCTTCGGCGCGGTCGTCGGCGCGGCGCTGATCGAGGTCATCCGCAACAGCCTCGGCCTGCTCGGCATCAATGCCTTCTGGCAAGGCGTGTTCATCGGCGGCGCCATCCTGCTCGCCGTGCTGTTCGACCGCATCCGCAATTTCAGGCGCAACGACTGACGTTCAAGCGCAGCCTCCCCCTTCTCCCCTTGTGGGAGAAGGTGTCGCCGAAGGCGACGGATGAGGGGTGCTCCAGTTTGGCATCGCCTCATTTCTTCCAGCACCCCTCAACCGTCTCGGCGCTAGCGCGCCGATCCACCTTCTCCCACAGGGGAGAAGGGGACGCGCTCCTATCGCCGGGTCTGATAATCCGCCGGTGCGGCGCATGGCCGGCGCCCGGACGTGCACATCCGTCTTGACGCAAGCCCGAACTGCGCCGCACAATCGCTCGCAGCAGGCGAAGGGAGGCCAGTCGCCTGCGGGAGGATATACCCATGACGGAAGCGATCAGGCTCTACTGGGGCCGGTTCGGACATGTTTCTGTCCTGAACGTCGCCAGCGACTTCGTCACCCATGCCCACGTCGAGGCGCATATCATCATCTGGCTGGAAGGCACCGCCGGCGAGATGACCATCGGCCGCGAGACGGTGCGGCTTGGACCGGGCACCGCCGCCGGCATCAATTCCTTCCAGCCGCACAGCCACGCTCTGTCCCGCGACGGCACGCCCGGCCTGTTCCTCGCCTTTTACATCGATCCGGACTGGGCACGGAAACGCCGCGAGCTGCCTTCCGCCGCGCCGCTGTTCTCCGCCCCGGCGATCACGCTCGAGCCTTGGCTGCACAAGGCAGCGGCCAACCTCCTCGACCATCTCAGCGACAATGAGAGCATCGACGACATCGCCAATTACGAGATCGAGCGCTTCATCGACAGCGTGCTCGATGCCGCCGATGCCTCCGCACCGCAGACCGTGCGCACCCGCGTCAGCACCATGCAGGATTTCCGCGTCCGCAAGGCGATCCAGCTGATGAAAGCCAATGTCTGCGAGCGTATCTGCTTCGACGACGTGGCGCGCAGCGTCGGCCTGTCGCGGCCGCATTTCTTCGCCTTGTTCAAGGAACAGACCAATCTGACGCCCAACGTCTATTGGAACACGCTGCGCATGGAGGAAGCCGTGCGGCAGTTGCAGTGGTCGCAGGAGCCGCTGATCTCGGTCGCCTGCAATCTGGGCTTCACCACGCAAGGCAATTTCTCGCGCTTCTTCCGCGACCATGTCGGCGTCCCGCCGACGCTTTACCGCGAAGCGGCGCGGGCGATCAGCTGAGCGCCCGTTTTTCAGACTATTTGATAGGCGTTCAAGACGCATTGATAAGCGCTGCCGAGCCTGCCGCCCTACCCTCCCAAGCAGCTGATTTGCAAGGGAACGATCATATGGCGAAAGTCACCATCTCCAGCGTCATCGACGCACCGGTCGAAAAGGTCTGGGCGCGCATACGCGACTTCAACGGCCTGCCGACCTGGCACCCGCGCATGATCGAAAGCCATATCGAGGACGGCAAGGATGCCGGCACGATCGGCTGCGTGCGCAATTTCCAGCTCGCCAGCGGCGCCCGCCTGCGCGAAAAGCTGCTCGATTTCTCTGACGAGAACTTCCTCGTCAGCTACGCCATCCTGGAGACGCCGCAGCCGCTCACCAACCACAAGGCGACATTGCAATTGCGGCGGGTTACCGACGGCGACCGCACCTATGCCGAATGGACCGCCAGCTTCGACGCCGCTCCAGAGGAAGCCGACAAGCTGGCCGAAGGCATGGGCGCCAACGTCTTCCAGGGCGGCTTCAACGCCCTGAAGGCCCATTTTGCCGGCCGGAGCCAGGCGTAAAGGGAGCGTTCCATGGCGCTTGCACTGCAGACTTTCGCGACGGTGAAGGACGCCGGCGCGGCGCTGAAAGCCGCCGGCACCCGCTACCTCGGTGGCGGCACACTGGTCGTGCGCGCCGCCAATGAAGGCGACGTGTCGATCTCCGGTTTCGTCAGGTCGACCGAACCGGCGCTGTCGGTCATCCACATTTCCGGCGGCGAGGTCCGCATCGGCGCCTCGGTGACCATGGCGGCGATCGCCCGCCATCCGGATCTCGCCCCGCTAGCCCACGCCGCGCGCGCCGTCGGCGGCCCGGCGATCCGCAACATGGCGAGCGTCGGCGGCAATCTCTTCGCGCCAACGCCTTACGGCGATTTCACCGTTGCGCTGCTGGCTCTGGACGCAACGGTCAGCACCGGCGACGGCGAGCTGCCGATCGAAACCTTCCTGGCGAAACGCGAAAGCAACCACGCCGTCGTTACCGCGGTCGGCTTCACGCTTCCGACCGAAGGCGGCTTTCGCTTCCTGAAAGTGTCGCGGGTCAAGCCAAAGGGCGTCTCGGTGCTGAGCATCGCCACCGTGCTGGAACAGGCGCCGGACGGCACCGTGTCGTCAGCGCGGATCGCGTTCGGCTGCATGGCCGACCGGCCGATCCGTGCCAGGGCGGCGGAGAAAGCCTTGATTGGCCGCAAACTCAGCAGCGACGGCATCGCACCGGCACTGGCCGCTGCCCGCCACGGCACTTCGCCGCCAACCGATCCGATCGCCAGCGCCTGGTATCGCAACGAAGTCCTGCCGGTCCATCTCGGCCGGCTGCTGCTCGCCTGAAAGACCGTGGCGCATATGTCCGCCTGGCTGCGGCGCAAGGAGTAAAAAGATGGCAAAGGTCCCGGTTCAGTTCACGCTCAATGGTGCCGAAAAGGCCGAATTCATCGACAGCGGCACGACGCTGCTTCATGCGCTGCGCGACAAGATCGGCGACACCTCGCCAAAAGGCGGCTGCCATCAAGGCACTTGCGGCGCCTGCTCGGTCATCATCGACGGCGAGCTCAGGCTGTCCTGCCTGACGCTGGCCGAGACCTGCAATGGCGCAACCGTCACCACCACCTCGGGACTGGCGGAAGGCGGCGTGCTGCATCCGCTGCAACGCGCTTTCCTCGATGCTTTCGCCACCCAATGCGGTTTCTGCACGCCGGGCATGATCATGGCCGCCAAGGTGCTGCTGGATCACACGCCGAACCCCAGCCGCGAGGATGTGGTCGAGGCACTGTCCGGCAATATTTGCCGCTGCACCGGCTACGAACCGATCATCCAGGCGGTGCTGAGCGCCGCGCGCTCCAATTCGCAGAACGCGGCTTGAGGGGAGTCAAAAAGATGGAACTCCGCAAGAGCTACTTTGCCGACCAGCGCAAGGACGATCTGCACGAGATCGGCCAGCCGCGGCCGCGTTCGGATTCGCCCGGCCATGTCACCGGCAAGACCGCCTATTTCGCCGACCGCAATTTTCCCGGCATGCTGCACCTGAAGATGGTGCGCAGCCCGCATCATCACGCCCGCATCCGCAGCATCGATACGTCAGAGGCGGAAAAGCACCCCGGCGTCGTCAAGGTGCTGACCGCCAAGGATGTGCCGCACAATGTCTACACCATCCTGATCCTGATCCAGATCGGGCCGGAGGACGAAACGGTGCTGGCCGACGGCAAGGTGCGCTGGAAGGGCGAGGCCGTGGTGGCGGTGCTGGCCGAGACCGAGCGCGCTGCGCAGGAAGCCGCCGCCAAGGTCAAGGTCGATTACGAGGTGCTGCCGGCCGTCTTCGACATGGACGAAGCGCTGAAGCCCGGCGCGCCGATCGTCAACGAATATCACGGCCGGAATTATTACCTCTACGACAGCGGCGAATGCCGCAAGGTGCGCTTCGGCGATGTCGAGGCAGGCTTTACAGGAGCCGACCACGTGCTCGAACAGACCTACCAGTCTTCACCGATCGAGCACGCGCCGACCGAAACGACCGGCTGCATCGTCGCACCCGAGGGTAACGACCGCTTCACCTGCTACACCAACACGCAGGCGATGTTCTTCACCCTCGATAACGCCTCGATCATCCTGCAGATGCCCGGCAACAAGCTGCATTTCGTCGGCGGCACTGTCGGCGGCGGCTTTGGCGGCAAGGTCGACGTCATCGTCGAGCCGATTGCCATCCTTGGCGCCAAAATAACAGGACGACCGGTCTGTTTTATCTACAGCCGCGAGGAAGAGATGCAGATTTCCTCGCCGCGCGCCGCCGAGAAAGTCGTCATCAAGGACGGCGTCATGAACGACGGCCGCATCGTCGCGCGCAAAGTGACCGGCTACACCGACGCCGGCGCCTATTCGCGCCATTCGCCCTACGGCGCGCAGAAGGGCGCCGGGCATTATCCCGGCCCGTATACGATCCCGAATGTCTGGATCGACACCTACTGCGTCTACACCAACCGCACCCCGTCCTCGGCGATGCGTGGCTTCGGCGTCACCATCGGCGATTTCGCGCTGGAAGTGCAGATGGACAAGCTCGCCCGGCTGATCGGCATGGACCCGCTCGAATTCCGCTTCATCAACGCCTATCGCGATGGCGACATCAAAGCACATCGGCAGCCGACCGAGGGTGCTGCGCTGATCGAGTGCATGCAGGAAGCCTCGCGCGCCGCCAACTGGCCCGTGGCAGAAAAATTCATGGCGATGTCGTCTTACGCGAAGGGAGCTTGAGATGGCGATCAGGCGCGGACGCGGAGTCGCCGCGATCAATTATCCGACCGGCATGAATCTCGGCGGCGACCCGACGCAGGCGCTGGTGCATTCGACGCCGACCGGCAATTTCATGGTCACGCTGTCGAGCGTCGACCTCGGCCAGGGCATGAAGCAGATCATGGCGCAGATCTGCGCCGAGACGATCGGCGTGCCGACCGACCGTGTCGTCGTCGACACCGCCGACACCGACACCGGCCCGCATTGCATGGGCACCTTCGCCTCGCGCGGCACGCACCGCGCCGGCAACGCCGTCATCCAGGCGGCCAGGGAAGCCCGCCAGGTGATGCTGGAAGTGGCGGCCGAGGAGCTGGAAGTCAATGCCTCCGACCTCGAAACCGACGGCCAGGGCAACATCCTGGTCAAGGGCGCGCCGCAGAAATCGATCTCGATCTTCGATGTCGCGCTGTCGGCGCATTTCAAGCGCGGCCGCTCGATTTCCGGCCGCGGCATGTTTTTGATCCCGCGCTCCTATCCGGAAAAGGAAACCGGCGCGATGAAGCCGTCGACCTGTTACGCGCACGCCTGCACGGTTGCCGAGGTCGAAGTCGACGACGAGACCGGCGAAATCACCGTGCTGACCGTGAAAAACGTCTTCGAGATCGGCCGCGCGCTGAACCCGAAAATGGTCGAGCAGCAGCTCGTCGGCGGTTCGTGGATGGGCATCAGCCATGCTCTCTACGAGACGACCGAACCCTATTATCCCAACCGTGATCACGGCGGCACCGATTTCAATCAGTATCTGATGCCGGGACCGGGCGATCTCGCGCAAACCGATATCATCGTGCTGGAGAGGCCCTCGGCGGACGGGCCGTATGGCGCCAAAGGGCCGGGCGAAATGTGCGCCAACCCGCAAATCCCGGCGGTCGCCAATGCCGTCTTCGACGCCGTCGGTGTGCGCATCGACACGCTGCCGATCACGCCGGAGCGCATCCTGCGGGCGCTAAAGGCGCAAGCATCGAACTGAGTGCTGGAAATGCCCAAGAGAAGCGCCCGGACTTCAAGCGCAGAGACAGTCGCGACCTCGCCGGAGGCGGTGGCGTCCCGGCTCGCCGCCTCGCGCTATCTCGCAGATGAAAGCCTGGCCACCGCAATCTTCCTGGCGATCAGGCTGGGTAAGCCGCTGCTGCTCGAAGGCGCGCCCGGCGTCGGCAAGACCGAAGCGGCGAAGGCGATCGCCGAACTGCTCGGGCGCGATCTGGTGCGGCTGCAATGCTATGAAGGCATCGACGCCGCACATGCGCTATACGAGTGGAACTACCAGCGCCAGCTGCTCGCCATCCGCCATGCCGGCGAGCACGAGGTCGACATCTATGACGACCGTTTCCTGATCGCGCGGCCGCTGCTGCAGGTGCTGAAGGCGCCGGAAAAGCGCGTGCTGCTGGTCGACGAAATCGACCGTTCCGACCATGAATTCGAAGCGCTGCTGCTGGAGTTCCTGTCCGATTTCCAGATCAGCATTCCCGAGCGCGGCACCATTCGCGCGACGGCGCAGCCGATCGTCATCCTGACCTCGAACCGCACCCGTGAACTGGCAGAAGCGCTGCGGCGGCGCTGCGTCTATCACTGGATCACCTATCCCGACGCCATTCGCGAGGCCGAGATCATCATGCTGCGCGCCGGCGACGTCGCCGAGGCCACGGCCCGCGCCGTGGCTTCCGCCGTGCGCGACATCCGCGCGCGTCCGCTCGCCAAGCCGCCAGGAATCGCCGAGGCGGTCGAATGGGCCAACGCCGCCACCATCCTCGAAAAGGGCGGCAGCCCCTGGCCGGAAGCCTTCCGCCGCGCCATCGGCGTGCTGATCAAAGACGAGGAGGATCTATCCTGCATCGCGCCGGAGCTCGGCAAGATTGTCGAGGAGGCGCTGGCGTGAGCGCGGCGGGCCTGCCTCAAGGAGCAGCACCCTTGCTCGGCTTTGCCCGCCTTCTGCGCCGCTACGGCTTTGTCATAGCACCCGAGCAGGTCTCCGGCTTCATGCAAGCGGTGACGTTGCTCGGTCCCCGTTCGATGGCCGACATCCACGAGGCGGCTCTTGCCACGCTGGCGCCGCCGCCCGACCGCCGCGACGAGTTCGAGGCGCATTTCCGGAGCCATTTCTATGGCAGCACCGCTGCCGTGGTCGAAGGCGAGGCCGACGAGGAAACGCGCGTCAAGGACGATGGCGGAACGAGCCAAGAGGGAATCGAAGTGATCCGCCAGGAGGAAGGCGGCGAACTGTCTTCGGCGAGCGAACAGTTGAGCGTCCGCGAGTTCCATCGCGATAGCGACGGGCTTGCCGCCTTCCGCCGCAAGCTCGCCACCGCTTTGCCCGCGCGCCGCTCCTTCCGCACCGTGCGCACGAATGCCCGCGGCAAGCTCGACCTGCGCCGCTCGCTGCGCGAAATCGTCAGTGCCGACGGCGATATCCCCTCGCCGCTGCTGCGCCGGCGGCAGACAGTGCCGCGCAAGCTTCTCATGCTGATCGACGTGTCCGGCTCGATGAAGCTCTACACATCAGACTATCTCAAGCTGGCACACGCGGCGGTGCAAGGCGCCGACCGGGCGGAAATCTTCACTTTCGGCACACGGCTGACCCGTATCACCTCGGCGCTGCGCATTCGCGACCGCGACCAGGCGCTGGCCCGCGCCGCTGCCCAGGTCGACGACTGGGACGGCGGCACCCGCATGGGACCGACGCTGCTCGCGTTTCTATCGGTGCCGCGCTTCTCCGCTTTTGCGCGCGGGGCGGCAATCGTCATCCTGTCCGATGCGCTGGAGCGCGGCGACCATGCCGAGCTGGAGACGGCGATGCGCCGGCTGAGCGCGCGCGCCTTTCGGCTTTCGCTGGCGACGCCGTTGGCCGGCGACCCGCGCTTCCGGCCGGCCACGGCAGCACTTCGCGCCATCCTGCCGGTGCTCGACGATCTGGTCGACGGCTCCTCGATCGCCGGCCTCACCGATTTCATCCTGTCGCTCGCCCGCCCCGCCCCGGCGGCCGCGGCAATCTGGAAGAGGGTTTTGTGATGCAGAAGGCGATCGACGCGCATTTCCACATCTGGCGCCGAGAGGACCAGCCCTGGCTGCGGGGACCGATGGTGCCGCGCATCTTTGGCCCCTACGAGCCGATCCGCCGCGACTATCCGATCGAGGAATTCCTCGCCGACCAGCAAGGTTCGGGCGTCGAGAAGGCGGTCTACGTACAGACCAATTGGGCGAAGGAGGATTTCGAGAACGAGGTCGCGTTCCTGCAGAAGACCGCGGAAGAAACCGGCTGGCCGCACGCCATCGTCGGCTATGCCGACATGACGGTGGACGATATCAGGCCCCAGATCGACCGGCTGATCAAGTATCCGCTGCTGCGCGGCGTGCGCATGCAGCTGCACTGGCACGGAACGCCGGCCTTCCGCTTCGCCGCCTCGGCCGATCAGGTCATCGATCCCAAGGTGCGGGCCAATGTCGCGCGGCTGAAGGATTACGGCCTGTCCTTCGACCTGCAGCTTTTCCCCGCCCAGATGAAGGACGGGCTGACGCTCGTCGGCGACAACTCCGAGACGAATTTCATCCTCACCCACGCCGGCATGCTGACCGACATGGAGCCGGAGACCACCGAGGCGTGGAAGTCCGGCCTGCGCACGCTGTCAGCGGCGCCCAACCTCTATGCAAAGCTGTCCGGCCTCGGCACCTTCGTCCACCGCAACGACCCGGCGCTGATCGCCTATATCGTCGACAATGCCATCGACATCCTCGGCAGCAATCATCTGATGTTCGGCTCGAACTTCCCGATCGAGAAGCTGTGGACCAGCCATGCCGAGCTGATCAGGGCGCACCGGGAAGCGGTGGGCAAGCACGGCACGGCGGCAGAGGCGGATATCTTCTGGAACACGGCGGCGAAGGTATATCGGCCGGTGTAGCGCGCATCCCTTCTCCCCTTGTGGGAGAAGGTGGATCGGCGCGTAGCGCCGAGACGGATGAGGGGTGCTGGAAGAAACTCGGCGGAGAAAATTCAAGCGATTTGAAGCACTTACGTCTCCAAGGCCGCGATCCGTCCAGCACCCCTCATCCGACCGAGCTTCGCTCGGCCACCTTCTCCCACAAGGGGAGAAGGGAAGGCGCCGCGCCTCACCTCACCTCGAACTCCGGATCGACCGGGATCTGCAGCGCCGTCACCATCTGGTTGGTTTGCCCGGCCAGCCCGATGATCGACACCAACTCGCCATGCTGCGCGTCGGTCATGCCTTTGGCCCGCGCTGCGGCGGTGTGCGAGTGGACGCAATAGGAGCAGCCATTGGCAGTGGAGACGGCGATGTAGATCATCTCCTTGGTCAGCGGGTCGATGGCGCTGTCCGCGACCATCACCGCCTTGAGCTGTTCCCACACCCGCTTCAGCGAGACCGGATCATTGGCCAGCCCGCGCCAGAAATTGTTGACGAAATCGGATTTGCGCGTCGCGCGGATGTCGTCGAACACAGCCTTCACGGCGGGAATCGCCTCGACCTCGGCATCGGTCAGAAGTTTCGTCGTGGCCATGGCTTGGTCCTTTCGTTTGGATCGTTATGCGAGGTCGTTGAATCAGGTCGGGAGAAAAGGCGACTAACCGCCTTGGATGAACCAGCAATTGACGCGCTGAGGCAAGACCGTAAGGCTGGCCGAGGCCCCTCACCTTCGTCATCCCTGGGCGAAGCAGGAGCGAAGCTCCGTCGCGGAGACCCTGGGATCCATATGTGGACGGCGCCCTGCCTGCAACGGTTGTTTTGCGTCGTTTTCGATCGCTTGCGTCCAT
>NZ_JAMYUA010000080.1:0-14342 GCF_040322715.1 Mesorhizobium sp. M0106 | reverse complement strand
TACCCGCTATCCCCATCCCGACGTCAAGGTCACCGGCGCCACCAAAACCTTCCTGCACCGCGATCACCTGGCCTCTGTCCGCATGGTCACCGATGCCTCAGGCGCCATCGTCGAGCAGACCAACTACGCAACCTACGGAGAGCGCCTCAACACCGGCTTCCAGACGCAGAAGAGCTATATCGGCGAGCGCTTCGATCCCGAGACCGGCCTGCTCTACCTCAACGCCAGGTATATGGATCCCGTGCTGGGGAGGTTCATCTCGCCGGATGATTGGGATCCGACGCTTGGAAGCGTCGGCACCAATAGATATGCCTATGCCGGGAATGACCCCATCAATAAGAGCGATCAAAATGGGTCTTGTTGGACATGCGATTCCCAAAAAGATTGGGACAATTACAACGCGCAGCAAGCTGACAAGAACTTTAAGAAAGCGGATGAAATAAAGAATGGAAAGGATGTATTGTCGTGGGTGCGACGGGAGGTGTTTAGAGCCGACAAGTTTTTCGAGGGTCGTGGCGATGAATACGCGTCCAGGATTGGCGTGCCTGCTTCGGAGCAAGGCCTTTCTCCTGAGGCCCGCGACACGATGGTGGCCGCTGGCGGGCTGGGGGCGGGGTTAACGGCTGGATCTCCGCCTACAGTTGTTGATACAGTGAAAGCCAGATCGCCGAAGAGCATTTTTTCAAAAGAAACTAAACATGTAGAACGGAGAGTAGAAAACAGAACAGTCTCAACGCTAACTAATGGAAAGTATACGATAAACCCTAAAGATATGATCCCGCATAAGAACGGAAGCACGTCGTTCGCGAAAAGTCAGTTTAGATCAGATATTGACGCCGAAAAAGCTACCTTGGATGCAGCGGCACTTGCAGATGAGTACTCGCTTTGGAATCAGGACAAAGCTAAGGTACAAGTGACTAATGGACCCGTTGGCTATACAGGAAACACAGGACAGCCAACCGATGTTATTAACGTGTACCGATCTGTGGACAAGGAAACGGGCGGGTTTTGGGTCCACGGTTCACCAGGAAATTAACTATGGCTATTGACCTAAACGAAGCGATCCGAGCAGCAATGGAACGCAAGGATGCGTGGGATATCTCTGCTTTTCGTGAAACGCTTGATGAACTTTCAAATGTCGAGCGCAATTTGGAAGTTGATTGGGATGAGGCCGCGGGTGAAGAGGTCGGTCGCATTTTGCATGGTGGCCAGGTAAAGGCACTACTCTTTCAGTTAATGCCAATGTTGCTTGCACATAATAGCATTTTAGATCGCGTGGCCGGGTTAAGTAATATAGAAACATTAGAAGTGAGACCTTTTAATGATTATAATAACGAGGAATTTAAGTGGGATATACCGAACACTAGAGTACTAACCGGAAAGGATATATATGCGCTAAACGACTCGAAGTTATTTAGCGCAGGCCAAATTTATTACTATTTCGTTGGATAAAATTGCTGTGCTCGCTATCGTCGGGTGTAGATTGACTGCGTGGCTTGCCTGCCCGCATTTCTGGTCCCCGTCTGCCCTCACGTGATGCAACGAGGTAGCGGATGGCATTCGGCTTGCGCTCGCCAACGTGCATCGTGCCTACGCCAGACCATTCATTCGGCTTCGATAGGTGGCCTGATGAGCTGCGAGATCCACATGCGCGAGGCAAATGGCCGAATTTCGATAAGTCTCGCTCGTGCAATTGCCGCTCACCTACCCTGTGGACAGACCCGAAATAACGCCAGCAATTCCAGCGCTCGTCCCCAACAAGCCCTAGACTAAAAAGCTAGGGGAATCGGGCGGATGTCGATCAATCTGAGTAATTGCGTCGTGCTGTGCATGCTGCTCGCATGCGCAGGCTGCACGTCTCCGTCGGGCAAGGACTTTTTCACCGAAACCGTTGATAGCCTGCATGCAAAGAACTCGCCGCTGCGGACGGGATATAACGCTTCCCATCCCTTAACTGCGGCAGGTGAAGCCCAGCGCTTCTCCGGTGCGCAGTATCAGGGCTCCGGTAATTTCGTCTCCTCTGGCGCGCCAATCGCCCAAGTAACGGCCGATGGTTCCGGTCAATACGAGCTCAATCTGGTCAACGCACCCGTTGCGCAAGCGGCGAAAGCCGTGCTTGGCGACGCCCTTCATCTTAACTACATCGTCGACCCGCGCGTGCAGGGGACGGTGACGCTGCAAACGTCGCAACCTGTATCGCAGGATGCATTGGTTGATATCCTGGAATCCGCACTTGCCGTAAACAATGCCGGGATCACCAAACGCGCCGGCTCGTACCAGATCGTTCCGTTGTCCGACATCATGTCCAGCACGCCGTCCGTCAGTGTGCCGTCGGTCTCGCCCTCCGGCCCTGGCATCAAGGTGCAGGTGCTGCAGTTGCAGTACATCGCAGCTGACGAAATGAAGACGATTCTCGAGCCGATCAGCCGGCAAGGATCGGTGCTCAGGGTCGATTCCACCCGCAACCTGATCACGGTCGCAGGCAACAACAGCGACCTCGATGCAATTCGCGAAGCGGTTTCGGTGTTCGACGTCGACTGGATGCGCGGCATGTCGGTCGCGCTTCATCCCCTGAAAACCTCAAAGCCTGAAGCCGTTGCCTCTGAGCTCGATTCGATCTTCGGCACCAAGAACGGCCCTGGCGCCAAGATCATCCAATTCATTCCCAACGACAGGCTGAATTCGGTGCTGGTGATCACCTCGCGCCCGGCCTATCTCAGCCGCGCTGCGGTATGGATCGGCAAGCTCGACAAGCTGGCCGAGACCAACGAGGACCAGCTCTTCGTCTATGAGATTCAGAACCGACCGGCCAAGGAACTGGCTGCGGTGCTGAGCTCCGTGCTCGGCACTTCGGTCAAGACCGAGGGCGAGATGGCCGGCGCGAACGTGTCGCCCGACATGACGCCGATCGCCTTGCAGTCCGATGGAGTGACGCCTGTGCCATTGACCGGCCCGTCCCCGTCGCTGGCCTTGGCGCCGGACGAACAATCACCCACCCACGCCAAGGTCGTGGCTGATGTCGAGAACAATGCGCTGCTGATACAGACCACGGCACGGGACTATGATCGCATCGAGCATATCCTGACCAAGCTCGACGTTTTGCCGACGCAAGTGATGCTGGAGGCGGTGATCGCCGAGGTGACGCTGAACGACGAACTGAAATTCGGGCTTCGCTGGTTCTTCGAAAACAATGGTATGAAGATCTCGCTGTCCGACGTGGCCAGCGGTTTCACCGGCGCAACCTTCCCCGGTTTTGGCTGGACCTACGCGACCGACAACATCCAGGTTACGCTGAACGCACTCGCCAGCATCACCGACGTCAATGTGATATCGGCGCCGACCATCATGGCGCTCAACAATCAAAAGGCGATCCTGCAGGTTGGCGACCAGGTGCCGATCATCACGCAGCAGGCCGTGGGGACATCGACCGCCGACGCACCGATCGTCAATTCGGTCGAGATGAAGGACACTGGTGTCATACTCACGGTCACGCCGCGCATCAACAATGCCGGCCGTGTCATGCTCGATATCAGCCAAGAAGTCAGCAACGTCACCAAGACGACCAGCTCCGGCATCGATTCGCCAACCATTCAGCAGCGGAAGATCCAGACGCGCGTGCTGGTCAATGACGGCGAGAGCCTGGCGCTCGGCGGCCTTATCCAGGAACGCAACAATGTCGATCGCGGCCAGGTGCCGATCCTCGGCGACATCCCGATCATCGGCAACGCCTTCAAGCACAAGAGCGACAGCGTCGGGCGGACCGAGCTGATCATTTTCATTCGTCCGCGCGTTATCCGCGACATCAGCGAGGCGCGGCAGGTCACCGATGAATTCCGCGGCAAGATCAGCCTGCAGACGCCGATCCAGCAGCGCCGCGGCGGAACGCCTCTGCAACAGAATCTCAAGCGACTGGAATACTGATGGGCGCCCACTTGTCTCTAGTGCTGATTGCGACGATCGCGCTAGCGGCAATCCTTGTCGCCATTTCAGTTGCGGATTTCCGAAGGCTGATTATTCCGGATGAACTCAATTTAGCGCTGGCCGGCACGGGCCTTGGCTTCCAAGCTGCGACACAACCAGATCAAGTCCCGAGCCAAATCCTGTTGGCTGTTGGAACCTTGTCCGCTGTCTGGCTCGTCCGTCGCGGTCATTTCGCAATGACCGGCCGCATCGGTCTTGGGCTCGGCGACGTCAAAATGCTTGGCGCCGCCGCATGCTGGATCAACCCGCTGCTGCTGCCGGTCTTGCTGTTCATAGCAAGCGCAAGCGCGCTGTTATTCATCGGTGGTCAGGTGGTCGCGGTGGGTCCAGCGGCCGCGCGGGCGCGCGTCGCCTTCGGTCCGTTCATCGCAACGGGCCTTGGCTGCACCTGGGTGCTGGAACAATTTGCAGGTTGGAATATGGGATCACTCCAATGACTTCTCTCCGTTTCATTCGACCAAGCAGAAAATACCGCCGTGAAAGCGAAAATCATGAAGGCGGCTTTACGCTGGTCGAGCTTCTGGTGGTACTTGCCATCATAGCGTTGATCGCCACGCTCGCTGCCCCGCAGGTTCTGCGCTATCTCGGCTCGGCCAGGACCAATGCGGCCAAGGCGCAAATCCGCAACATCGAGAGCGCGCTCGAGCTGTACTATATCGACAACGCAAAATATCCGACCGCGGAGGAAGGCTTGCCCGCGCTGGTTACGGCGCCTGCCGACGAAGAGCGCTGGAACGGGCCATACCTGAAAGGGACTACGGGGCTGAGCGATCCCTGGGGAAAGCCTTACTCCTACGAGGTGAAGGCCGATGCGAGCGGTGTGTTGATCCGCACCTTGGGCCGCGACGGCAAGCCCGAAGGGAGCGGCGAGGATCAGGACATAACCAACTGACCAACATTCCGGATCGTAGATAGTCAGTTCGTGGGCTGCGCTTGGGTATCTGCCAAATCCAGGCGCGCAAAACCTGCGGATGAGTAGGTCGCGCCGTCCCGATCGACCGAGATCGTGAACCGCACAGCGGCCGGCAGGCGCCGCTGGGCGCTCCACGTGTCCGACCACAAAGACGCTCCTGGCGAGCCGTCGAGATACTCGAATTTTATGGCGGTCACACCGGCAATCAGTCGTACGGATTGGCTGTCGGATGAATTGCTGTTTTCGCTGCCGCGGCGTGGTTTTTGTACGATGGTCAGGGTGTCTTCGGCGTGTTCCTCGCTTGCAAGGGAAACGGCGATTTCCCGCAGTGCCGAGGATCTGAAGCCGATCGCCTGAATGCCGCTGAATTCAATCCGGGCCGACTCACCGCTAAGATAGATCACACTCTCCGGCGACGATTTTGACAACGGCAGCGGTTCCGCACGGCTGATTGCCCTTTCGAGAAACCGCGAGGCAGCATCGACCTCCATCTGCATCTCGGTTGCCTTCTCGATGCGCATCATCGTGCGGGCTTGTCCGAGAAAGACAATCATCAGCGAGGAAATCACGGCGACCAGGGCAAGCCCAACCAGCACGTCGATCAGCGCAAAACCCTCGACCGACGCCGATGACGCGCGAGTTCCACCCAGGCCGCACCATTCGAAGCTGGGCTTGAGGATGGGAAACCCTGGGAGCCACTGTCCGCAACTGTCCGATGAGCGGCTCATTGAGAGTTCGTATCCTGGACGGGAACAAACGTCAGAAACGGCTCGCCACGCCCGGCACCAGCGGCGCCGGTTCTCTCAATGATAATCGCTGTTAGTTTCGCGTTCGATATCTCAATCGTGCGGGTTTTCAGCCTCCAGCCGGGCTGCGCGGCATCGGAGGCGGTTGAATTCGATCCGAGACCAGCTTGGTGATCGGCCAGCATCTCGCGAACCGCGCGAGCGGCTTCGACCTGTGCCTTGGCAACCGCGATGCTGCGGCTCGCCATCACGATCGACTGGCTTGCTATGCCAAGCACAAGCGCCAGGATCGTCATCCCGATGATCATCTCCAGGATCGAAAAACCGTCTTCACCGGAATCTGGGGCTGCCTGCGAGATCATGGCAGTGTCCGCCGCGTCGCAAGCCCGGTCAGCCAGTTCACCTCGATGCGTACCGTCTGGCCTTTTCGTTGCAGATCGATGTCCAGCCCGGAAGCGCTGCCGTCCGGCAGGAATGTCAAAGTCGCCTGCCGATCCGCAGCCACAGTTTCCAGGCCCGTTGTTACAGTCATCTCGACGTCTTCGGGCAGGACGAGCGTGTCTCGATCATCGAAGCGGATCGCGCCGGCACGAGGATCGATGACTATCTGTTTCGGCCTGGCGGTGGCAATTGCAGACGTGCGGGTCAGGCGCAGTCGGGTGGTGATCTCGCTCGTCAAACTTTCCAGGTTCTTGGTTCGATAATTTCTGGCGATGCCCGGAGCTGCAATGGCCGCGACGACAGCCATGATCGCCAGCACCACCAACATCTCGACCAGGGTAAAACCGGCTGTCGCGTGCTCTCGTTGGCGAGTTGGAGGCGCGCTCGTCATTTCAGCGCCAGATCGTTGATGCTGAGGATCGTGGTCATCACCGAAATGACAAGGCTGCCGACCAGAAAGCCGAGCGAAATCGTCAAAGCCGGCGTCAGCAGTTTCAGCACGGCGTCGATCCGCCGTGTCAGCGCGGCCTGGAGCATCTTTCCGGCGCGATCCAGCACGACGGGAAGCGCGTTCGCATCTTCGCCAAGCGAGATAAGCGACATCGTCGCATTTTCGAAAATGCCTGCCTTGACGATCGCATTATGAAGGCGGGCGCCATTGGCTACGTCATCTTCAATCGCGGTAAAACTTGCCCATAATGAACTCTGCCGGGAGACGTTCGCCGACAGGCCAAGCGCTTCGGTCATTGCCACCCCGTTGCCGAGAAGAAGGGACAAAGTCTCAAGATAGCGCGCTATCACCGTGTCCTTGACCAGCGAGCCGATCAACGGAATTCTCAGCAGCCAGCGCGAGAACAACGCCTTCGCGACCGCCGACCGCGAAAGAAAGAGATAGAAGAGCAAAGCAACGGTTGCCGCGAGCGGGAACACGAAGGGATAGTCGGAGAAAACGGTTCCGAGCCCGGAAAGCAGCTTCATGGTGAACGGCTTTGCCGCCGACGAGCCTTCGAAGATCGGCTCCAGCGCGGGCACAAGCACCGTCGCCAGAACGACAAGCGCCCCGCTCATGACCACCAGCAGAAAGGCGGGGTAAGTCAGCGCTTCGACGATCGCTGCACGACGCTTTGCCTTTGCTTCGAATGTATCGGCCAGCCTTTGGCAGATGAATGCCATCTTGCCGCTGCGTTCGCCGCTGGCGAGCAAGGCCGCAACGTCGGATGTGATCCCCGGCAGGCTGGCAAAGGCCTCCGCAATCGGGCGACCGCCGGTCGTGAGGTCGAGCACGGACTGCAATTGCTGGCGCCGGGTATGATTGCCTTCGCCGGAAATCACCGCGCTCAAGGCGCGATCGACGGTGAAACCCGCGTTCAAGAGCACCGAAAGCTCGGAGAAGAGACGGCCGAGATCGACCCGTCGTGTAAATGTCAGCGCGCCGCGTCCCGGCAGCCGAACGAATTGCTTTGCTCTGCCTACGGGAGCGAGATGATAGGACCGGCGTCCCTGTTGCGCCAATTTGCGCGCAGCATCCTGCTTGGTCGACGCGTCGAGAACGCCAGTTTCCCTGCTGCCGTCGACCAGATAGGCGCGATAGACAAAGGCCGGCATCAGCCGCCTCCGTTGAGGTCGATGACACGCCGGACTTCTTCCATTGTCGTCACTCGCGACTGCGCGAGCGCCTTTGCGTGGACCGCCATCGGAACGAGATCGTCTTCCGCTGCTACTCTGCCGATCTCCATTTCGCCGGCGCCCTGGTCGATAAGCTCGGCGATACGCGGCGACACCTGCAGCATCTCGTAGGTCACGGTGCGGCCGCTGTAGCCGGAACCATTGCAGCTTCGGCAGGCCGAGCCTGTTTGGTCTGTTCCATGGCAAGTCGGGCAGACGCGGCGCAGCAACCTTTGCGCGATGACCCCTCGGATCGTCGCGCCGAGCAGATAGCCATCGATGCCCATATCGCGAAGGCGGGTCAGCGCGCCGGCCGCACTGTTCGTATGAAGCGTCGAAAACACCAGATGGCCGGTCAAGGCCGCCTGCACGGCGACTTGCGCCGTCTCGCGATCGCGGATTTCGCCAAGCAGGATGATGTCGGGATCCTGCCGCAAGATCGAACGCAGGGCTGCGGCAAAATCGAGGTCGATCGCCGGATTGACCTGCAACTGCGTAATGCCCGCCATCCGGTATTCGACCGGGTCCTCGACCGTGAAAATTTTCACATCCGGCCGGGAGCGCTCGGCAAGGATCGAATAGAGCGTCGTCGTCTTGCCGCTGCCGGTCGGCCCGGTGATCAGCACGATGCCGTTGGCGGCTTGCGACATGCTTCTGATCTTGGCTTGTGCGGCATCGTCGAAGCCGAGTTTTCCCAGCCGCAGTTCGACGCCGGCGCGGTCGAGAATCCTGAGCACGATCGCTTCGCCGTGAATGGACGGAATGACCGACACACGAAGGTCGATGTCTCGGCCACGCACCGCAATGCGCATCCTTCCATCCTGCGGCAGCCGCCGTTCGGCGATGTTGAGCCGCGACAGGATCTTTATGCGCGTCGAAATGCCGGACAGCATCGCTGCCGGTGCCGTATCGACGGTGGACAGCATGCCGTCATGCCTGAAGCGGATGCGGACGTGGTCCTCCAGCGGTTCGATGTGGATGTCGGTGGCTCTCGCGTCGACCGCCTTGTGGATGGTGTCGGCGACAAAGCGGACGATCGGCGCCTCGCGGGCAAAATCCTTCAACCGTTCGAGATCGTCAGGGCCGAAATCCGATGAGGCCGCACTGTCTTGATCAGATGACACAGCGCCCTTGGCGGACCGCTCGATCCGGTCGATGCATTCGATAACTGTCCGCCTTGGAAGTATTCTAAGCGCCGGCGTTCGCTCGTAGTGAAAGGCCAGTGCATCGATCATCGCCGACGAGAACGGATCGGCGACGGCAACAAGCAGGTGCTTCTCATCGATCTCCAGCGGAAGAATGGCGTTTTCGCGCAGAAAGGCCAGCGGAACACTTGAGAACAGATCGGGGTTGAACTGCTCTGGAATGTCGGCAGGCGACGGTAGATTCATGAACCGGCTGAGATTGGCGGCAAGCTCCTGTTCGCCGATCAGGCCGAGTTCGGTCATCACCGTGTCGAACGGATGCCCCGATGTCTTCGCCGCTCCCAAAGCGCGTTGGGCTGCGTGCGCGCTCAGCACTTTCTCGCTTTCGAGAAAGGCGAGAAACGCCTCGACGCTGGAGGTTCGGGCAGCCGCGTTCATGACGCCCATCCCTTCAGGATCTGTGCTGCCTCAGTTCCGAAAACCGCGTCGCAGTTTCCAGAGGATGTCGCCGTCCCTGCAAGGTCGGTGGCTTCTGCGACGGGATTTCCTGAAAGACGCCGGAAGCCTGCCGCGCTGGCCGGGAATTTCTCGACGACAAATCCGACCTGGCCTGTAATTCCCGATCCATCTCGCCTTGCTATGACTTCGACCGAATAGGCTGAAGCCTCGGTAGCACCTTGCGTGATCGAAGCGCTACTCGCTGATGCACCGGCAAGGACTGTTCGGAGGCGGCTAGAAGCACGGTCGAGGCTGAGCGTGCCGCGCTTCGAAAAAACCGTGAAGACATCATGGAGATCATGCAGCGGCGTCGAAGCAAGGGCGGAAAACTCCTGCAATTCGGAGACGGATTCGAACGGCGCCTGCTTGTTTTGAGCCGGCCCGACCGAAGTTGTAGGCTCGGCGGCCTGCGCGGCGAAAGCATTGATGCTGCCCCGGAATTGGATAGCGGCTTCGGCCAGTTCTTCGGACGTCTGCTGATTGAAACCGAGCGAGGCAAACCCCAGCGACAGCAGATAAGCATCCGCGGCATTGAGATCGATCAGCCCGCTATGGTCCTGTATCCGGACATCGAAGGTGAATTCCCCCGACCGGCAGGCTGCCGGCGTGGAGTCCGGCGGCAGCTTTTCCGTCGCAAAACCGTCGGCCAACTCGCTCGAAACCACATTGGCCAGGCCTTCGGCAAGCAGCGACAGCCTTTCCTGCTCGACCTCGTTGTTGGCGATCATCAACCGTGTTTTTGCCGTCACGGCAAAGGGAACGACGATGGCCGAGACGATCAGCATGAAGACCAGCACCGCGACGAGCGAAAACCCCGCACTGCCGCTTTCGTTTTCAGAGCGTCCCGCGGTCATTGGCCAACACTCCCGACAGGTTGGCCATCCTGGACTGAAGGATAAAGCGAGATACGGGTGATCTTGCCGTCCCGCTCCAGCACAGCCTCATCTTTGTCGATCGTCGAAACGGTCCAGCCATCGACAGTCTCGCCATTGCCGTACCAAAGAGCGATATCGCCTCCCGCGATCCGCAGCAGGGCCTTAGCGGTCCCGCCGTGAATGCTGATCCCCAGAAGCGATGGCGCAACTATTGGCGCAAGATTCTGCGGCGGTGGCTGCTCGACCGCTACGGAGGCGACTTCGACTGCCGGCGGCTGTACCGGCTCGGGCACTGATTTTCTGCGCGTCGGGCTGAACAGCGGCCGTTCGAAGGTCTCGCTGAAATCAACGGCGTCCGGAATCTGAAGTGACCCTCCGGGGGCGGACATCATTCCTCCGTCGCGCCCCTTTGCCGAAGCGATCGGTGCAATATCGACCGGCGTATCGTAGAGCGCGACATTGACCGCGACGAGGCCGGCAATCATCGCCGTTAGGGCCAAAGCCGTGAATTTTTCGATCATGGTTTTGCCCCACCAGTAGGGGGCGTCGCCTTGGTTTGCAAAGCGCCGTAAAAAACGACCTCGGCGGAAAGCTCCGGATCTCCCGTTCGGCCGGCCGCTGGTCCGATATCATTCGCTCGCAAGGTGGCTTCGCGAATGAACAGCACCGGAAGCGAGGTTTCGATCGCCAAAATGGCATTGTGGACACCTTCCAGGGGGCCTGAAAAATTTGCCCGCAGCCCGATGAAGTCCACGCCCGCTTCGCTGAGCGCCGGCGCGTTGCCGGCCGAGAGCACCGTCACCCCATTCGAAGCCGCAATCGCATTCAGCTTGGTCTGAAGCCCACCGCGAATGACCGCCTCGCTTTCCCCGGTCAGAAATTCAGAATTTGTCGCTGCGGCCGGGTCTAATGCCGCTGCACTGTCAAGGCGTTTTGCGAGTGCTGCCACGGCCTGCAACTGGCCGAGCATCTCCCGTTTTTCCTCGATCCCGGCCTTTGCCGAGGAGATGCTGTCAAATGCCATGAGCACCACCCAGCCGGCAATGCAGGCAGCCGCTGCCGCAATGGCCAGAGCGATGAGACGGCGGACCATCGGGCGCGCGTTGAGAATGGTGGAGAGCATTGTCAGAGCGCTCCGATCGTTGCTGTAATGGTGAAGCGTTCACCATCATGGCCCGGAACCTTGACCACTGGCGCCGCGAACTCGGGTGCCGCGAACAGCGACGACGCGTCGAGCGGCTTGATCAGCTCCGCAGCGGAGGTTGAAAACCCGGTAATGGTCAACTCGCCGCCTTTGGCTGATAGGTCGGTTAGCCAGGCCGTGTCGGGGAGCAGGTGCGTCAGCTCGGCCCAGACGTGAACCAGCGAGGCGGACGTTTTCTTCTCGTTCCGGATTGCTTCAACCTGCGCCATGGCAGTCTGGCGTTTCTGCAGCGACGATCGCGCCGCCTTGGCTTGCACCTGAGCATCGGCGATTTGCGCGTCCAGCTCCGTGCCGGCCTGCCAATAACGCCATTGCGCATGACCGAAGGTGACGAGTGTTGCGCCAAGCAAGATCAAACATGCCGCCGTCCAGGCGAGTCTTGTGTGGCTGTCGCGCTTTGTCGGTGGCCAAATGGCAGCCAAGCTTAACCGATCTGCCTGTCGCACCCGGTCCGCATCGGCCACAGACAGTGAGCCAAGCGTTCCACCGGAGCGGCGAATAGCTTCCAGAACGGCCGCGAGCGTCTTGGTTTTCACGACGTGGTAGGAACAGTCCTGCTCCGAGTGTTCCGCAAAGACAATATGCACCTGCGCCGAATCGATCGGCGTTGATGCCAGAAGGTCGAGCTCGGCCATGCTTCTCGCTTCCCGAAGCGGCAGTCGTCGGCCTGCCAGTTGTCGCGTCAGAAACAGCCCCGGCTCGATCAGGATATCGAAAGTCGGACGTTTGCGCCGAGGGCCGGTCTGCAGAAGTGCAAGAATCTCTTCGGAAGAGGCCGTGAGCGACAACGGGATCGATTGAAATTCGGGCGCATTTGCTTCGCGTACGCGGACACCATCATCTGCCAGGCTGACGATCCAGTCGCTGTTGGAAGATTGTTTTTGCTCAGGACTAACCCGCGTCCAGACCGCTCGCAGCTCATCGAGCCACCAGTTGAAGAAATCCAGGAATTGCGCGTTGAGAGTTGCCAAGACCAGTCGCCCCGCCACCCCAAGCTGATTCTCTGCCGAGGTCTTCTGACCAAGATTACAGTTGCTGGTGTGACGCGGATATCAGCGAGAGCGCGGAGGGCGGATTAGCCACAGCTTTGTGACGGCGACCTCAGGTGCCGATCGTTGATTGAGGATTTGTGGTGATGACGGGCAGATGTTCTAGGATTCGTGGGTGATCCTCGTCCGTGGCAACGACGCGAGAAGCGGCCTTGCAAAACATGCCTGTTCCCTTTTGACACCGCGGATTATCCTACATAGACGGTGCACTTTGGCGAGCGCGCGCCGCAGGCTATCCGCGTCGGCCAGCGTCAGGATCAGATGCTCGTAGTTCGGCATCGGGCACCACGCCCAAATGCCGACACCGACGAGCCGCTAGTTCTCGAACACCGGGTTTCTTGTTACCTCGTGCATCACGTGATGAAGCAGGCGGGAACGACAGCGAGGGCAAGTTGAGCCATGCGGTCAATCTCCACACGACAGCAGTGCTATCAGAGTAAAAAGTGCACCGTGACCTTAATTCCAGATGATTGCGCCGACAACAGTGGCTCTCGTAGCCACGTTATGAGGCCGATTTTCCATTGCGCTTCAAATAGCCAGCGATAAGCTCTTCATCATTCTGGCCAACGTACGCACGCGGTACGCTGCGGAGCTGAATTGGCATATCCCAATGGGCCGGCCTTTGTGTTTCATCGAACCATTTGCAGTTCTCGATGTTTATCCAGTGCGCTCTTCGCATCAGGCAGACGTGTAACCCGTCGTCATCATAACCAAATTCAACACCGCAGCATTCACAGATGTCATGTGTCGGTTCTCTGCCATTCTCACCCCACGGCAAATGTGGATAGTGATCAAGTCCGCATACGCGACAATGAAACTTTTCAGTGTGTGACATGGCTAATAGCTATTCTGAAAGTAGTCAATAGGCGATGAATACTTCGTAGGATCATAGCCATTTGGATTGCTTGAGCTTGCTGGAGCGGGTGAAAACATTGTCTTTGGTGTCCCATCAGCTTGATTGACAGAAAACGTATTACTGGGGGGATCAAACGTGACGACATCCCCGTTGGGCCGGGTGCGCGTGAGAGCAGTTGTTGGTGGGTTTGCGACAAAGTTGTGAGTTTCTTGAACGTACTCTTTCGCATTGTTGAGGTTCGGGAAATCCGCTTTGTGCTTGTTCCAGTGGAACAGCGCATTTTTTAGCGAAGGTAGTTTTGCAGCTGACAACAGCTTACCAGCTCTCTTTGCGGCTACAACCCCTGGCTTTAACTCAGGAGCAGCAAAAGTTATCGCAAGCCCAATTGTACCGATCGCTATTTTACCCGCATCTCTTTCCTTTACTCCCGCGTATATCGTTTTTACGTCTTCAGCCGGCGTTAGAGATACTATCGTGTTTCCCGTATTGATGGCAGCATCGACGCCCGCACGCCCCGATATGTCAGCCTGATTGGCAATATAGTCTCGCGCAGCGGTGGCGCCTGGTCCGCCGCTGAAGATGCCGCCTCCCCCGAATAGGCTTTCCCACCCATGCCCATTCTGATCGCTTTTATTCACGGGATCATTCAGGGCATAGGCATAGCGGTTGGTGCCGACGCCAGGCTTGGTCGGATCCCAGTCATCTGGCGAGATGAACCTCCCCAACACGGGATCCATGTACCGTGCATTTAGGTAGAGCAGGCCGGTCTCGGGATCGAAGCGCTCGCCGATATAGCTCTTCTGCGTCTGGAAGCCGGTGTTGAGACGTTCTCCGTAGGTAGCATAGTTGGTCTGCTCGGCGATGGCGCCTGAGGCATCGGTGACCATGCGCACCGAGGCCAGGTGATCGCGATGCAGGAAGGCCTTTGTCGCGCCGGTCACCTTGACATCGGGATGGGGGTAGCGGGTG
>NZ_JAMYUA010000079.1:0-15084 GCF_040322715.1 Mesorhizobium sp. M0106 | reverse complement strand
ATGCGACCGGCACGTATCTCGCCAGCTTCGCTGCCCACGGTGGAAAGCTGCTCTTGTTTCAGGGACTTTCCGATCCGGTCTTCTCAGCCAACGATCTGGTGCGCTGGTACAAGCAAGTCGTCGAGGTCACAAGCGGCGGCGATTTGGAAGCGGCTCGCCGTTTCGTGCGCATGTTCATAATCCCGGGGATGACCCACTGCGGCGATGGCCAAGCCTTCGACGACTTTGATCCTTTGGCCGCCATCGAGGGCTGGATAAACCAAGACAAGGCTCCGGATTCTCTCGCGGCTGGCAGCAAGGCATTCCCCGGCAAGCACCAGCCGATCTGCGCTTATCCCACTCAAGCTGCCTATGGCGGTAAGGGAAATCCCGATGAGACCGCGAGCTATTCGTGTCGGGGATAAGAGACCTCGTCATTTGTTCGCTTCAATCTGCGCGCATTCCCGGAACAGGTCTCCCGGACCAAGGATCGGTTGGAAAAGCTAAACCCGGAATTTGTGGGCCGTGCCATAACGCAGTTGATGATCATGCCTGACTACGAAGCGTCGGCCGCCGATAGTCTGGACACAGCGCTCGCTGTGCTCGATGAGGTAATTGTTATCGCCTGAGATCTGACCGCCTCATCCCAGCGGACAAAACGGGGGCATCAGAGCCCGGACGCCTTGGTGAGATTTACGCGGAAACGATCGCGCCGGCGCTGATAATTTCGCGTCATCTCCGCGGAGGCATGGCCGAGCTGTTTTTGCACATAACGTTCGTCGACCTCGGCCGACGAGGCGAGGCCGGCGCGCAGTGAGTGGCCGGCGAATTTCTTGGCCCGTTCGCCCTCCGACAGATCGCCGCGCACGCCGGCGGCGAGCGCCGTGCGCTTGACCAGGCGTGCGACCTCCTGGTCGTTCAAGCGATCGACACCGACGGCTCTGCCTTGACCAGCAACGCGCCGAAACAGCGGTCCGTGCGCAATGCGCGCCAGTCTTAGCCAGGTCTGCAGAGCGACCACAGGGCAGGTGGCGTCGGAGGAGCCGCGGCCGATTTCGACCTCGCGCCAGCCGGTTTTGCCGCGCAATGTGACAAGCAGACCCTTATCGGCAAAAATCTCGACCCAGCCGCGCCCGTCCTCGGTCTGATCCCTGCCGACGTCGAGGCCGACGATTTCGGATCGGCGAAGGCCGCCGGCGAAACCCAAAAGCAGCATGGCGCGGTCGCGCAGACCACGCAGCGTGCCGCGGTCGAGGGTCTCGAGCATGGCGATCAGATCCTCGGGCAGGATCGCTTCCTTCTGCCGGGGAGGGGAGGCGTGGGTGTGGCGAACGCCAGCCATCACGGTGGCGATATGCCGGTCCTTGCGGTCCAGCGGCTGGCCGCGCTGGGCAAAATTCCAGGAGAGCGACGAAAGCCGGCGCTCGATGGTTGAAACGGTGTTGGGCTTTTTGTCGCCAGTGGCCGTACCTGACGCGCAGGCGGCGATATAGAGCCCGACGACCTCAGGATCGGGCGGGAACATCTCGATGCCTTGGCGCCGGCACCAGCTCGAAAAATGCTTCCAGTCGGCTGCGTAGGCGCGGCGCGTGTTGGCCGAACTCGCCGCCTCGATATAATCGCGCGCGCGGCCGGCGAGCGCCTCAAGCTGCGCAGGCAGGCTGGGATTGGCAATGGCTGGAAGGGGAGGGGACGAGGCTAGGTCGGCATCGCCCATCTGCATGACGATATCGATGATGTCGGGCAAAGCCGCGGCGCTTTGTGTGTGAAGCTTGTCCGAAATTCGTAGCATATTTCGGACATCTTGACCGTCACTTCGTCCGAAATCGGACCACAGATTTCGGACAAAGCCCCGGCATCAACCCGCCAATATCTCGATCTGCCGTCGCCGCTGCAAACGTCGCCTGTGAGAGGCGAGCCGCCTCTAAACTGGTCGTATAAATAATAAGAATGTAGTCAACTTCCATATTTTGGAGGGCACGCATGCTGCCACTCAACCGGCCTGATCACCACACAAAGTGAGGAAGAACCTGGTTAGGTGCAAAGCGACAATTGCCTCGACAGCGGGTCCCGGAAGGTTTATGCTGCCCAATCTTACCGCAATCCGAAATGGCGATTGAGTACCTTCACGAGTGAAGGGATTCCCGCGGTCTTAGAGATGAGTTGTCGAATGGCGCGAAGTCGCACAGAATCGCGAAGTCGCACAGAATCGTGTGTTTGATACCGATCAGGATCGCGAGCTATTTCAGGCGCAGAGAGGTCTTGCGCCCGATGCACGAGTTGCTCCCGGTCCAACGGAAGTGAATGGGGTGGAACTGCTTTGTCGACCAAATTGTTGACGGAACGTCCGGCGCCCATTGTTGCTACATGTCTGGATTCTTGGGGCGTTTTGGATGATGCAATCCACCATCTCACTCCAAAGGGCAGTGGAATCTGGAACAATGTCGCTTTTGTACGCAGGACATCCTTCGCGCCCGATTGGCATATTGTCTTTAACTCTGCTTCTATTTTTGGGCTCCCTGTTGATATCGAGGCGAGTCCAAACAGGACAATTTTTGCAATCGGCGAACCGCCGACGAAAGCTCATCGCGCATTTCATGAAGGGCAAGGGAAAAATACCATCGTCCTGACGTCTGACGCAGAGCTGGCTGCTCGGCAGAATGCAGAGCGCCGATTCGTTTTGTCTCCACCTATCACTCGGTCTTGGTCTGTAACAAAGACATATGACCAACTTCTGGTCAGCGAAGTCGTGGACAAGCCGCTTCGGCTCTCATGGATTACCAGTAACATCGCCCTGCTTAAAGGGCATCGATATCGGCTGGCGTTTCTGGAACGGCTGAGAGAGGAGCTCGATTTTGACCTGTTCGGCCGAGGTTTTCGGCTGATTGGAGATAAATGGGACGCACTCGCACCGTACCGTTACAGTATAGCTTTCGAGAATACTCGTGCTGATTACTATTTTACAGAGAAGCTTATGGACTGCTTCGTTGCTGAAACAATGCCGATCTATTACGGCAGCCCGGCAATCACGAGGTTCTTCCCTTCCGACTCAATGGTTCTGATTGACCCAGAGGACAAGAACGTAATCCAAAAAATTCAAGAAATCATCGACTCGGACCTCTGGAAGGAGCGTCGCGGCGCAATACAAGAGGCGAAGCGGTTGGTTCTTGAGAAATACAATACGTTTGCTTATCTCGCGGGCTTCATCGAAAGCGTTCACGATAAACCCTTACCGCCGGAAGTTATACACATCGGTTCGCCTGCGGTCGATTTTGGGACAGACGAATGAAGTACTCCAACGCTCGCTTCGCGTGCCCGGCGGTTGGTGGTCTGGCGAGATCGGTACGGAGCGCTCGGCGGAGAATGCCTACCTGCGCAGACGGGCCGGCACGGGCGCACGAGGTCATGCGCCCCCGGCTGCCGCTGATCAGACGAACTGGGGAAGGCCAGGAACGGAATTGAGGACCTCGTCCACGAGTTCGTCGCCGGCATGTTCCTTGGCGAAGGCGATCGTCTCGTTGGCGATGGCGGCGATCTTTAGAATGCTGAGACCCTCACTCATCAATTGCTGGCCGAGCCCCATGAGGCCGCCTCCGCCCTCTGGGTCGTTGCCATGATACTTCGCCACTAATTCCGAAGCTCCGGGAATGGCCGCGATCATGCGCGCAACGGGACCGTCGGCCGCGTGGCGTTGCAGGAAACCCAGCATTAACCCAACGGCCTTCTCTGCGAGAGCCGGGCCGATGCCGGCACCAGTGGCGATGCGCGATAAGAATTCTTCCATGGCAGGGTTCGTCTCTCTTTAATGAGGTTTACACGGGGCCGGTCCGGCGCCCAAAGCGCCCTTGGCCGAACCACAATTGAACTCCACAAAAATAGGCCGGCGGAAGTGCTATTGCAACTGCGCGTAAAACCGCCTCTGTCAACGCAAGCTGCGTCGGACGTGCGTATTTCGCAAAAACGGGACAGTCGTTCCGCTAAATCGCGGACAGCAGTTTCACTAATTCGCGGACAGCAGGATGGGGTCGGCGCTCGGTTGCCTGGTTGAAGTCATTTGCGATTGATTTCGCCGTTTTCGGCGCCGGTCAAGGGCGGCGGTGTTTTTTGCTTTCTCATGCTGTCGCCTTCGAGGGTGATGCGATGGGCGTTGTGGATGATCCGGTCGAGAATGGCGTCGGCTATTGTCGGCTCCGCGAATGCTTCATGATGCACCTTTCCTTGATCGCCTGGTCCGTTGCAGTCGGCGTTGAAGTTGATCGATCTGGTCGCTGGAAAGGTTTCCGCTTGGCCGCGGGCGTCACCATTTCTTTGCCACAAGATCCTTCAACGCGGCATTGTCGAGCATGGCGTCGGCCAGAAGCCGCTTCAGCCGCGTGTTCTCGTCCTCCAGAGCCTTCAGTCGCCGAGCCTCGCAGACATCCATCCCGCCGAAGCGGGCCTTCCAGTTGTAAATCGAGGCGTCGCTGACCCCGTGCTTGCGGCACAGATCGGCAACCGATACCCCGGCCTCATTCCTTCAAAATTCCGATGATCTGCTCTTCAGAGAAGCGGCTACGTTTCATGTCCTGGTCCTCTCGATGGGCCAGAACGAACTTCAAACCGGATTAGATAAGAGGGGCAAGGTCAAGGTCGATGACTCAACTGTTGTGTGGGGAGAGCTCTTACTTCTCATTCGCTCCAAATGCGGACGCGGCGCACGAGCTCGGAAGTTGAGATCCCGTAGCGATCGTGAAGCGTCGGCAGCGCGCCAGCGTCGAGGAACTCGTCGGGCAGGGCGATCTGGCGAAAGACTGGGGTCACTCTCTCGCGCATCAGCAGCGCGGCAACGCCTTCGCCAAGGCCACCAATGATGGTGTGGTTCTCCGCCGCCACCACCAGCCGTCCCGAACGGCGCGCGGCAGCGAGTATCGCCTCCGTATCCAGAGGTTTGATCGTGGGAACGTGCAGAACGGCGCAGCCGATCCTGTCGGCTTCAAGCGCCTTCGCGGCCTCCAGCGCGCGCATGGTCATCAGGCCGCTGGAAATGAACAATACGTCCGCGCCCTCGCGCAGCATTCGCGCCTTGCCGATTTCAAATGTATAGTCGTCTTCGTCGAGCACGACAGGAACCTTACCGCGCGAAAGCCGCATGTAGACCGGCCCGTTGTAGTCCGCGATCGCCTCCGTGGCCTGTTCGATGTCGAGCGCGTCGCAAGGGTCGATGATCGTCAGGTTCGGCATCCCGCGGAAAATCGCGATGTCCTCCGTCGCCTGGTGGCTGGGGCCGTAGCCGGTCGTCAGCCCCGGTAAGGCGCAGACGATCTTCACATTGAGTTTCTCCTCGGCGATCGCCATGCAGATGAAATCGTAGGCACGTCGCGATGCGAAGACGGCGTAGGTGGTGGCGAAGGGCGTAAAACCCTCCCGCGCCAAGCCGGCGGCGGCGCTCATCAGCACCTGCTCCGCCATGCCCATCTGATAGAAGCGGTCCGGATGCTCCTGTGCGAAGACATGGAGATCGGTGTATTTCGCGAGGTCCGCCGTCAGGCCAACTATCCCGGGCCGCTGGTGCGCCAGTCTGGCCAGTGTGTGCCCGAACGGCGCATTGCGTGTCGGTACGCCATCGGGCGCGATCGACGCGATCATCGCCGATGTGGTCTTGCGCTCACCGGCATTGGCGGCGTGGCGCGGCGCGAACTTTGACAACCTCAACGCGGACGTCCCTTTTCCAAAGCTTCGAGCGCTAACGTCCATTCGTGCGGTTCGACGCGGATGAAATGCGTGATGTCGCGGGTTTCCAGGAATGGCACACCCTTGGCCATGCGCGTATCGCAAACGATCACACGCGGACGAGGTTCCTTCAGGCCGCGCGCCATGTCGAAGGCCTTGCGGACCGCCTCGATGTCGTTGCCGTCGACGCGCTGCGCATGCCAGCCGAACGCCTCGAACTTGTCGGTCACCGGTTCGGAGGAGAGCATGGCCGTCGACGGACCATCGGCCTGCTGATTGTTGAAGTCGACAATGGCAATGAGATTGTCGAGCTTGTGGTGGGCGGCCGACATCGCGGCTTCCCAGGTCGAGCCCTCACCGAGCTCGCCGTCGGACAAAAGATTGTAGACGAAACTGTCGCTTCGCTTGCGCGTCAGCCCCATGCACATGCCAACGGCAATGCCAAGGCCGTGACCGAGCGAGCCGCCGGTGATCTCCATGCCGGGCGTGTATGGCGCCATGCCGGACATCGGCATACGGCTTTCATCGCTGCCATAGGTTTCGAGCTCTTCCTCCGGCAGCACGCCCGCTTCGATCAGAGCCGCGTAGAGCGCGATCGCATAGTGTCCGATCGACAGCAGGAAGCGGTCGCGTCCCTCCCACAACGTGTCCTCCGGCCGGTAACGAAGCGCATGGAAATAGGCGACGGCAAGCACGTCGGCGACACCCAGCGCCTGTCCAACATAACCTTGGCCCTGGACTTGACCCATCCGCACGGCGTGTCGGCGGATACGATAGGCTCGTTCGGCCAGGCTGACATTGCTGCCAGCGCGAGGCATCTCAAGCTCCGTTGTCCACTCAGCCATGGATTAGCATCCCACCGTTGACATCGATCACGGCGCCGGTGATGTAGCTGGCCAGATCGGAAGCCAGGAAGAGATAGGCGCCGGCTACGTCGCGCGCCTCGCCCAGCCGGCTGAGCGGGATTCCCTTGATGATGTCGGCGCGCATGGCGTTGGTCAGTTTGCCGCCGGTGATGTCGGTCTGGATCAGGCCCGGTGTGATGCAGTTGACGCGGATGCCTTCGGGACCGAATTCGCGCGCCATGGCCTTGGCAAGCCCCAGAACACCCGCCTTGGCAGCCGAATAGTGCGGGCCACCGAAGATGCCGCCGCCGCGCTGGGCCGAAACTGACGACATGCAGATGATCGAGCCGCCGCCATTTTCGCGCATGTTCGGGATGAATGCCTGGCTGAGATGGAGCACGCCGCGTAGGTTGACATCGAGGATGCGGTCCCAGTCAGCCGCGCTGATCTCCAGCGTCTTGACCGGCTGCGTGACGCCCGCATTGTTGCAGAGCACATCGATCCTGCCCAAGGTTTCTGTCACTTGCGCCGCCGCCCTCTTGCAGGCGTCGAGGTCCGCGACGTTGCACGCAAGGCCGATATGGTCGGGTCCAAGCGACGCAGCGGCGTCACGCGCTTGCCCGTCATCGAGGTCGAGTATTGCAACGCGAGCCCCGTGCTGTACCATCAGCGCTGCCGTGGAGCGGCCAATTCCCCGGGGGCCCGCGGCCCCCGAAATCACCACGGCCTTGCCCTTCAGCAACAAGTCGAACTCTCCTGCTATTTCTGTTTGCCGGCGATCTAAAGTCGGTAGAACCGGGCGGCGTTGTCATGGAACAGCGCGAGCCGCTCCTCGTGCGGGTGGGCGATCGTAATTTCCTTGAAGGCGTTCAAAATGGCGTCGAAGCTCGAGAACAGCTTGTCGACGGGGAAGTTCGTCGCGAACATCGAGCGGCCGACGCCGAAGGCTGCGATCGCCTCCTCGACATAAGGACGGATCGAGAACGTGGTCCAAGTCCAGTCGCCCATGCCGAGGCCCGAGATCCAGGCGACGTTCGGCGCTTGCGCTAACTGGTGCATGCCTTTTTTCCAGGCGCCAAAATGCTCGGCGCCGTCGACCTGCATGCCGGTGTGATTGAGAATGATCTGCACGTCGGGAAAGTCGCGCGCCAGTTCGAGGAACTCGCTCATCTGCGGATAGTAGAGCTGCGGGTCGAAGCTCAGCCCGCGCTTCGCCAGCTCCCGGAAGCCGCGCCGCCATTCGGGCGTACGACTGACCTCCGGCCGCGCCAGATAGGTCTTGGCGGGGTCGGGATGATAATTCATCGGCTGCCGCATGCCGCGGAAGTTCGGATATTCCATGTGGCGGTCGAGGAGGTCGCCGACGTCGGGTTGGGACAGGTCGGCATAGCCGACGATGCCATGCGGAAAGCCTCGCTTGTTGGCGATCTCCTGCAGCCAGCGCGTTTCCCCAACCGGATCGCCGGGATCGAGAAGCAGCACTTCGGCTCCGGTGGAAAGGGCACGAGCGATCTGGACGATCTGGCCTTCGTGGAGGGACAATTTGCGGGCCGGCATTATCGATGATCGCTTCGCCGATCGCTGGGTCGATCAGCTGGAGCGCTCCGAGCGCAGTTTCGCGCGTGCGGCGACGGCTGATCTGCGACCAGCCCGACCTCGCATGCACAATGCCGATGTTTTCCGCGACCGGACAGCTCGGGCAACAGCGCCAGCTCCTGATGCACCACCGCGATGATCGCGCTGTTGTGGTCGGCCTTCGACGAGGCGAAGCCAATCTCGCCGGCTTCGCGTGAGGTCAGCCCTGTGACGATGCGGATGAGAGTGCTTTTGCCGGCGCCGTTGCCGCCCAGGAGCGCGTGGATTTCGTCGGCCCGGACCTGAAAACTCACACCCCGCAGGACACGGGTTGCGTCATAACTCTTCTCGATATTGGCAGCTTCGATCAGGGGCTTCCTGGTCAATACCTGTCCAACTCCCGGCACGTTGCCGGCGCTACCCAAGCTTTGGGTTGAACTCGGCTCCATCCTGTATCTCCTTCCGGGACCACTGTGCGACCGATTGACATTCGGCTCAATTTTCGTTTCTTAACATTCTGTGTAGCTGAGCTTAACCGACGAGGACGAGGTCAGACATCAAGTTCAATTCGATGACGCATTTCGAGGCAGTCGCGCGGCTCGGCGGCGTGGCAAAGGCCGCTCAGGAATTGCAGGTGACACCTTCGGCGGTTAGCCAGCAGCTGCGGCTGCTCGAACACCAACTCGGGGTGCGGCTTTTTCAGCGCGAAAAGCGCCATCTCTCGCTCACGATCGACGGTGAGCGGCTCTTCCAGACCACGACCCAGGCTTTCGAATCCATACGCGAGGTGCGTAATGCCATTGTGCGGCAGCGCGAAAGCTTCCAGCTTAGCCTGCGCGTCAGTCCTTCCTTCGGCGAGAAATGGCTGGCGCCGCGGTTGGCCGAGTTCAGCAAGGGCTATCCGAGCTGGAATTTGCGCGTCGACGCCACGCCCAATTTCTCGGATTTCGAAACGGAGGTCATCGATCTCGATCTTCGTTATGGCGACGGCGGCTGGGCCGGCCTTTATTCGGATTGCGTCGTCAACGATCTGATCCTGCCGATGTGCTCGCCTTCCTATCTTGCCGAACTGCGCGCGATCTCACCGGATCCGCGCGAGCAGCTTCGCCATGCGCGGTTGATCGACAGTGTGAAGGCCTATTTCCGGTGGGATTATTGGCTGCCGTGCAACGGTATCCAGGGCGCCCGCATGACGTATCCCTATCGTTTCGACCGTTCGTCAATGTCGGTTCAACTGGCGAAGGACGGTGCAGGTGTGGTCCTGGAAAGCACATCCATCGCATTCGAGGACCTGGTGTCGGGTTCTCTGGTTCCGGTCTCGATAGAGTTCGAGGTCATCGAGTTTCCGGGATACTGGCTGGTCTGTCCTTCGCGGCATATGAACCGGCGCGCGGTTCGCCTGTTTTCGGACTGGGTGTCACGCGTGGGTAAGCGCGACACCGATCTGGCTCGCCGGTTTCTGGCGGAAGCAACTGCGCATATCGTTCGAACGACGGCCTCATTTCGGGGCACGGGATGACAAAGCGGCGCCAATGGCGTGAACAGTTCGGCGTTCAAGACATGGCAAGACGAAGATTGACAGCACGTTGCGGTTGAGGAGCTGGCAAAACGCAGGCTGTGTGCAAGCGAATGGGTTGGCCCCGCTTTTCATTTTCCGCGTAGCCTGTGCCTGTGGCTGCCCGCGCCACAAGGCGTTGGTGCACAAATGTGGCATTAGGCACAATCAGCTCTTTGATGCCGCCTGCTATGTCGGCCTTGCCGGGCAGCGAACGGACTCCGGGCGTGCGCACGCCGTCATGCGGTTGAGAACGGCGCAGCCGATGGCGACCTCGGTCTGCTGAGCCGAAAAGGAGCGGGCTCGCAGGCGACGTACTTTTATCGCGATGCCCTCTTGTGGGCCGTGCCATAACGCAGTTGATGATCATGCCTGACTACGAAGCGTCGGCCGCCGATAGTCTGGATACAGCGCTCGCTGTGCTCGATGAGGTATGTTATCGCCTGAGATCTGACGGCCTCATCCCAGCGGACAAAACGGGGCAGGGGAAGGGGCTTTTCAGAGGCCGGACGCCTTGGTCAGGTTGATGCGGAAGCGATCTCTGCGGCGCTGATACTTTCGCGTCATCTCGGCCGAGGCGTGACCGAGCTGCTTTTGCACATAGCGCTCGTCGACCTCGGCCGAGGACGCGAGGCCGGCGCGCAGCGAATGGCCAGCAAACTTTTGACCGCGTTCGCCCTCCGACAGATCGCCACGCACGCCGGCGGCGAGCGCCGTGCGCTTGACCAGCCGCGCAACTTCCTGGTCGTTAAGCCGATCGGCGCCGACTCTTTTGCCTTGCCCTATTACCCTTCGGAACAAAGGGCCATGGCCGATCCGCGCCAGCTTCAGCCAGGTTTGCAGCGCGACCACCGGGCAGGTGGCGTCGGAGGAGCCGCGGCCAACCTCGACCTCGCGCCAACCGGTTTTGCCGCGCAGGGTCACCAGCACGCCCTTGTCAGGAAAAAACTCAATCCAGCCAGAAGAATCCTCGGTCTGGTCGCGACCAATGTCGAGGCCGACGATTTCGGATCGGCGAAGGCCGCCGGCGAAACCCAAAAGCAGCATGGCGCGGTCGCGCAGACCACGCAGCGTGCCGCGGTCGAGCGTCTCGAGCATGGCAATCAGATCCTCAGGCAGGATCGCTTCCTTCTGCCGGGGAGGGGAGGCGTGGGTGTTGCGAACGCCAGCCATCACCGTGGCGATATGCCAATCCTTGCGGTCCAGCGGCTGGCCGCGCTGGGCAAAATTCCAGGAGAGCGACGAAAGCCGGCGCTCGATGGTTGAAACGGTGTTGGGCTTTTTGTCGCCAGTGGCCGTACCTGACGCGCAGGCGGCGATATAGAGCCCGACGACCTGAGGATCGGGCGGGAACATCTCGATGCCTTGGCGCCGGCACCAGCTCGAAAAATGCTTCCAGTCGGCTGCGTAGGCGCGGCGCGTGTTGGCCGAACTCGCCGCCTCGATATAATCGCGCGCGCGGCCGGCGAGCGCCTCAAGATGCGCAGGCAGGCTGGGATTGGCAATGGCTGGAAGGGGAGGGGACGAGGCTAGGTCGGCATCGCCCATCTGCATGACGATATCGATGATGTCGGGCATGTCGTCCTCGCCGGAAGCAGCGGATGATCGTTGCGCGTCGCCAGCCATGCTCATGCCGCTTCGATATCCGTTTGGGAGAAGTCTTTGCCGACGAAAAGCAGCGGTTCATCCGCACGCTTTGCCAAAGCATAGGACAGGCAATCGGCAAAATTCAGCGCCGCCGGGTGGTGGCCCTTGCCGTAGGTCAGCCAACCTTGGGTCGCCAGATCAACCAATTCGGAGTCGACAGGAATGATGTCGGCCTCGATTTTGCGCAGCCAAAGATCGATCTCGGCCAATGCGTGTTCGCCGCGCCTGCTGACCAGCACCATGCGTGCCTCGAGCACGCAGGTTGCCGGGATCAGACGGATTGGGTCAGAGACCAGCGCTCGTTCCAGCCGTGCTGCCTCAGGCTCGCTCCGAAGGATCGCTACAACGGCTGAGGTATCAATCACCATCAGTTAGGGATTCCATGCTCGTCATACCCGATGATCTCCTCGTCGCTGCGACTATCCAGTTCAGGCAATCGTGCCACTCTTTCTCGGATGGCGCGCAATTCTGCCAGCAGACGCTCCTGAGCGGTCTCTCCAAAGCCCAAGCGATGCAAGCGCTCGCTCAGGGCCTGATGAATGGCTGCTGTCTTACTGATACCCTGGCGGCGTGCGAGTTCATCGGCGAGAGCAACGGTGGCCGGATTTTTGATGTTCAGGGACACGAAAGACTCCAAAATTCTACCTTTCTGGCCAATTCTACCATGGACCCCTAGCCTCGTAAAGGACGAATGATAATGCAACATTATCGTTCGTTGTCCGTGTACGACAGGCGCGGCGGTTGTTCCGTATTTCGGTTGCCAAAAGCGCCGCAATGATTCATCGTGCTGTCGATGATTCTGCGTCCCAAGCCCTCTCCGCGCCACCACGCCACGCTTGCCGGCTCCCCTTCGACCTTGCCGATGGCAACGGTGCCGGCCTGGCTGCGTCGCGCCGTTCCCGATGTGCAAAGCCTCGCGGGCAAAGACATCGGGGACCTCGCGCTCACCGCCGGCGCCGCCATCGGCGCGCTCGATGCGGTGGTCCGCCGGCAGGAGCGGTGGGCCGGCGCCTGGCGGCAGCGCCTGGCACTTTCGGCCGCCGCGGCAACGGCAAAGCAGGCCGGCCGCGTCGAGGATGAAGCAGCACTTCGCGACGCCGTGCTGCTCACGCGACCGGGCGACAATGTCGGGCCCGCGGGTCTTTTCCTCCTCGCCTGGCGCCGGCTGGCCGGAATGCCTGCGGAAAAACTGCTGACCAAGGCTGGCATCGGCGCGATGCTGGATAATCTAGGTCTAGCGCGCGACGACGCGAGCGTGAGCGACCTGACGGACGATCTTCGCCAGCTCAGCGCCAGCGCCGGGTTGGTCGGAATGCTGACCGGCGCCATCGCGATCGCCGAACGCCACGGCTTTGCGCGCGCCGTCGGGGCATGGCTCGCCGACGCCCTGCTGGCGCAACGGCTGCGTTGGGCACACGCGGTGCCGCTGCTGGGCGCCGAAGCGACCTTGGGCGCAAGCGCCCGCCCGCGCCGATCGGCAGCCGGCTCTGCGGCGACAGGCATTGAGACAAATCCTGAGCGTGCGAAAGGTCTGCTTGCCGCGCAGGCGCGCGCTGCGCTGCGCGCCATCGATCTTTCCGCGGAGCTCGAGCGCCGCGCCGACCGGCTGCTTACCGTCGCCCCGAAACTCAGGGCCAAGGCAGCGGGCGCTGTTGTCGACAAGCTGCTGTCCGACGATGCGATCGTTACCTCGCAAGATATTGCCGGCATGAGCGACCGTGGGCTGCGCCGCCTGTTCGACCGTTTGGTCGAACTCGGCGCGGTGCGTGAACTGTCCGGCCGTCCGACCTTCCGTATCTACGGGCTGTGACGACCATGATGGAAGCAACGAGGCGAGGGAGGGGCCGGCCAGATGACGGACGATCAGGCGACCGCCTCTTTGACCGGGAGTTGGATCACCTGCCGCCGGAAGCGCGCTGGCGTGAATGGATGCATCGCGTCGAGGCAACCATTTTTGCCGCCAGCGAACCCGTAACTCGCGAGACGTTGGCGCGGATCGTCGGCAAAAGCTGCAGCATCGACCTCCTCATCGATGACATTCGTGAGGAGCTGAGCGGCCGGCCCTACGACTTGGTCGCCGTCGCCGGCGGCTGGAAACATCTGACGCGGCCGGCCTATGCCGACGCCATCCGCAGTGCATTGGGCACGGCCGTCGGCGGGAAAGGACGTGCCGTAGACTTGAGGCAGTCGGACGTGCTGGTGCTGATGTGCATCGCCTATTTCCAGCCGATCACGCGTGGAGAACTGTCGAGCATTTTTGGGAAAGAGATTTCTCGCGACCTGATTGGCAACCTGCGCGGATCCGGCATGATCGCCTCCGGGCCGCGTAGCCCGACGCCCGGCGCGCCCTACACCTACGTCACCACAAAAGAATTCCTGCTGGAGTTCGGGCTCGACACGCTGCGCGACCTGCCGGATTTCGAAGCGCTCGAGGACGCGGGGCTACTTTCCAAGGAGAGGCTGCTGGCAGGCGATATTCCGGCCGGGTTGGGAAGCGGGGAGCACGACGAGGGCGAGGAAGAGGAAGAGCCAAAAGGACAGATCGTCGAAGATGAAATATTCTGAGCGGCGGTCTGGGTGGGACTCGCTTTAGGGGTCAGAACGAGAGCAGTCCAAAAATTGATGGGATGGAAGGCTCTCTACCGGTGTTAGGTGAGCGAGCTTGGCGTCCGCGAAATGACGGATAGGGACGGTATAGAGGATGGGGAGTTCTTTGAGGCAATGGGGCAGGCAAAACAGCGAGCTGTGGCGAAGAAACAGTGGTACGAAACATTGACGGCGAGTGAGTGCGTCATCGCTGATGTGGCAGAGCGTCTTTTCAATAGATTCATCAAGCCGGCCGAGTCGACCGGCATGTGCTATCGGATGACGTTCTTCCTGCACCTGTATCTTGCTGACAAAGGCGTTCAGACGGTTCCAGCTGTGGGCTACATCAACGATGGGTCCGATGACGTCATGATATCGCACGCATGGCTTGAGTTTGGCGGCAAGAAAACCGATCTGACACTTGGCATAACCGAGGACCCCGATCTCAATCCGGTCGGAAACGTCATCATTCTGGATCAAATCTTGTTCCCCGGTCTGACCTACACCTATCACCTGGAGAAGTCGGCTGAGGGCGCCGCGATTGAGGCCCAGTGGGCACAGGATGCGAAAATAGGTCCTCTCGTCCGACGGAAGGAGATTGAACATGCTGCGATGAGCGGCAGGGCAAATAGTCCCGAGCATATGCGCAGCTTTTTAGACGCGGCGCCAGATGGCCTTGATTACAATAAGCTGCGGGCAATCATCGACATTCAAGGGCTCGTGTCCCCCTAGGCACCGTAGAAATACGGGTTTGCGAACGTAGTTGCCACGACGTGGATCCGACTCTTGTAGAGTGCTGAAGCGCCAGGGGAGGCTGATAGTGCAGAACTACTCGTTGTATGCACGCATGCGAGAGCATGGAACTCTCGCCGGGAAGGCCACCGACGTACCCGACGTGCGTTTCGCACTGCCTTCAACAATTAACTGGATTCGCTCGCTGGCGATTCTCGTTGACAGCCTGAAGCTCGATTTCCAAGCCGCCCGACGATTCTATGGCAATTTACAACGCAGGTCGATTACTGAAAGAGAGCTCAACTCGATTTTTGAGCAGCTCCTTTTTTCGCTGCATCAAATCGCTGCTTTGCAGGCAATCGCAGATGTTCCGTAAGCGCGATTTTCCCTGCACGTTGACGCCGGCGCTTTCGACGGATGGCCTTCGAATTGGGAACGGTATCTGGTCTGATCAGA
>NZ_JAMYUA010000078.1:0-15396 GCF_040322715.1 Mesorhizobium sp. M0106 | reverse complement strand
CGTCATCCGCAAACCCACGCACCAAATGACGCGTCAGCGGCTTCGTTCAATCCCCTTCGATTCCGTCAAATCAGGAACCGCTCTAAGGCAGGGGCCCCGGCGCACTGGCGCAAAGGCTCCTGCCCTCATGCCCTTGCGGGTGATGGAAGCATGTGGTGAGTGTCCTCATCCGGAGATGCGCTCTTGCCTGAACCCGCCAACCACCTTGCCTTTGCGCTGGTCTGCCTCGGCATGGTGCTGACGCCCGGCCCGAACATGATCTATCTGATCTCGCGCTCGCTGTCGCAAGGGCCGAAGGCCGGGCTGATCTCGCTGGGCGGCGTGGCGCTCGGTTTTTTGTTCTACGTGCTGTCGGCGGCGTTCGGCATCACCGCGCTGCTGCTCGCCGTGCCCTTCGCCTATGATGTGCTGCGCCTTGCCGGCGCGCTCTATTTGCTGTGGCTCGCCTGGCAAGCGGTGAAGCCCGGCGGGCGCTCGCCCTTCCAGATCCGCGAACTGCCGAAAGACAGACCGCGCAAGCTGTTCGCCATGGGCCTGATGACCAACCTGCTCAACCCAAAGGTGGCAGTGCTCTATCTGTCGCTGCTGCCGCAATTCATCAGCCCCGGCAAGGGCCACGTGCTGTCGCAGCTTCTGGTGCTCGGTGCCACGCAGGTCGCGATCAGCCTGACCGTCAACGCCATCATCGCGGTGACGGCCGGCTCGATCGCCATCTTCCTCGCCGGGCGGCCGCTATGGCTGGTGATCCAGCGCTGGATGATGGGCACGGTGCTGACCGCGCTGGCCGTCAAGATGGCAACCGACGCGCAACGCTGATCGGTCCTACATCGGCCGCCTGACCTGCTGTGCCCGCTCCGGTTCGACCACCCTGCGGTAGAGATGCCAGGTCGCGTGGCCAAGGATGGGCATGACGACGGCAAGCCCGGCAAATAGCGGGATCGAGCCGATGACCAGGAGCACGGCGACCATCAGGCCCCACAGCGCCATCTGCAGCGGGTTTGTCATAACTGCGCGCGCCGACGTCTCGACTGCCGAGACCGCGCCGACATCGCGGTCGAGCAGCAGCGGAAAGGCGACGACAGTCGTCGCCAGCACGATCGCGGCGAAGGCGAACCCGGCCAGGTTGCCGAGCAGGATCAGCGTCCAGCCCTTGCTGGTCGTCAGCACTTCGCGAATAAAGCCGACGATAGAGGCCGGAGGCTGATTGCCGTACAGGCTGGTGTAGATCGATTGCGCGGTGAACAGCCAGAGCAGGAACAGTACCACCAGCATGATACCGATGACTGCAATCGCGGGCAGCGCCGGCGAGTGGCGCACGTCGAGCGCATGCCACCAGGATGTATCCATGCCGAACTCGCGCCGGCGGCTGATTTCGTAAAGGCCGATAGCGGCGAACGGACCGACCAAAGCGAAGCCGGACATCAGCGGATAGATGAGTTGGATGGCGTTCGAGCCCGAGGTCCACTGCGTCAGGATCAGGCCGACCACCGGATAGATCAGGCACAGGAACACATAATGCGACGGCTTGGCCCAGAAATCCTCTACGCCGAGACGGAGCGCATCGATCAGATCCTCGGTGCTGATGCGGCGCACCGTGGGCTGTACATGCATTCCACGTGCGTCCGCCATGACATGAAAGCCGGCCATAACCTTTCTCCCGTGTGTCGGGGCGGTCACCGCCAGGATGGCCGCCCGCAGCTGCCACTTCAAGAACGCCCGTATGATAGCGGATCTCGGCGTGCTTGTCGCCACCGCCCGGCGCCGGGGCGCCGGGCGGCTGAACGAACGGATTAGGCCGCGAAGCGATCGATCACCTCGGCCAGCGGCACGTGACCGAGGCAAGCGCCTGACCCGGCGGGCTTTTCGCCAGCCTCGACAGCAAGCGCGTATCGCACGGCCGGATCGGCTTCGATGCGGCGACGTAGCGCCGCCACCCTGGGATAAGCGGCGCCGTCGACCGCCTGGTGGAACTCCGCCCAGCGCGCCACGCCGATCAGCGTGGTATCGGCAAGCGTCAGCCGGCCGCCGACCAGGAAATCCGTGTCGAGGATCATCGCCTCGAGCTGGTCATGGCGGTTGGTAACGACCTTGCGGCCAAAGTCACGCAAGGTCGCCAGCAGCACCGGTTCGGCCGGCTCCATTTCATAAGCAGCCCAGAGCGGGGTGAAAGCGGCGGTGAAACCGGTGTTCACGAAAGCCATCAGCTGGTGCATCCGGTCGGCTTCCGGCGAGCGAGACTCAAAGCTGATACGACGTTGCGTGTCGCGGGCTTCGAGCCAAGCGGCAATCGCCATGGTCTCGGTGAGCACCCTGCCCTCGTCCGTGATCAACACCGGCGTTTCCTGGCGGCTGTTGATGCTGGCATAGGCGTCGTTCTTCATCTCAGCGAGCATGTCGACACGACACAGGCGGTAGGGCTGTCCGAGGCGTTCAAAAGCAGCGACAAGCCCCATCGAACTTCCCAGCGGGAAGCCGTAAAGGAGAATAGGTTCCATTTCTTTCTCTCTTCCATGTTAGGGGTCACGCTGCGCAGCGAAACTTGACCCTAAACGCTGGTCGCCCCATGTAAATTACGCACTATTCTGTAACCAGGTCCCCGCCATGAAAGATGTCGTCTCACGCTGCCCGATCGAGGAGACCATGCGTGTGCTCAGCGGTCGCTGGCCCACCTTGCTGCTCTATTATCTCAAGGACGGTACCAAGCGCTTCAGCGACCTGAGGCGTGACAATCCGACAGTGTCGCACCGCATCCTGGCGCTCGAACTACGCAAGCTGGAGGAAGCCGGGATTGTGCGGCGAACAGCGCATGCCGGCTATCCGCTACACGTGGATTACGACCTGACGGAGCCCGGTCTCAAGCTTGTGCCGCTCATCGACGCCCTGGGCGATTGGTGGGAAGATACCGAGGACGATCGGGCCAGCCGGGCTACATCGACGCCGGAAACAAAACTCGTGGCGGCGGAATAGCCGACCGGCGATCACCGCGCCGCCAAGAACTGCCGGCGAGAGCCAGCGCTCCAAGCCGTTCATACATTAGATCCCGCAAGACCAAGGCGACCGGCTATGAGGCGCGCCATTGTGGCCGGCCAAACCGGACAACGCACGGGCCATCCAGCACCAACTCCTGTAGCATAGCTCGCCAATCCCGATCACCTGACCCGCCGTTCGATCTCATTGCCCGATCAGATCGGCTTGACTATGCTGGATGGCTGTCGCTTTCGATTCTGACGTGAATGAAGAGCCTACTTATCCTCTTGAAGTTTCTCCTGAGACTTTGCCATTTGATCGTCCCCAAGTTCCATATTGTGCATCGTTGCAATCAACCATTCATCATGATCCCGCGTCGCCACTAAGCTGATTAATCCGCGCCGACGCGGCCATTCGTTTCCCATCGGATCGAGCGCGCCAGTCATGGACCACCGCAGGTCGAGCGTGGCAACATCAGGGCGAACAAGCCTGTTCCGCTCGCTTTCGGCGGATAGGTGGCTGTGCTTGAACATCTTCTCAAAAATTGGGGCATGGAACTGCTCGATCTTGTCACGTCCAGTCGCCTGCATACCGAAGACGTTTGTAAATTCGGCATCTGCCGCGAATACGGCGGCAAAGGCGCGAGCATCGTGACGATTCCAAGCTTCGATCAGCCTGTGCGCGACACTTTCCACCCCTTCAGTTCGGATGTTACCGGTAGCCACGCTGATCTCCTGTCATATAGTTCGGTTGCCATACTATATGGGCACCATATAAGTTTGGAAAGATGGATAATCAGCCATACACGCAGTCTCTGCTTCTCTATGCTTATCAATCGTCGGCGAGCGCTTTGGTCCAGGTTCTCCGGGAGAGCGGCCATTCGGCAATCAAGCCCAAACACGGCGCTGTTTTCGCCAACATCGACGCGGAAGGAACCCGACCCAGCGTCCTCGCAGAGCGTGCGGGCATTGGCAAAGCATCGATGGGTGAGTTGATCGATGAACTGGAGCGCCTCGGTTATGTTCGGCGTTCGCATGATCCGAACGACCGACGGGCCAAATTAATCGTTGCAACTGACGCGGCGCTTGCGGTGATCCGGACCGTCCACGATTTCAATCAGCGTCTCGAAGACCAATACCGAAGGCTGCTTGGCGCTCAGGCGTACGAATCGCTCCGGTCGTCACTGCAAGCGATATCCCCCAGCGAAAATTTGCAACCGAGGATACCTCGCCAGCGCTCGTGAAGCCGCAAAGGTGGGGAAAAGAAGCTCTCTGTCCGTGAAGGCCTGACTGGGTATCGAACTCCTGGGAGTATCGAGCCCGAACAGTCGTCTGGGCGAATGCTGCCATCCGAGCAAGGCTGTTTCGATGAGCGGTGAAATCAGTCTGACACAGTGCCATCGCGTCGAAACCATTCATCACGCATTTTCACCGCTCTGCCCGGCAAAAGCCATGATCGCGGTTATGTCAGGCCGGCATGACCGTTACGAAAATCGAAAATTATGAGGCCCAACCAAGCCTAAGCAGGCGCGTGCTGCTCAGAGCTGCCGGCCTTGGCGCCCTTGCCGGGCTCACCGGATGCGCAACCGCCGTGCTGCCTACCGGCGAAAGCGCCGGTGTCTCTGCTTCCGCCGCCGGCACGCTGGCCGGCATCCGCGCTTCGGCGGGTCTCGGGCCGCTTGTCCCCGATGCGCAGATCGAGCAGGCGGCGCTGCAGCAGGCCGGATATATGGCGCGCGGCGGCCGAATGAACCACACCACCGGCTGGGGCAAGGACTTTGCCTCGCGCGTCAAAGACAATGGCATTGCCGGCGCTGCCGCCGAAAACATCGCCGAAGGCCGCTTCGACCAGCAGAAGCTGTTTGATATCTGGGTGCATTCGCCAGGCCACCGCCGCAACATGCTCGACCCGCGCTTCACCCGCTTCGGCCTCGCCTATGTGCGCGACGGCCGCGACAGCACGCTTCGCTATTGGTGCCTTGTGCTCGGTAGATAATTTCCGCCATTTGGTCGGCGGAAGCCTGCAGGATGGCCGACCGTCAGTCTTTGCGGCCGCCGCCGAGCAATTCCTCGACGTCCTGCGCACAAACCGGCCTGCTGAAATGATAGCCCTGCATTTCGTCGCAATTGTTCCTGCGCAGGAAAGCCACCTGATCATCTGTCTCAACGCCCTCGGCGATGACCCTCAGGTTGAGATTTTGCCCCAATGAAATCACCGCGCTGGCCACAGCCTGATCGTTCTCGTCGGCGGCGAGATCCTTGATGAAGGACTTGTCGATCTTCAGCCGCGCCACGGGAAAGGTCTTGAGTGCGCTAAGGCTGGAATAGCCGGTGCCGAAATCATCGATCGAGATCTGGACACCCAGGCTTTGCAGGGCGTTCATGGTGGCGACCGCCAGCTCGATATCCTGCATGATAAGGCTCTCGGTCACCTCCAGCTCGAGATACCTGGCCTCCAGGCCGCTGTCCTTCAGCGCGCTGACGATGCGATCGATCAGGTTGCGCTCCCTGAATTGCCGCGCCGACACATTCACGCAAACGGTCAAGGGCGGCAGTCCTGCGTCTTGCCAGGCTTTGTTCTGCCGGCACGCCTCATGCAGAACCCAGTCGCCGATCGGTACGATCAGACCTGTCTCCTCGGCGGTCGGGATGAACATCGTCGGCATTACCGTGCCAAGCGTTGGGTGGTTCCAGCGTATCAGCGCCTCGACCGCAAAAACCCGACCTGACCGAAGGTCCACCTGCGGTTGGTAGAGCAGCGTGAATTCCGAACGCGCCAAGGCGTTTCGCAACTCTTCCTGAAGCACGAATTTTTCATGCGCCCTGGTGTTGAACTCCGGAGCGTAAAACTGGAAATTATCGCGGCCGAACTCCTTGGCGCGATACATGGCCGCATCGGCATTTGCCAGCAGCGTATCGGGATCCGTTCCATCCTTGGGATAGTTGGCAATGCCGATACTGGCCGTCGCCCGCACAAGATGCGCTCCGAGCTGAACCGGCTCGGCGAGTGCAGCCCTGAGCTTTTGCAAGGTCTCGGAAACGAGATCGACGTTCGCCGGCTGGTCGAAAAGCACGACGACGAATTCGTCGCCGCCAAGTCGCACGACGGTATCGGTCGCCCGGACGCAGTCGACCATGCGACTTGCGACGATCTTCAGGAGCTCGTCGCCGGCATTGTGGCCGAGCGTGTCGTTGACGAATTTGAAATTGTCCAGATCGATGAACACCACTGTCACCCAGCGATCGTATCGCTGGGCGTACAAGACCGCCTGTGAAAGCCGGTCCTCCAACAAGGCGCGATTGGGAAGCCCGGTCAGCACGTCATGATTGGCCATGAAGTGGATCCGGTCTTCGGCCTGTTTGCGTTCGATGGCGATCCCGGCGATGCGCGTGGTGAAATCGATGAGGCGGGTCTCGGCCTCGGTCGGTTCGCGCACCGTCATAGAATACATCGCAAAAACGCCGAGCACGGCGCCCTGATGCGACAGGATCGGCGTCGACCAGCATGAACGCAAACCGTGTGGCCGCGCGAGTTCGCGATAGTCCTGCCAAAGTGGATCCTGCATGATGTCAGCGACAATCACCGGCTCGCGCCGATAGACTGCGGTACCGCAAGACCCTGCCCTTGGGCCTACCGCGGCGCCGTCGACGGCGTCGGTGTAGTCTCTCGCCAGGCTCGGCGCGGCGGCGTGGCGCAAGTGGCTGCCATCCTTGTCGAGCAACAAGACCGAACCGAATATCCCCGCCAGTTGGGACTCGACCAGACGCATGAGCCGCTCGAGCACGTCTTCGAGGGGAGCGCTCTTTGCGATCATCTCGAGGATATGCGCCTGCCCGTCGCGAAGGATTTCGGCCTGCTTGCGCGCAGTGATGTCGCGGGCAATGCCGACGAGGCCGAAAATGTTGTTCTGAACGTTGCGCAACGGCAGTTTCGTAGACAGGAACCATTTGCCGGTGCCTGACGCATCGACGACGAACTCCTCCTCGTCGATCATCGGTTGTCCGTCGCGCATCAGTTGCTGCTCGATGAGGCGAAATTTCTGCGCAAGATCCGGCGCGTGAAGGTCGAAGTCGCTCAGACCGATCATGTCGCTCGTGCTGTCTCGACCGCTGTCGGACGCAATGGCTCGGTTGGCGACGACGAAGCGGCTTTCGGTGTCCTTCACCCACATGTAGTCAGGCACTAGGTCGATCAGCGTCTGCAAGGAGATACGCTCATCGACGACCAAGCGGTTGGCGCTGAGCTCGCTGATGTCCTCATGCGTGGCCACCCAGCCGCCGTCAGGCATCGGCTGATGGCAGACCTGAATTGTCCGGCCATCGGCGAGCTCGGCTGTCCAGTTCCCCGAAGCCGTGCCCGAATTGACTGCCCGGGCCAACGCCAGATAAGCGTCCGCATTCATTGCCGAGGTTCCGACAGCGACGCGCCGCTCGACGATTTCGCGCAGCGCCGCACCCGGCTGCAATTGCTCCGGTGCAAGGCGATAGATTTCCGCATAGCGTCGATTGCACAGGATCAGCCGTTCATCGGCATCAAAGAAACAGATGCCTTGCGAGATGTTCTCTATCGCGGTCTGGAACCGCAGTGCCTGGTCCTGAAGTGCCGCAATCGTGGCGCGAAGCTCGCGCTCGAGGGCCTCATATGAGGCAGTCGCCAGTTGTGCCAGCGTCGTCAAATTTGCGGATTCGGGCGCGCCGGCGGTTTGCCTGGATGACTTCGTGGCCAAACACAATTCCTCCCGCTGATGCTTGAGGCAAGCAAAGGAGGCTCGCCTTCAACCCAAAAGCGACTGCATATTGGTCCGGATATACTAATGGCAGGTGAACCTGGCTCAACGCCGACGCTACCGGCACAGGCAACGGAAGCCGTGAGCCGGTCGCGGTGCCGGAGCCGTGAGAACTTAGTCCATATGCGCGGCAGGCGCCCCACCGGCGGGCGGCGCCGCCTTTGGCTTGCGCAGCAGGAAAACAAAGGGGACAGCAAGCAGTGTCATCATCATCAGCAGCTTGAAGTCATTGACGTAGGAGATCATCATCGCCTGGATATTGACCATGCGATCCATCAGCGACAGCGCCGTCGGATCGCCGCCCGCCGCTGCCGGCGATGCCGCCCAGAGGTTGGGATTGAACGCATTGATATAGGCCGAGAGCTCGGCGTGGTTGATCTGCGTGTTGCGTACCAGCAGAACCGTCACCACCGATACGCCGATCGACGAGCCAAGATTGCGCACCAGGCTGAACAGCGCCGTTGCATCGGTGCGGAAGCGTGCGTCGAGCGTGGCGAAAGCCACGGTGGACAGCGGCACGAACACCATTCCCATTCCAAGGCCCTGGATGACGCCGGAGCTGAGGATAAGCCAGTTGTCCATCTGCGGCGAAAAGCTCGACATCGTGTAGAGCGATTGCGCGGTCAGCAGGAAGCCGATGACGACGAGGATCCTGGCATCGATCCTGTGCATGATCCGCCCGACGAACAGCATCGCGATCATCGTGCCGACACCGCGCGGCCCCAGGACGACGCCGATGGTGAGGGTCGGATAGCCGAAGATGGTCGACAGCATTGGCGGCAGCAGCGACATGCTCGCCAGGATGAGCACGCCCATGACAAAGATGAACGCCAGCCCGGTGACGAAATTGCGATCGAGGAAGATCTTGGGGTCGATAAAGGGGTGCTCCGCCGTCAACGTATGTATGGTGAATACCCAGAAGCCGGTGATGGAAAGACCAAGCTCGATCCATATCTCGATCGAGGAAAACCAGTCGACCTCGCCGCCGCGATCGAGCATCAGCTGCAGCGCGCCGACACCGAGCGAGAGCATGGTGAACCCGAAGAAATCGAAGCTGCGCACCCGCCGGGCGACGCTGGGAAGATATGCGGCCATGCCGAGGAAGGCGATGATGCCGACCGGCAGGTTGATGAAGAACACCCAGCGCCAGTTGAAATTCTCGGTCAGCCAGCCACCCAGCGTCGGGCCAAGGATCGGTCCCAGCATGATGCCGGCGCCCCAGATGGCCATGGCCTGGCCGTGGCGTTCCCTGGGGTTGATGTCGAGCAGGAAGGTCTGCGACAGCGGCACGATGGCCGCACCGAACACGCCTTGCATGAGCCGGAACAAAACGATGGTCTCAAGGCTCCAGGCGATGCCGCACAGCATTGAAAAGACGGTGAAGCCGACCACGGCCGTCAGGAACAGCTCCTTGCGACCGAAGCGGTCGGCCAGCCAACCGGTCACCGGCGTCATGATCGCCGCGGCAACGATGTAGGAGGTCAACACCCAGTTGATGTTGTCGGGGGAGGCGCCGAGATCGCCGGTCATGGTCGGCAGCGCAACGTTGGCGATCGTCGTGTCGAGCGCCTGCATGATCGTCGCAAGCATGAGCGCAACTGTGATCAGGCCGCGGTGCGGTACTTCGCGAAAGGGTTCTGGGCTGCTCATGACGTAAAACTTCCAGCAGGTAACAAAAACGTGTACATTAGGTTTCCGGACGGCGAGGCCCCGCTGTAGAGAGACCCTCATCGCGGTGGGACGCGAGCATCGATGTGGGGGTTACATCGACTGAGCGTCTCGACAAAGCGGGCGCCTGCCGCCCGGAAACCTGAGGACCGAAGATCCTGCGCGACGTTGTCTGCTCAGGCAGGCTACAGCGCAGCCCGTCTACGCATTCAACTTTTCCTGCGCCTCCCTCGGACCAATCCTGCATCCATCTCGCTGTTTGCTATATGCGGCCGCTACCAGGCCTCTTTACCTGGCCTCGCCTGCCGTGGCGCGGCGGAAAATGCTCGGCAGGCCGCGGGAAACGCCGGTGTCCACCGTGACGGTCGCGCTCATGCCGGTGCGCAGCGCCGCCTTGGCGTCGGCATCGGTCAATTCCAGGCGGACCGGAATGCGCTGCGTGACCTTGACCCAGTTGCCGGTAGCGTTCTGCGCGGGCAGCAGCGAGAACTCGGCGCCGGTGCCGGCGCCGATCGCCTTGACGGTGGCTTCGAACGTCTTGCCCGGATAAGTATCGACCATGATTTCGGCCTTCTGGCCGGGTTTCATGTTGGTGAGCTGGGTTTCCTTGAAATTGGCGTCGACCCAGGTGTCGCCGGTCTCGACCAGCGAAAACAGCGGCGTGCCCGAACCGACATACTGGCCGACCTTGAACGAAGCGGCCTGGCTGATGATGCCGTCGGCGGGTGCCTTGACCGTGGTCTGGACCAGATCGTAGGCCGCCTTGTCGCGTGCGGCGAGCGCCGCCATTACCGTTGGATGCTTGTCGGTCTCGATGTCGGGATTGCCGCCAAGTGCCGCCTTGGCGCTGACGATCCCTTGCTGGGCCACGGCCAGCTGCTGCTTCGCCTTGTCGAGGTCGTTCTTGGCTTCGTCCAGAGACGACTTGGCGTTGATGCCCTTCTGGGCAAGGTCGGCGGCGCGGTCATATTGCGACTGCGCGTACTGGACCTGGCTTTCGTCGGACTTCTCCTGCGCCAGCGCCTGGCTGTAGGCCGCACGCAACTGCTCGACATTGAGCCGTGCGCCGGCCACCGCCGCGTCGGCCTGGGCCAATGCGATCCGGTAGGGCTCGGGATCGATAGCGAACAACACGTCGCCCTGCTTGACAGACTGGTTGTCGAAAATGTCGACCTGAACGATGCGGCCCGCCGTATCGGCGGCTATCGACACCTTGGCCTGCTGCAGATTGGCGTTCTCGGTCTCCTGATAGCGGCCGCCGGTCACCCAGACATAGCTGCCGCCGGCGATCAACGCAGCGGGCAGCACAAACATCAAAAGGAAGCGGCCGGCACGGCGCTTCTTCTTCGGCGCCACCGGCGCCGGAGCTATCTGCGGAGCGACCGTTACCGGAGCTGCCGCCGGCTTCGCGGGAGCTTCCATCTCCAGTTTGGCCGCATTCTCATCTAGTTTGGCTACCGCGTTCATGCTGCTGCGCCTTCCGTATTCTTCACTTTTTCCGAGGGCGGCGTCTCACCATCTGCAAGATTCTGCACCATTGTCTCCAGCGCCCTGACCAGGACGCGGCGATCTTCCGGCGAAACGCCAACGAGCGATTCCTCATAAACCTCGCCGGCAAGGCTCTTGACGTGGGTGTAGGCCGCGTTCGCCTTGGCGGTCGGGAAAATCATGCGCACTCGCCTGTCGGTTGCGTCGGGACGGCGCTCGAGCCAGCCGCCCTCCTCCATGCGATCGACAAGACGCGAGACGCTGATCGGCTCGATTTCGAGAAGCTCGGCAAGCCGCGCCTGCGCGACACCCGCCTCCTTGGCGACACGTACCAGAAGCCGCCATTGCGCCGAAGAAAGGCCGAAACCACTGGCGCGCGCCTCGAAGCGCTTGCGCATCAGGCGCTGCACGTCGTGGATCAAAAAGCCCAATCTGTCGATGCCGTCGGAAACCATGAGCGACGTATATAATAAGCGTGCTCATAATTCAAGGAGCCCGATTGTGCCAGAAGCCGGTAAGTGTGCATGGCAGTCAGTGCAGGGCGATCGTGGTTAGCAATTTATTACGCCGGGCGCTTGTGACGAGTATGCAGAAGGTCGGCGTTCAGATGCTCAGACTATCGATCTCATCCAGGCGGAAAACGCTTCGATATGCGCTTGTCGGGGGTGATTGGCTACGCAGGCAAGGTAAAAGCCATAGCCTGGCAGACAGAGATCATGTGCCTTGACTAGCCTGCCAGCCTCGAGTTCGCCACTGACGACCACATCGCTGCAGATAGCGATACCTTGGCCTGCCGCTACCGCGTCAATCGCGTGCAGCTCTTCGCGGAAGCTTAGGTCCCATGCCTGGTTGGCATTGGGGATGCTGGGATCGATCGAGCGTGCGATCGCCAGCCATCGTTGCCAAGTCGGCGCTTCCGGGTCGCGGTTCGTCCAATTGAAATGGATGAGCGGGTATTGCAGCAGATCGGCGGCGCGCTCGATCTGTCGGTCGCCTCCTGCGAACAGCTCCGGGCTGCATACCGGAAAGAATGCGTCCCGAAAAATTTCCTGCGCGGGAACATCCCGCGGCATCCTGCGCGCATAGCGGATCGCGACGTCGGCGTCACCGGCTCGCAGGTCCAGAACGGCGTCTGTCCCGATGATCTCCAGTGGAATGTTCGGATGCTGTTCGCGCCACTTCGACAGGCGCGGAACCAGCCATCGGCTGGCAAATGCATTTGGGCTCGTCACGCGCAACGGGCGTTGGCCAACTCCGGCCGAGGCTGATGCTATTGCCGCAGCGAAAGCGTCGAAGCCGCTGCAATTACCGGGAATAGCCGTTCGCCCACGCCTGTGAGCACGAGCGGTCGTGGGCGCCGCCGGAACAGCAGTTGCCCACAGACCTCCTCCAGCAATCGAATCTGGTGGCTGATGGCCGTTGGCGTCACTCCGAGTTCCGTCGCGGCCTTCCTGAAGCTCATCAGCCTGGCAGCGGCTTCGAAGGCGCGAAGCGACCCGAGCGGCGGAAGTTTTCTCATCCAGGCAGTTTAGATGAATTTAGCTCATCCAGCGACTGAGATATTCGATTTTGCAGCGAATGGCGCCGCATGAGATATTTATGATCCGGTGAACGACAGCGGCCTGTCCGACCGTGCTGGATCACGAAGGGTATCCCTCGATGAGCATGTTCAAGCTTATAGACGGTTCCGAGCCGACGTTGCAGGCGCCAGATATCGCCCGGCTCAGGCAGGCGATTCGCGGCGATCTGATCCTTGCGGACGACCCTGGCTATGACCAGGCGCGCAGAGTTTGGAATGGCATGGTCGATAAGAGGCCGGCGGCTGTCTTCTATTGCGCCGAATCCAGCGATGTCGTCACGGCCGTCAACTTCGCCCGATCGCAAGGCTTCCTCGTCGCCGTCCGCGGCGGTGGTCATAACGTCGCCGGCAGTTCGGTATGCGACGGCGGCTTGGTGATCGATGTGTCACGCATGAAGCGGATCGAAGTCGACCCGATCCGCCGTGTCGCGCGCGCCGAAGCCGGCCTGAACCTGGGCGAGTTCGACGCAGCCACACAGGTCCATGGTCTTGCGACGACCATGGGTGTCAACGCGGATACCGGCATAGCCGGACTGACACTCGGCGGCGGGTTCGGCAAGCTTGGCCGCAAACATGGACTGAGCTGCGACAACCTTGTCGCTGTCGAAATCGTGACAGCGGACGGCCGCTTGCTCACGGCAAACGCGGCCGAAAATGCAGATTTGTTCTGGGGCATTCGGGGCGGCGGCGGCAATTTCGGAATAGTCACCACCTTCGAATACAAGCTCCATCCCGTGGGTCCGCTCCTCATCGCGGGATCGATGCTATACCGCTACGCAGAGGCACGCGAAGCGATGCGGTTCTATCGTGCGTTCTCGAGCGGCGCCCCGGATGAGCTGAGCCTGGATGCAGCACTTGTGACGGCGCCCTCGGGCGAACGCTTCTTCAGCATATCGGCGTGCTACATCGGCCCACTCGACGAAGGCCAGCAAATCATTCAACCTCTGAGAGAGTATGGCACGCCAGTTGAGCGCCGGATTGCTCCTGTCCCCTATCTTCAAATCCAATCGGCCGGGGACAGCCTCTTTCCGCGCGGGCGGCGCTACTACTGGAAGGCGCAGTTCATGCGCGAAATCACAGATCAGGCGATCGATACCATGCTTGCGGCTTACATGACTGCACCCAGCGAATCGCTTCTAGTCCTGCAGCAGGTTGGCGGCGCCATCTCGCGAGTACCGATGGACGGAACGCCCTACGCCAACAGAGATGCACTTTACGATTGCTTCCCGATATCGATCTGGGACAATCCGTCTGACGACGAAACGCACATCCGATGGGCGCGCGACCTGTGGGATGCAATGAGACCGTTCTCGACCGGCGGCGTCTACGCCAATAATCTCGGCGAAGAGGGCACTGATCGGGTTCTGGCGGCTTACGGCGAGAATTATCCGAGGTTGGCCGCACTAAAGAACAAGTATGATCCCACCAATTTCTTTCGCTTGAACCAAAACATTAAGCCTGCGACCTGAGCGACCGCCCCAGGCCGATGCTCGAAATTCTGCGGCGCTGCTACAGCTCCAAATTCCAGTTCTGGCCGACCAGATCCTTGCCAAAGGAATGGTGGCGCTCCTCGTTGCTCAATTTAAAGCCCGCAGCCTCATAGATGTGGCGAGCGGCGGCGAGCACGTCGTTGGTCCACAGCGTCAGTGTCCTGTAACCCCTGGCGCGGCAAAAGCCGACACATTCCTCGACCAGCCGCTTGCCGATCCCGAGGCCGCGCGCCGACGGCTCGACATAGAGCAGGCGCAACTTCGCCACCGCGTCCGACTGGCGCACGACGAAGACCGAGCCGACGACCTCGCCTTCCCGCTCGGCGATCCAGCTGCGTTCCCATTTCGGATCGAAGGATTTGACGAAGGCACCGAGGATTTCGGCGACCAGCGCTTCATAGGTTTCGTCCCAGCTATATTCCTGCGCGTAGAGCAGGCCCTGCCGATGGATGATCCAGCCGATGTCGCCGACTTGCAGGGGCCGCAGCATATAGGGAATTTTGGGCTCGGCGCTTCCGCCCAGCAAACGCTGCACCGTCTGCATGGCCTTGACCAGCCTGTCCTGTTCGGCAACCGAAAGCCGTTCGAGCAAAGCCGCGACCTGGTCGTGCGAACCCTGGTTCAGCGGCGCGAAGGCCTGCCGCCCGGCCTTGGTCAGCGCGATCGACGAGCGCCGCGCATCCGCCTCGATCGTGGCGCGCTCGACCAGATCACGCTCCTCGAACTTCTTCAGCAGCCGGCTGAGATAACCGGCATCGAGGCCGAGATCGCGCGCAAGGTCGGTGGCGGTCAGGCCATCGCGATGCGCCAGCTCATAGAGCACCCGCGCCTCGGTCAGCGAGAAGGTGCTTTTCAGCAGCCCTTCGTCGAGCAGCCCGATCTGGCGGGTGTAGAAGCGGTTGAAGGCTCGCACCGCGTCGATCCGGTCCTTGCCTGGGTGATGATGAATGGTTATGGCATCCTCCTCCCGGCAAGATCAGCGATTTAGTTGACTTGGTCAAGTATCCGTTTGAAGCAATTGTCCTGATTATGCCCAGCGGGCGCCTTGACTCGCACGAGCTGCCAGCCTATTTCAGCGCCACGTTAGCACTCCCCCAAGATGAGTGCTAACCACATGTCCGGCGCCGCCGGACGGAGGAACTGTTCTCACCATTCTCATCGAGGAATAAAAAATGGCAAAGTCGAAGTTCCGCCCGCTTCATGACCGCGTGGTCGTTCGTCGGGTCGAATCCGAATCCAAGACCGCGGGCGGGATCATCATCCCCGATACAGCTAAGGAAAAGCCGCAGGAAGGCGAGATCATCGCCGTCGGTTCCGGCGCCCGCGACGAAGCCGGCAAGCTCGTCCCGCTGGACGTCAAGGCCGGCGACCGCATCCTGTTCGGCAAGTGGTCGGGCACCGAAGTCAAGCTCAATGGC
>NZ_JAMYUA010000077.1:0-16898 GCF_040322715.1 Mesorhizobium sp. M0106 | reverse complement strand
GGACCCATCACCTTCCGACACGGATTGCAGCACTTCCTGTCCATCGCCCATGGATGGGCGCTTCGAAATGTGTGAATCGCCTAGCGCTTCGCGCGGGGCGAGGAACCCAAGCCTGGCTCTACTCCGCAGCCTTCGGCTTGCTGATCGGCTCCCGTACCGTTCCATACTGGCTGCCCCAGCGGTCGGTCATCGCCCAGCGTATGTCCCAGAGTTCCGGGAAGAAGCGGTGGCGGGCGCCGGCTTCCAGCAATTCGACCGGCCGGCCCTTCAGCGATTTCGCGCCGAGGCCGATCGTGCGGTGGATGAGATAGAGGTGGTTGGCACGGAATTTCTGGAACAGCTCGTCGAACTCGATCAGCGCTTCGGCAACGACATAGCTGTCGCCGTGATCGTAGCCGGTATCGTAGACATCCTCGACCGAAAGGCCGCGGTCGTCGAGATATGACGCCTTGAAGGCCCGCCACAGATCGGGCGGCAGGCGCAGCAGCTGCTTGAAGCCCGGCGATTCCTGGCCGCTGCCATTGCCGAGCTGCAGCCGGATCTGCTGGTATTCCTTGGGCGACATGGTTTCGAGCAGGTCGAGCTGCGCCGTCATCAGCCGCATCAGCCGGTGCACGCGCGCCATCAGCGTGACGATGCGATGCGTGTCCTGCTTTTCCAGGAAATCGACGACATCGACCAGCGTATAGGCGATGAGCTTCATCCACAGCTCCTCGACCTGGTGCACGATCTGGAACTGCAGCTCGTCGGCATTCACCATCTCGGCCAGCGGCTTCTGGCAGGCCAGCAGCCTGTCGCATTTGAGGTAGACGCCATAGTCGCGCATCTCAGGCGTTTCGATGCGGGCATAATAATCCTGCTTGTCCATGGCCATGCTCCTTGCCCCGGCCGTTGGGCCGCAGGCGCTTGTTGGATCCCGGTTCCCCGAGTCTAACCGCTTTCTTGCCGAACATTGTCCCTTTCTGTTATTCGATTGGCGGGAAACGAAGGACGAAAGCTGCCTCCGAAGCAGATTGGAAGAACGAATGATGCTGGATGCGGTCGACCGGAAGATCATAGCTGCGCTCGAACGTGAGGCCCGCATCTCCTTTGCCGCGCTCGCCGACGAGGTCGGCTTGAGCAAGACGCCGTGCTGGAAGCGGGTCAAGGCGCTTGAGGACGCCGGCGTCATCCGCGGTTACTCGACCCGGATCGACCCGGCCAAGCTCGGCTTCGGCATCGAAGCCTTTATCCAGGTGTCGATCGATTTCGAACTGTCGGACGCCTTCGAGGCGGCAGTGCAGAAGCATCCGCTGATCCGCCGCTGCCACGCCACGACTGGCGAGGCCGACTATCTCCTGCAGATCGTCACCGTCGACATGATGGCGCTCGACAGGATGCTGCGCGAGGAGCTCAGCCGGCTGCCCGGCGTGCGGCGCACGATCACCTCGATGGCGATGCGCGAGATCAAGGGCGGCATCTCGTTCGCCAATGCCGTCGGGCATACGCAGACCAAGCGATAGACCGGTCAGGCCCTGGTCATCAATTCGCGTCCCAGCCGCTTCGGTTGCTCGGCGCGCAGAACCACATTTGTCGTCACCGTGCCGTAGTGGCCGATGCTGTCGACGATGCTTTCAAGATCGGGCGGTGACGGGACCACGACCTTGACCAGAAAACAATCCTCGCCGGTCACCCGCAGCACCTCGACCACCTCCGGCAATTGGGCGAACTTCTTCAGGCAGGCCTGGATATGCTCATGCGTGGTGCGCAGGCGGATGACCGCCATGGTGCCGAGCCCGAGCGCTGCCGAATTGATCACCGCCTTGTAACCGGTGATGACGCCGCGCTCCTCCAGCCGCTTCACCCGTTCCGAGGTGGCGGGCTGGGACAGTCCGACGCGGCGGCCAAGCTCGGAGATGCCGATGCGACCATCCTCCTGCATGATCTCAATGATCGCCAGATCGGTGGGGTCGAGCCTTGGCCGATAATCGCCGTTCCGCATGATCGCCCTTTAATCCATCGGATTTCGTCGCTGCTTTCCGATGATCTCTCATTCCGCCACCTGGGAGAAGACCTAGAATTGCACGCGCTGCATCAGGAAAGAAGGGCTTCGCATGACCGACTTCATCATTGTGCCGGGCATCGGCGGATCGGGCAAAGCCCACTGGCAGACACGTTGGCAGCAGGCAAACCCGGCGATGCGGCGGTTCAACCCGGCGAGTTGGGACGCGCCGGACCTCGACGACTGGGTGGCTGCGCTGGAAACCGCTGTATGCCAGGCAAGGACACCGCCGGTGCTCGTCGCCCATAGCCTCGGCTGTCTGCTCGTCGTACACTGGCAGCGGATCTCCCCCCGCTCTATCGCCGGCGCGTTGCTGGTCGCGGTTCCGGACCCTGCGTCGCCGGCCTTCCCCTCCTCCGCCCGGGCCTTCGCCGACGCACCGCAACAACGGCTTCGCTTTCCGTCGCTGATTGTCGCGAGCACCAACGATCCCTACGGCTCGCTGGACTATGCCAGGGCGAAATCCGAGCGATGGGGCAGCGATCTCCATATCGCCGGACCGCTTGGCCACATCAATGGCGACAGCGGGCTCGGCGACTGGCCGGCGGGAATGGAGCTGCTGACAGCTTTTCTAAGTCAAACGCAGGCAATCGCCCGAGGCGCCGTGCTTCAGCCGTAACCGCACCAGGACGGTTATCGCGCCGCCGCCCTGATCTGGTTTGCGCCGCGCCTCAGTTCGATGTCGCGGCAGGCGTGCTGAGTTCGAGGAACGGTACCGTCGAGCCCGGGATCATCGACTTCGGCAATTCGCCGTTCCATCTCTCCGCCTTGGTCAGTTCGACCAGCAGCGGATTGTTGGCGATTGCGGCGGCGCGAGCCTTGATGGCGCCCGCGGTCGCATCGCCTTCGACCCTGGTCTTGTAGGCGCTGGCCTCGGCTTCGGCCTTGACGCTGTCAGCGCGGCCCTTGGCCTGGGTGACGGCGATATCGGCCTTGATCTTTTCCTGCTGCAGGTTCTGTTCCTGCTTCTGCACCTCGACCTGCGCCGTCATCCTGGCTTCGACCGCCTGCTCGTAGGCATCGGAGAAGTCGATGTTCTCGACCTGCACGCTGTCGATCATCACCGGCCCGTCGGTTACCGCCGCGATGGCCTCGGCGACGTCCTTGTTGAACTTCGCCCGGTTCTGGATAACCGACACCGCGTCGTACTGGCCGAACACCGTCTTGATCTCCTGCGGTGCTTTCCTGGCAATGACACGGTCGGCCAGCGCTTCGATCGACCCGTAATTGGTGTAGACGTTGCTGACTTCGGCGGCCGGCACGTGGAAATTGACGGTGACGCGCATGTCGGCCGGCTGCTGGTCGCGCGAATAGGCCTGCATGGCCGGCAGGCCGCTGCAATCGTTCTGGTTCTCGCAGCCCCATTTGAGCACCTGCTGGCGCAGGCTGATCTTCTCGACGCGCTGCAGCCACGGCAGCTTGAAATGCAGTCCGGGATCAACGACCGAACTCAGCGCTCCGTTGGTCAAGAGCACGCCGCGGTCGCCCTGATCGATCGTGTACCAGGATCCAAACAGCGCAAAGACGCCGAGCGCCACGATGACGAGTGCGATCAGGCCGGAACCGATCGACCCCGATGCCATCCCCGGCTTGCCCTGCGGACGGCTTGAATTGCCTTGCGTTTCGGTCATCACCCCACCCCAACCTGATTGCCCGTGCTGCTTTGCCCACAATAGTGGCGGCATTGCAATCCTCTGGATATGGAAGGACCTTCGCGCCAGCCGGCCGGACCGGCGGGGTGGTTCAGGCCGGCTGGCGGATTTCCCCTCCAGCCGCAGCGCCAGGCTGGTAGGCGTTGCCTGGCGTGTCCTTCTGCCGTTCGGCATCGGTTTTGCGCTTCGGGCAATCCTCGTAGTCGTGGTCGCGCCCGCCGCAGTACGAGCAGCATTTTGCTGGCGCGTCGGAGCGAAGCATCGTTGCCATGCACAAGAATGCACGAAACCCGACAGATTGCGAAGGCTTGCGCACCGGCAAGGTCGATTTCGCCACGGAACCGCTGCCGCCGCCTGAAAGTTATCTGCTCATTGCAACCGGAGCACAGGACATGGCCGACGACCCGAACCGCTACGAGACCGGAGCGAGGAAATATCCGGCAAAGACGAGCCCCGACGCGGCCGACGAATTTTCGCAGGATGCGGCCGGCAACAAGCCACCTCCCGGCGGCATGGGATTGACCAGGCCGGCTGACGATTTCGACGACAGGACCCTGCATTCGGAGGGCCAGAACCCGCCGCGCGCAGCGATCCGGCCAGACGGCAAGGCCACCGCCAAGAAGCCCGGCAAGGACGCAAGACGATGAACGTCGCCAATCTCCAGCTCGAAGGATTGATGATGGCGATCGCGGCCGTCAACAACGCGCTGGTCCACAAGGGCCTGCTGTCGGTCGACGAGGTCGACATGGCGTTGCGCCGGGCCGAGGCGGCGATGACCAGCGACGAGCGTCTCTATGAAGACATGTCGCCATCCAACCGCGACGCCGTCTGCTTTCCGCTCAGGCTGCTGCAGGCGGCCAACAATGCCCAGGGTGAAACCGGCGTACCGTCCTTTGCCGAACTGGCCAGGATGGTCGGCCGGACCAAGGAGCCCTATAACGACCAGATGTGATGGAGGACGCCATGGCCGACGACAAATCCAAGACCAAGCAGGATCGCAAACTGGTCTCAGGCGAAGAGCCTTACGAGGTCGCTGCCTTTGCCCGCAAATACGGCATACCGCAAAGCGAGGCCGCGACCATCATCAAGCGTTACGGCCCCTCGAGGAGGAAGCTCGACGCGCATATGGCGAGCCGCAACGCCTGATCCAATTCTGGCGGCGGCCGCCGTTCACGCCGGAAGCGTCCCTGCCCTGCCGCCTTGTCGAGAGTATCGGCACCGTCAGCCGTGACCTGTCGGGTTCGCCCCTGTGGGATTCAACGCCTGGTTTTGACGGCCGCGGAATACTCGCGCAGCGCAACAACTCATTTACCTCGACGCTGTACCAGTCCGGTGAGCAAAGCCGGGGGTCGGATGCAGGAACAATTATTGCGCTACGAATGTGTCATGGAGCCGAACGGCCGTTGGATGGTGTGGGACATCGTTCACGATCTGCCGGCGCAATTTTCGGAAATCGCGCTGATCGGCCTGAGCCGTCGTGAAGCGGTTTCGCTCTGCCGGCTGCTCAACGAGACGAGCCGTTCCGAGACGCGGCAGAGCCGGGCCTCCTGAGAAGCGCGTGCGTCTCAGGCCTGCCCAGGCTAAGAGGATTTTACATGCGATCGACAATATTCGGTCTGGTCCTGCTGCTGCCGGCCGCCGCCCTGGCGGAGCCGATCGAGACCCAGAAGATCATCACGGCGGCGACCGGCGACTGGAACGGCGACGGCGCCGCCGATCTGGCGATGATCGTCGAGACCGAGCCCGGCTCTCCCATGGACCTGTATTTTTTCCTCAAAGATCGCGATGGCGATTTTCTAAAACCTGCCGGGATCGTGCATGATCAGATTGACGGGGAATGGAAGGATTACGACCGGCCGGGCCCCGCCACATCCGACACCGAGCCCGAACTCACTGCGCTCCCCAACGGTTCGATCAAGCTCTATATCCCGGCGATGGAGATCGGCAGCGAGCGGACCAACAAGACGCTGACGCTCGCCTGGCGCAACGGCACGTTCGTCGTCGCCGGTTTTGCCTACGAGTATTGGGATTACATGGACGACAATGTTGCCGGCGACTGCGACTACAATGTGCTGACCGGCAAGGGCAAAAGCAGCAAGAAGCTGGCGGACGGCACCACCAGGCAAGCGACCGTATCGGTCGAAGGCAAGGTCATTCCATTCGCGGAGTGGACCCCGGGCACTGGCTTCAGCGCTTGCGGAGAGTGAGAGGTTTCGGTTGCCTCACTGCAGCGGCGGCTTCCACAGCAGGCTGTTGCGATCGGCGGACTTGACGCGCAGCCAGGTTTCGCGGCCATCGCGCAGCACCCGGAGCGGGATCTCGGCACCCGCCGGGCCGCTCTTCCAAAGCTTGCGATAAAAATCGGCAAGCCCATCGACCGCCGTGTCGCGGACATCCGAGATGACATCGCCTTGGCGAAGGCCCGCCTGGGCGGCTGGACCGCCCTCGGCGACGCTCATCACCACGACCTTGCCGTCGCTCTCGGCCGAGAAGGCGCCGAGCCACGGCCGCGGCGGCCTGGCGACCTGCCCGCGCGTCAGCAGATCGTCGAGGATGGGCGGCAGAAGATCGATCGGCACCACCATGTTGATGTCGGCGACCTCGCCGTTGCGGCTCATCTGCAGGCGCAGCGAACCGATGCCGAGCAGCCTGCCATCCGCGCCGATGAGGCCGGCGCCGCCCCATGAGGGGTGAGCCGGCGCCGTGAAGATCGCCTCGTCGAGCAGATATTCCCAATAGCCGGCGAATTCCTGCTTGGTGACGATCCGCGCCCGCACGGAGCGGCCGACGCCGTCGGCGAGCACGACGGGATCGCCGATCTTGGCCCTGGACGCATCGCCGAGCGCAATGGCGGGCAGCCCGAGCGGCGCCAGCGCCTGCACCAGGCCGAAGCCCGACTCCTGGTCGTAGGCGAGCGCATGGGCGGGAACCACGCGCCCGTCCTGGTCGGCCAGCCAGACCTCCTCGGCCTCAGTGATGAGATAGCCGATGGTGAGTACCAGCCCGTCGCCGCGGATGACCACGCCACTGCCCTCACGGCGGGTGCCAAGTGTATTTGCCGTGAAGGCGTCCTCTGGCACGGTGGCGCGGACGGCCACAATGGATCGCAAAAGGGGTTCGATATTCATGCTTTGGTTCCTGGCAATGTTCGCAGGCTGATATGGGCTATAGGTATGGCGCAGGTGACCGGGCGCAAGAGGTGGCGCCGGCTTTGGCGTGGACCGGCGCCGCGCCGTTCGCGCCGGGGTTTTGCAACAGCGCCGGCAGCCCTATCTGTACCTACGGCTATCCCAAGCTGCCCTATGCAAAGTTCCTCCGCCATTGCCCACGTTGATATCTGATATCCTCCCAACCCAACCCTTCCAAAGGCCTCCCAAATGAACGACTACGCAACGGACCAATACACGCCGCCAAAAGTCTGGACCTGGAACAAGGCAAATGGCGGCGCTTTCGCCAGCATCAACCGGCCGATCGCCGGCCCGACGCATGACAAGAAATTGCCGGTCGGCAAGCATCCGCTGCAGCTTTATTCGCTGGCGACACCGAACGGCGTCAAGGTGACGATCATGCTGGAGGAACTTCTGGCGCTCGGCCACAGCGGCGCCGAATACGACGCCTGGCTTATCAGGATCAACGACGGCGACCAGTTCGGCAGCGGCTTCGTCGAGGTCAACCCCAACTCGAAGATCCCGGCCATGATGGATCGCAGTGGGAAAAAGCCGGTCCGCATCTTCGAATCCGGCTCGATCCTGCTCTACCTTGCCGAAAAATTCGGCGAATTCCTGCCGACGGAGCAGCCGGCTCGCGCCGAGACCCTGTCATGGCTGTTCTGGCAGATGGGCTCGGCGCCCTATCTCGGTGGCGGCTTCGGCCATTTCTACGCCTATGCGCCGACGAAGATCGAATATGCCATCGACCGCTTCGCCATGGAAACCAAGCGGCAGATGGACGTGCTCGACCGACGCCTCGCCGAAAGCGAGTATTTAGGCGGCAGCGACTATACGATTGCCGACATTGCGGTGTGGCCCTGGTATGGCGGGCTGGCCAAGGGCCGTATGTATGACGATTCCGGCGAGTTCCTGCAGGTGGAGCAGTACAAGAACGTGCAGCGCTGGGCCGACGCCATCGACGCGCGGCCGGCGGTCAAGCGCGGCCGCATGGTCAACCGCACCTTCGGCGAGCCTTCGATGCAGCTGCACGAGCGCCATGACGCCAGCGATTTCGAGACCAAGACGCAAGACAAGCTCGCGGCGGCCAAAAGCTAAGCGGATGACGCGCCGATCTCCCGCCTTGTAGGGGAGATCGGCAGCTTCGGCCGACTGCTCAAGCTCGCCTTCACCGCCGCCATCCACAGCCGGTCGATGTTGGCCAGGAATTTCTCGTCGAGTTTGTCGAGGTGCTTCCAGTACATGCCGTCCTCGAAGAAATAGCCGAGTTCCTTCTCGATCCTGTCGGCCTCCTCCGCCTGATCGAGCCGCAGGCCGGCAAGCATCTGCGCCTTCATTTCCGATATTCGCGAGGAAGAAAGCGCGCCGAGTTCATCGAGCGTCAGCCGCGGGAAGACCAGCCGGCTGCGCGGCAGGTCGGATAGGTTGACGCACAGGCAGCCGCGCCGAAGCGCATGGATGAGCAGGCGGGCCGACTTCGCCTCGAGGTTGCGCAGGGTGACGTCGTTGCGCAGCGGATCGGCGCGGCCGACGCCGTAAAAATGCGTGTTGCCGGGCTGGTCGTAGATCATGTCGCAGCCAAGGAATGCCAGCACGTCCGGCTTCTGACTGTGGATCGTCCAGTAGGCCGCCGTCATCGACATGGTGCCGCCAGCATAGACGAAGCCGCCAAAGCTGTTTTGCGCCGGCACGTAATGCGAGGCGCTGAAGATCTGCGCCTGCTGCAGGGGACCGCCTTGCGGCATCCGCTCCGCCGGGAAATCGCCGGCATGGACGAGGAAATCCCAGTCGGGGCGCACGCGCCAGGCGTTGTTGATGGCGACGATCTTGCCGAAGGCCTGCTTGGGCCAGGCGGCGGAGCGCACCACATCGGGGGCGCTACCGATCAGCAAGATCACGTTTGGCGTTCCGTCGATCACCACAACCCTCTCGACCGGCCGAAATGCATCTCGATGCCGCCCGGTTGAACGGCTTTATGGCCTCAACGGCCCATCGAAAACACCAGCCGGATTTAAGCTGGCATCAACAAAAGGGAGCTTGCCAACCGGTTGTAAAATGTGGCCTTAGGCACCGTCGTACAAGCAGCAGGCAGGTTTTCCCGCTAGCCCAAAAACGACGATATGAGTTGGGCGATATATATTAGTTGACTAAACTAGCGGAACGTCCAATGCACATTCCCAGAACCGAACATGTCCTGTCTAGACCATGATATCTATATGGGACATTACTACATAAGCTGAACGCGACCTCGACGGTTCGGCGGCACAGCCCTCAGACGCCGCGGCTTTGCCGCCGCGCCTTTCGCCCCGGATCCGTAGATCAACCGGACGACGAACAGGAAATATCCAACCTGCATGACGATCAAGGTCAAGATCGTCCAGGCCAGCGTCTTCCAGATTGAACCCGTCGCAAGGTAAGTCGAGATCGCCACGATGGACGATGTGGTGGTCAGCCCCACCAGGAACTGTGGAAAGTTCATGACTTTTCTGCGCCGCCCCGAAACTCGCTACAGCCGGGACGAACTCCCCTAACCCATTACCCCGGACCAACGTTTTCACTATTTCAGCAATTGCGCAAGCACCAAATAGAACAGCAGTTAACGTATGCTTCCGTGATCAAGCGCTGCATGTCAGGTCACCAAGGTGGGCTGGCTTGGACGGCGGCTGCGCGTCCCTCCTCCCCAACCAGCTCTCCATAACCCCTCACCGCCCCATCAAGCCCACGTATTCGCCACGTCTCCCCTTCCCGTGCCTCAAGATGGGACGGGCCGAGCGGCACTTTCCCTCCGCCGTCCGGCAGGTCCAGCACGTAGACGGGATTGCAGATGCCCGACAGGCGCGCACGCAAGGCGCTGACCAGCGCCTGGCCCTCGGCGATCGTGGTGCGCCGGTGCGCCATGCCGCGCACGAGATCGCCGTGGTGCAGATAATAGGGTTTGACGCCAAGGCGATACATCAGCTCGCGGCACAGCTCTTCCAGCACCTCGACCGTATCGTTCACGCCTTTCAGCAGAACGCTCTGGTTCAGCAGCACGAAGCCGCCCTGCCGCAACGCGCGGCAGGCCCGCTCGGTCGCCTCCGTGATTTCGCGTGGATGGTTGAAATGGGTGACGACAGTGACCATCAGCCGGCCCTGCAAGGCTTGAATCAACCCGCCGGTGACGCGCGACGGCAGCGCGACGGGTACGCGAGTGTGGATGCGCAACAGCCGCACATGCTGGATCGCCTCGACACGGGCGCGGATTTCCGCCAGCGCCCTGTCCGGCAGCGATAGCGGGTCGCCGCCGGTCAGGATCACCTCGCGGATTTCCGGATGGGCCGCGATATAGGCGAAGGCCGGCTCCAGCGCCTCGCGCGAAAAACCCCGGCCGATCGAAGTCAGCTGCTCCTTGCGAAAGCAGAACCGGCAATAGACCGCGCATTGATAGGTCGGGAACAACAGAACCCGGTCGGCATGTCGATGCGTCAATCTAGGCACGGGACTGAAGGCGTGGTCGGCGATCGGATCGTCGAGTTCGCCCTCCTGCTCTGCCAGTTCGTCGGGCGACGGGATGACCTGAAGCCGTATCGGATCGGCGGGGTCGTTCCAGTCGATCAGGTCGAGATAGGCCTTGGGAATGCGAACCTTGTGGCGCGTGGCCGCGGCTTCGGCCGCCGCCCGCTCGGCTGGCGACAGCGGCAGCGAATCCAGATCGCCTACATGCCGCACGCCCTCGCGAACATCGTCCCGCCATGCGGCATCCGCCTCGCGAGCGCGCCGGTCATCGGCTGCCACGCCTGCCGCATCGACCGCCATGCTGGCGTCGGGGATGTCGGGATGTGAGGTCATCGCAGGCTCCTTGAATTTCGGGCCGGGGTACAGCATTGGAGCCAGGACTTGAAGGCAATAAGTGGTGTTTGGCCCGGTTGGAGGGCGCGGCAGGAAGCCACAACCGGCCACTGATCAGAACAATCGTCCAACATCGCTGACGCAAAACATTAGCTTGCTCTTATATTAGCTTGAGCGTATACACATAAACGGCCGGTGATCTACCCCCCAACCGGTTAGGCTCGGCGCCAGTTCCCTCCCTACCCCTCAGGTCAACGACGCCGGGCCGCTCGGGCTCGCCCGGTCGCCCGCGGTCGAGACCGGATCGACCTCCTCGATGTCGATCATGCCCCCTGCTCAAGCAGCACCCAGCTGAACATGCCAGCTGAACACATCGGCGATGCCCGCGTCTGTCGGCCTTCCCGTCGCCGGCCGCGGTCGCTAATCTCGGATTGCGAAAAAGCTGGAGAACAGCGTATGGCGAACGACTTGTCGCCAAGGCTTTTGGAGATCGTCAATGCGCTGCCCTTGCGGCAGGGCATGCGAGTGCTGGAGATCGGCTGCGGACCGGGTGCTGCGGCGCGCGAGATCGCGCGCCGGATCGGCGGTGGGCACGTGCTGGCGATCGACCGCTCGGCCAAGGCCATCGCGCAGGCCGGGGCCGCCTCGCGCGCCGAGATTGCGGCAGGCCGGCTGAGCCTTCGCCAGGTCGCCATCGAGGATTTCGAGTTGGAAGCCGATGAGAAGCACTTCGACATTGCCGTTGCGGTGCGCGTCGGCGCGCTGGACGGGCGTCATCCCGAAGCAGGAAAAATTGCCCTGCGACGGCTCAAGGCGGCGTTGACCGCGCAAGGCCGGCTGTTCATCGACGGCGGCGATCCGCTGCGCGAAATTGCGATACATGGCTGAGCACCTTCGTGCTTGGCCTCCGGCATCGAGCGTCTACGTGACCGTAAGCGGCAGAGCCGGCCTCAGCTCCGCAACCCCGGCGCCTCCTGCCCGGTGCGCTCGACATATTCGGTATAGCCGCCGCCATAGGTGTGGATGCCCTCGGGCGTCAGTTCCAGCACCCGGTTCGACAGCGCCGCCAGGAAATGGCGGTCGTGCGAGACGAACAGCATGGTTCCCTCGTACTGCGACAGTGCCGTGATCAGCATCTCCTTGGTGGCGATGTCGAGGTGGTTGGTCGGCTCGTCCAGCACCAGCAAATTGGGCGGATCGAACAGCATCAGCGCCATCACCAGCCGCGCCTTCTCGCCGCCCGACAGCACGCGGCATTTCTTGTCGATCTCGTCGCCGGAAAAGCCGAAGCAGCCGGCCAGCGCCCTGAGCGGCGCCTGGCCGGCCTGCGGAAATGCGTTTTCCAGCGTCTGGAACACGGTGCGCTCGCCCTCCAGCACTTCCATGGCGTGCTGGGCGAAATAGCCCATCTTGACGCTGGGCCCGCGCGCCACCGTGCCATTGTCCGGCTCGGAAGCGCCAGCGACCAGCTTCAGCAGCGTCGACTTGCCTGCGCCGTTGACGCCCATGATGCACCAGCGCTCGCGGCGGCGCACCTGAAAATCCAATCCCTCGTAGATCGAGCGGCTGCCATAGCCCTTGTGCACGTTCTTCAGCGTCACCACGTCCTCGCCGCAGCGCGGCGCCGGCTGGAAGTCGAACGATACCTTCTGGCGGCGCTTGGGCGGCTCGACCCGGTCGATCTTGTCCAGCTTCTTCACCCGGCTCTGTACCTGGGCGGCATGTGAAGCCCGCGCCTTGAAGCGCTCGATGAAGGCGATCTCCTTGGCCAGCATCGCCTGCTGGCGCTCGAACTGCGCCTGCTGCTGCCGGTCGGCAATCGCCCGCTGCTGCTGGTAGAATTCGTAGTTGCCGGAGTAGGCGGTCAGCGAACCGCCGTCGATCTCGACCACCTTGTTGACGATGCGGTTCATGAACTCGCGGTCATGCGAAGTCATCAGCAGCGCGCCGTCATAGTTCTTCAGGAACTGCTCCAGCCAGATCAGGCTTTCGAGGTCGAGATGGTTGCTCGGTTCGTCGAGCAGCATGGCGTCGGGCCGCATCAAAAGGATCCTGGCCAGTGCCACGCGCATTTTCCAGCCGCCGGACAGTTTGCCGACGTCGCCGTCCATCATCTCCTGGCTGAAGCCAAGGCCGTCCAGCACCTCGCGCGCCCGGCCATCCAGCGCGTAGCCGTCGAGCTCCTCGAAGCGGTGCTGCGCCTCGCCGTAGCGGGCGATGATCTCGTCCATCTGGTCGGCCTGGTCAGGGTCGCCCATGGCGTGCTCGAGCTCGCGCATCTCGGCCGCCACTTCGCTGACCGGTCCGGCGCCGTCCATCACTTCGGCAACGGCGCTGCGGCCTTCCATGTCGCCGACATCTTGACTGAAATAGCCGATGGTGACGCCGCGATCGACGGAGACCTGGCCCTCGTCGGGCTGCTCCTCGCCGTTGATCATGCGAAACAGCGTCGTCTTGCCGGCGCCGTTGGGGCCGACCAGCCCGACCTTCTCGCCCCTCTGCAAGGCGGCGGAGGCTTCGATGAAGACGATCTGACGGCCGTTCTGCTTGCTGATGCTTTCGAGACGAATCATGGTTTCCAGGAAAGGCCAAAGGAGCGTTCCCGCGCCAATACGCGATAGGCCGCGCCGGCGGAAGCCCGCAGTGGTGAGGCGCCCCGCGCCAAATTGTCTGAACCCGCCAGTTGCTTCCCGGCTGGATCAGGCTTTGACGGCGTAGGGATGAGCCGGCGGATCAGCTATCGGTCAGGGCTTTTGTCGTCGCCAGCTTGACCCCGGCGGCGGCAAATGCCGCATTGTGCCGGGCGATGATCTCCGCGGCGGTCTCGCTGGTCTCGCTGGCCGCGTCGAGCGTGCTGTGGGCGTCGGAAACCACGGTGACGCCCAGGCCCGCTGCAAAGGCGCCCTTCACCGTGGCCGCCACGCAGAAATCGGTCTGCGCGCCGATCAGAACGACCTCGCCGGCGCCCTGCCCGGCCACCCATTCTGCAAGGGCGGCATTGCTGAACGCATCGCCGACACGCTTGGCGAAAGTCGGCTCGTCCTCGGCCTGGCCGAGCGCCGGCCACACCGGCCAGCCCGGCTCACCCGGCGCCAGAGGATCGCCCTGCGGCCCGTCATGCCGGACGAAGGCGACTTTGCGCCCGCTGCGCCGCGCCCACTCGATCAGCGCGCGGCTGCGGGCGACCATGCCGTCGGCATCGTGGATCGGCGGTTCGGCGACACCGTCGAACATGCCGGTCTGAAGGTCGATCACGATGAGCGGCGCAGCGGCCGCGGGGCTGGTCCCTGACATGGCCGCGAACATAGCGTTGGTGGTAGGCGGGTCAAGTATACGCGCCGAAGCCGACGCTGGAGCTGCCGATCTCCCCCTTGAGGGCAGGGCTATGGCAGGTGGAAAAGCCGAGGCTTTCGCTCTACGATGTACCCCCACCCCAACCCCTCCCCACAAGGGGGAGGGAGACTTCCGTTGGCACTGACCTCGGCAAATTGCCTGCCTTTCGGCGCCAAAGGGGAAGTTAAAGGCGCGCGGCAGCATTCCCTCCCCCTTGTGGGGCGGGTTAGGGTGGGGGTCCATCTTCGCAAGAATCCAAATGCGGTTGCCCAGCGCAACAGTCGGGGTGTCCAAGCCCCGGCGACGAAATTGGATATCCCGCAATCAATCCGGCGCGCCGGCGAAAAGCACCATCCTATCGCCGCCGCCAGCCGGCCAGTCCCTGATGCTGCGGTCATAGCCGCCGGTCAGCACCGCGCCGGCGGCGGCGAGGCAACCGCATAGATCGGGCCGGACTGGCTGTCGAACATGGCGAGCTGGTTGCCGGTCTGCAGGCGGTGAAACTGAGGCCGTCCGGCACCTCGCGAGCACGCCTCGCCCAGCGCCAGATACGCCTCGATGAAGCAAGCCGTGCCGATCACGATCATGGGGGCTGCAAGCAGCCTGTCACCAAACCTGTTCCTCTGTCCGCTCTGCAATGATGGCGCTCGGCGCCTGGCTTGTCGGTGATGGCTCGAAGTCTACCCCAGCCCGTAGGCAGCTGCCGCAGGCATCGCGGCGTTGCCGGGAGGCCGGTCGTGCGCTAGATCGCTCGCCGAGGATCTCGCTCGAGGCCAGCAATGGACGATTGGAAGCTACCTTGGGACGGCGGTTGTCTGTGCGGCGGGATACGCTTTCGCATCAGCGCCCCGCCCTTGCTGACGACGGCGTGTCACTGCACCGGCTGCCAGAAGCTGAGCGCCAGCGCGTATTCCTTGACCATCGCCGTGCCGAGCGACGGTTTCGTCGTCACCCAGGGCGAGCCGGTGGTCGGCGGCATGCACGGCCCGCACCGGCAGCTCTATTGCCCGCACTGCAAGAGCTGGATGTTCACGCGTCCGCATGGACTGGACTTTTTCGTCAACGTTCGCGCCACCATGCTGGACGAGCACCAATGGTACGTGCCTTTCGTCGAAGTCTTCACGTCGGAAAAGCTGCCCTGGGCTTCGACCGCCGCTACCCACAGTTTCGCAACGCAGCCCGACCTTGAGGGATACGCCCCTTTGATCGAGGCGTTCGCCCGCGAAGCGGCGCGGCCAACCTGACTCGTTGCCGCCCGGAAAGGCGGCGCCAGCCTCCGTGCCTCACTTCAACTCCACCCAGACCGGCGCGTGATCGCTGGCGCCGGTCTCGCCGCGCACGTCGCGGTCGATGCCCGCCGCTACCAGCCGGCGCGACAGCTTCTTGCTGAGCAAGATATGATCGAGGCGCAGGCCGGCATCGCGCGGCCAGCGATTGCGGCGGTAATCCCAGAATGTGTAGAGCGTCTCCGTCGGGTGCTTCTTGCGCAGCGCGTCAAGCCAGCCCTGGTCGAGCAGCCGCTGGAACGATGCGCGGCTTTCCGGCTGGACCAGCGCGTTGTCGTCATAGGAGCGGGTCGGGTAGATGTCGCGCGGCTCGGGCACGATGTTGTAGTCGCCGGCCAGCACCACCGGCAGGCCGGTGTCGAGTAACTTTGCCGCATGCGCCTCCAGCCTTTCGTGCCAGGCCAGCTTGTACTGGAATTTCGGGCCGGGCTGCGGATTGCCGTTCGGCGCGTAGAGGCAGGCGACGACGATGCCGTTGACCGCTGCCTCGATGTAGCGCGCCTGCTGGTCACTGTCGTCGCCGGGCAGCGCCTCGCGGGTCAGAACGGGTTCTGCGCCACGCGAAAGGATTGCGACGCCGTTCCAGGTCGGCTGCCCGACCCAAACTGCGCCGTAGCCGGCGGCCGCCAGCGCAGTGCGCGGAAACTGCGTCTGTCTGGCCTTGAGCTCCTGCAGGCAGGCGATGTCGGGTTTGGCGGTGGCCAGCCATGCGAGCAGGTTCGGCAGCCGGCTGTTGATGTTGTTGACGTTGAAGGTGGCGATCTTCATCGGCCTGCTTCAGCGCACGATGCGTTCGGTCCACGCCTTCACCGCATCGGCGAGTGTCTTCAAATGGTCGGCGGCGGAGAAACCGGAAATGCTCTTGCGCGGCTTCAGATCGTGGTCGCCGTCCTCCAGCCAGAGGATTTCGATTGCGTCGGAAAGATCGTAGGTCGCGACCTCGTCCCTCGTGCCGAACTCGTCGCGCGTGCCCTGGACGATCAAAGTCGGCGTCTTGAGGCCGGCGAGGTGTTTTGTCCGAAGCTGCGTCGGTTTGCCCGGCGGATGGAAGGGATAGCCAAGGCAAAGCAGGCCCGAGATCTCGCCCTTCGAAAACATCTCGTCGGCGATCATCGAAGCGACGCGTCCGCCCATCGACTTGCCGCCGATGATCAGCGGACCCTCCACGCCCTTCGCCCGGAGGTCGGCGATCGCCTTGACGTATTCCGGGTTCACCGTCTCGGCGCGCGGCGGCGGCTTGCGGTGGCCGTAGCGGCGAGCCGCCATGTAGTGGAATTCAAAGCGCGCGACGCGGAAGCCGGCTGCGGCCAGCGCCTTGGCGGTGGCGGTCATCGAGGGCGAGTCCATAGGAGCGCCTGCGCCATGGGCGAGCAGGATGGTGATGGCGGCGGTGTCGGGGCCGTCGAAGAGGAAGGTTGTCATGGGGACTCCAACGCTGGTGACCCCTTCTCCCCTTTGTTTGGACTGGGGACATCGCGAACAGATGTGCGAGGACATCGCGAACAGTTTGCATGCTATCGCGCCAGGACATTGAGGTCGATGGTTTCTATTTTCTGATGTCTGAACCAGGCGTCGAAGACACCGTCTGTGG